>SMLU01000001.1:0-310865 GCA_007859745.1 Phycisphaerae bacterium RAS1 | reverse complement strand
CGTCTACAATCGCCGATCCGGCTTTACCCGGGCGGCCGCGGCAAGTGCGCGGCCGGCGCGTCGAGGATCCGACCGAACCCACGCAGGTTGGCATGGATAGTAAGCAGTTAGTCCAGGCTCTGTTGGTCGCGTTGCTGGTCTACGTCGCCTATACGTTCATTCTCAACCGCTTTTTTCCCCCACGTCCGCCGGCTCAGACGACGCCCGCCGGGTCCAGCGCCCCGGGCGCTCCGCCCGTGGCCGAGAGCCCGGCCGGCTCGCAACCCGGGCCGGCGCTGGCGTTCTCGGCCGGCCAGAGCGAAGAGCTGCTGACGCTCGGCGGCCGCGACGGGCAGGAGCGGTTGGAGGTGGAGCTGTCGCCGCGCGGCGCCGCCATCCGGCGGATTCACCTGACGGAGCGTGACAAGAAGAACCGCTTCGTTCACAAGGACGCGGCCGATGCGAAGCGCCCTTACGAGCTGATTCGCCCGGTCGCCGACCGCGACCGCGAGCGCACGTCGTTCGCCACCTACCAGATCGTGGTGCGCGAGTTCGACAACCGCTCGTGGCTGCTGGATGACCTGATCTGGGGAGTCGCGTCGCACAGTACGGACCGCGTTGATTTCACATCCACCCTGCACGATCCGGCCGGCGGCGGCGTGCTGCGGTTGACGAAGACCTACGAAGTGAAGCGCGGCGCTCCGCTGATCGAGCTGTCGCTGGGAATCGAGAATCTCAGCGAGCGCACGCTCTCCGTCATCATCGGGCACGACGGTCCGATCGGCATCCGCCGCGAAAGCCCGCAGTATGACATGCGCCGCGTGATGGCGGCCCAGCACAAGCCGGGCGCGAACGTCGCCATCGCTCATCCGCAGCAGCGCGCCGGCTTGAAAAAGTCGATGGACGCCGGAGAAGCCGCCAAGCTGCTCGGCGCCGACGCCGGAGACTTTGTCTGGACCGCGCTGACGGATCGCTATTTCGGCGTCTTCACCCGCCCGCTGGGCGACGGCGCCGGCAAGCTGATCCAGCGCGTCGAGGGACGGCTCGGAACGGTCGCGTCGCCGGAGACGGACCCCGGCGATCTGCTCGCACGGATTTACACGACCGCCGTCCCGATCCCCGCCGGCGGCAGCGCGTCGCAGCGCTTCGAAATCTACGCCGGCCCCAAGGACTCGGACATTCTCGCGCGCGTGAATCCGGAATTCGACGATGCGGCCAAGGTCGGGTATCACCTGACCCAGGGCATCGATCAGACCTGCATGTGCACTTTTCAGCCGCTGCCTTACCTGATGACCGAGCTGCTGCGCGGCATCAAGTTCGTCGTCGGCAACTACGGCATAGCGATCATCGTGCTGGTCATCATCGTCCGCGGCCTGCTGCACCCGCTGGCCGTCTTCCAGCAGAAATCGATGTTCAAGATGCAGGAGGCGATGGTCCGCATCCAGCCGAAGATGAACGAAATCAAGGAGCGCCTGGCCGACGACAAGGTCAAGCAGCAGCAGGAAATGATGCGGCTGTACGCCGAGGAGAACGTAAACCCGGCGGCGTCGCTGGTGGCGATGGTGCCGCTGTTTATCCAGATGCCGATCCTGGTGGCGCTGTGGCAGGGGCTGAACACCGACGTGCACATGCGCCTGGCGCCATTCGACGGCTGGTGGATCAAGGACCTGTCCAGCCCCGACGCGCTGATTCACTTCGCGCAGCCGATCACGATTCCGATCCTGGGCTGGCTGCCGCTGATCGGGACGATCTTCACGAACGTCCCGTCGCTGAACGTGCTGCCGATCCTGATGGGCGTGAGCATGTACCTGCAGCAGAAGTACATGCCCAAGCCGCAGATGCAGGCCAAGATGGACGCGGCCCGCGCCGGCCAGCACAAGCCCGGCGGCGGCATGTCGCCCGAGGAGCAGCTCCGCCAGCAGCAGATGATCGCGACCATGATGAGCATCATGTTTCCGTTCATGTTCTATTACATGCCATCGGGGCTGAACCTGTACTGGCTCTCGACCAACGTCTTCGGCATTTTCGAGTCGCTCCGCATCCGCCGGCAGATCGACCGCGACAAGGCGCGGCGCGAGCTGCTCGGACCGGCGGCGAACAAGCCGCGTTCGCCCGGCATCGTGGCGCGCTTTCTGAAACGGATGGCCGCCCAGTACGACGAGTTGCAGCGCTCGGCCGACCAGGCCTCCGGCAAGGCGCCGAAGAAAACGCGATGAACGCGCCGCGCCCCGCGCCTAACGCCCTTAACGCCGCGTTTCTGGATTCGCTGCGGCTTCTCGCCGAAACCGCCGCCCGCGCCGGCGGCAGTGTGGCGCGGGCCGCGTTCAAAACCGAGCTTCACGCGCGGCGAAAGGCCGACGGCAGCGAAGTCACCGACGCCGACGAAGCGGCGCAGGCGGCCGCGATCGTCGCGGTTCTGGCGCAGCGGCCGGGGGATGCGATCATTGCGGAAGAGGACATCCCAGCGCCGACCCGGAGAAACTCGTCGGGTGGAACGGGCATCTTGCCCGTTGCGTCGGGTGGAATGGGCATCTTGCCCGTTGCGTCGGGTGGAATGGGCATCTTGCCCGTTCCTGGCTCGGACAGGACGGGCGAGACGCCCGTCCCACCCGGATCGGGCGAGACGCCCGTCCCACCCGGATCGGGCGAGACGCCCGTTCCACCCGGATCGTTCCCAACGCCGCCGCGCCGCGACGAGGGCTACTGCTGGATCATCGACCCGATCGACGGTACGCGCAGTTTTCTTCGCGGCGTCCCGCTCTACGCGTGTTCCGTCGCCGTCATGCACGGCGGCTTTCCCGTGGCCGGCGCGATCTACTGGCCTGATCTGGACGAGATGTTTTCCGCCCGCACCGGCGGCGGACTTCTCGTCAACGCTCAGCCCGCCGCGCGCTGGTCGCACGAGCGCGCCGGCGGCGCGATCAGCCAGAAACCCGTCGCGGGAATTCCGAGCACGAGCCGCGGGCCGGCGTTCGACCTCATTCACTCGTGGGTGGACCGCGTCGTCGTGCGGAATCTCGGCTCGACGGCGCTGCACCTCGCGCTCGTGGCCGAAGGCCGCATGGACGCGGCGCTGATTTCCGACAGCAAGCTCTGGGACATCGCCGCTGGCTGGCTGCTGGTGTGCGAGGCGGGCGGAGCGATGCGCCGCCTGGACGGCGGCGAGGTGTTTCCGATCGACGTCGCGACTTACGCGGGCGAGGCAATCCCCAGCCTCGCCGCCCGCGACGCGGACTTGCTGAGCCGGCTCGAAACCGGCACGTAACGTCCGGCGTCACATCCGAGCCGCGCGCGTGAGCAAGCGGAATCCGAGCCGCGCGCGTGAGCAAGCGGAATCCGAGCCGCGCGCGTGAGCAAGCGGTTCTCTACGCACCGCTCCCGCACGGTCGCGGCTCTGATCGAGCCCGCTCATCCCTTGAACGGAAGCGCGCGCCTATCGTTTCGGCCGGCGTTTTCGGGCGGCGGTGCGGCGCGGTTTTCGCTTCGGCGTTTCGAGCGCCTCCACGTCAGCCAGGTCCTTCAGTCGCCCGGCGGCGCGCTTGTTGGTCACGAGATCGGCCCGACCGATGATCCGCACGTCGACGCCGTCAAGGCGGACCTTGTCAGCCCGCGCCCAGCAGGCCTCGAACTCGACCCCGGCGATGGTCTTGAGAACCTCGATTCGATGCGGCTCGAAGCCCATTCGCAGCGTCGTGCGCGGCTCGATGAACACGCCGGCGGGAATCGACGACTCGGGGAACCCAAATTGAAGCAGGGCGCGGCGCAGGCCGTTGATGTTTGCCGGGTCAGCCGCGATCCACACGTCCAGATCGCCGGTGGTTCGCGGATGACCGTGAAACGCGACGGCGTACCCGCCGATGAGCAGGCACCGGACGCGGTTCGAGTTCAGCAAACTCAAGAACTCTCTGAACTCTGGCAGAAGCTGGATCATAGCCAAACACCTGCTGGCGGAGAAACTCGAGCGCAGCCATGCGCTCCTGCGGCGGACGGCTGAGCCAGAATTCGAGCGAATCGTCGTCGCCGAGGTTGGCGAACGAAATCGCCGAGCGGTCGAATTTGAAGCTGCGGCGCGGTTTCACGCTTGCGTCCTTACGGGGGCGAGGGGCGTCAACCGCCGGAGAGTAGGGCGACGAAACTGCGCGTGTCAAACACGTTGCAGCCGCGTATCCATGACAAAGCGCTCCGTGTCCCCGGCCACGCGCCGTGATTCCAAGGAATCTTTCCCCTGGTGCGAGACACGTCCGTGTCCCAACCGCTTCCCGTCGAAATCCGTCGAATACAAAAAACTGTTGCGAACGTGCACGTCTGCGCCTACAAGAATCATTGGCTGTCTCCCTTTCCATGTTGGCCCGAAACAAGGCCGTTGGTACGGTACACCGTACCGAGGGAGACAGCTTTGTCATGACATTAGGGTGGGCCGCGCCCACCTCTTCTTGCGCTCGGACGCGCCGGATGGTGGGCACGGCCCACCGTACGAAACGCAATCCGAGCCCCAAGCGCCAGCGCGCGGCGACATCCGAGTCCCAATCGCGTCGATGGGCGAGTCCCGATGGCCACCCTAGCGGCCCGTTGAAAAAGTGTAGCCCGGCCGCCCTCGGCCGGGTCTTGGTCGGGGAATTCGCCTACTTCGCGCGGCTTCGTCGCGTTTTTCAACGGGCTGCTAGCCACCGTCCATCAGCAGCGCAACAATCGGGTTGATGTCCAGAATGTCGATTCTTGAGTCGCCGTTCATGTCGCCGTTGCCAATCGGGCAGGTCGGGAACTCATCGTAGTAGTTCAGAGGCGAAACCAATGCACCGATGAAGGGTTGAACGTCCATCATGTTGAGCTCGCCGTCGCAGTTCATGTCCCCGGGCAAGTCCGATGCAGCCACCGAGAAACGTGCGAGCCAAGGCTCTTCCCGACCTTGCGGGTTGCCACCCCGGCCGCAGATTGACACTCCCATTTGCGATGACAACGTCATTTGCAGAGTAGAGTGCCCAGCCGACCGGGATCTGCACACCGTGAGCCTCGAGGAAACTCGCAACCGTTTGAACAGCGTGAGTCGGTCCGCTCCATACCAGGCCCGTTCCCGTCCCCCAGCCCACGACAATTGACCCGTCCGCGCTGACCCCGGCCGCTCCAGCATGAATCCCGGTCGGCGGCAGCCGCTGCAGAAACACTGTTCCGCTCTCCGGAGTCCAAACCCATGCCGTCTGACCCCCCTGGGGCGGCTGGAAAGTACTGCCGACCACCTTTCCACCGTTCGAAACGCCATTGGTCGACGTGTGCTTCCCGGAGGTCGAAAACATCTGTCGTCCAGTCACCTCAGACCAGCGCCAGGCGAATGGCGCGTAACCGGGGCTTCCTGCAATCCAGGTCTTGTTGTTTGAGATAACCTGCGCGCCGCCAAGCAGGTCTGGATCCAACTGCCGCGGTACTCCGTCGATCCAGATAGTCGGGTAGAAAGGCGGGTACGTTGTGTCAAGCGCAACCGACGCTCCGAGAATCTGCCCGTCCGGCGAGACGTCGTACGCGCTTGATCCAGTACATCCGCCCGGAAGATCCGCAAGGAGCTGCAGGCCCATGGCTTCGGTCCAGAGGAAGGCGCGATGTCTCAGGACAGTGCAATCACTGGCGCTGGTTTGGTATCCGTACCCGGCGACCAGTGCGCCATCGCCCGAAACGCCCGTCGCGAACGTGATGTTCGTGCCGGGCGCCGATCCGAGCAGTGTCATGCCCGTGTTGTGGCGCCAGCGAAACGGCAGATAGGTACCGGAAGTAGGCGATACGACTCCAATAACCGACGAGCCGTCCGCAGAGAACCGGCCCGCGGAAGCATAAACACCGCCGATCTGGAGGCTATCAAGGCCCTGGAAACAAGGCGCAGGGTCGCATGATTGTCCGGTGCCGATCGCAGGAGCGACGGCCCCGGTCAGCGCGGTGGCGAGGAGATTCAGCGGCGCCCGACGTGAAATGGCCTAAACTCCTTTCGCCCGGCGACGTCGCTCGTCATCCCAGGGGGCCGAAACCAATAGGTATCTTACCCGTTTGTCGCGCGAGATCGTTGCCGCCGACGGGATTCTCATTCGTCGTTCGGGGCAAGGGCCGGTGGCACTATTCCACGTTGATCGATCGCGCTTCGCGTGTGCCGCGGCTTCGCGAGTAGTATAGCCGGGGCGACGCGGCGCGCGAAGCGCGGGCGGCCGACTCGGAGGTCGGCCGCTACGACGACAGGCTGGAAGCCCGTGAAAACAGATATCGAACGGGCTGGAAGCCCATACCACATCGTCGTCGGCCACCGAGGGCCGACGCTACGACGGGCGACCCGGCCGGGGGCGGCCGGGCTACATCTATCCCGCCCGGGCCAACGGCGTACGAATAGATCGCTCCGGGTCAGTCCTTCCCCATCGTCGTACCCGGAAAATCGTCCGTCCGAAACGGCGTCAGCGGAAGCCCCACCGCGGAGTACATATTGCAGACCGGATTGTCCGCCCAAGCATAGCGCACCGCCACCGGCTTCGCCGCCGCGGGATTCGACACCTCGATTCGGCCGTCCGGCAGGATTGTCGCCTTCGCCGCGACGAACTTCCTGTCTGCCCCGGCGATCGTGAACCCGACCGGCTCGTTCACGTCGAACGGCCGCCAGTCGGCGGCGCTCGACACGTGCTCGAACGAGAGAACGATCTTGTCGCCCTGCCTCTCCATTGTTTTGTAGAGCGGGCTGCGGCACGCGACTGCCGGCAGCTTGTAGGTTTCCGCCAACGCCCAGCGCGCGAGCCTGCTGGCCACTTCCTGCTTGTTCTTCGGATGAATGTCCTTGCCTTCGCCGAGGTCGATGATCACGGCCTCGCCCGTGTTCGGCAGCGCCTTCATGGTCATCGTCTGCGCCTCGCGCAGCTCGGCCCAGGCGCTCTCTCCCGGCTCAGTCGCCTGGGACATGAAATCGGCCAGTTGCACCCAGTAGAAGGGAAAATCGCCCAGGCCCCATTCCTCGCGCCACGACTTGATCATGAACGGGAACAGCTCGCGATACTGGTACGCCCGGTCCGCGTTCGACTCGCCCTGATACCAGATGACGCCGCGAATCCCGTATCCGATCGACGGCGCAAGCACGCCGGCGTGGATGTTGCCCGGTCGCGCGTTGCCCTTGAGCAGGGCTTCAATGCTGGCGGGTTCCCACGGCGCCGGCTTGCCTTCGGCTTTGGCCTTCTCGACGGCGGCCCGCCACTCGGCCATTCTTTTTTCGTACTCCGCCCTCACCGTCGCGTCGCCTTGCTCGACTTTCACCCAGCGCTCGTGCAGCGCCTTCAGCGGCGCGTGGGCCGCGAGCTTGTCCCGTCTCACCCAGGCTTCGGCGGCGCTTCCGCCCCAGGCGTTGTCGATCAGCCCGATCGGCACGCCCAGCGTCTCGTGCAGCCGGCGGCCGAAGAAGTAGCCGACGGCCGAGAACTCCCCGACCGTCTCCGGCGAGCAGGTCTGCCAGCGGCCTTCAAAATTCCACTGCGGCTCCTGCGTGCCCACGTTCGGCACGGTGAGCAGTCGGATGTCGGGGAACTTCGCCGCCGCCTTTTCGATATCCGCGTCCTTCGACTGGTTCACGCTCCACTGCATGTTCGATTGGCCGGCGCAGATCCACACCTCGCCGATCAGCACATCGGTAAACGCGAGCGTGTTTTTGCCGGCGATGGTGAGCGTGTGCGGGCCGCCATACTCACTCAGCGGGTCGAGCAGCACCTGCCACGTGCCGTCGGCTGTGGCCACGGTCGAATGCGTCTGCGGACCGAGCTTCACGGTGACAGCCTCGCCCGGCGCGGCCTTTCCCCACACCTTATTGCGGGCGCCCTGCTGGAGCACCATGTGATCGCCGAACAGGTTATTGAGCGACACGTCGGCGCCGGCCGGCCGCGGCGCGATCAGCGCTGTGGCCACGACGAACATCGACGCACGTCGAACGAAACGCTGCATGTGCTGAGTCTCCTGGGACGCCGCCAGTAGCGTCGGACCTCTGCGTCCGACGGCGATTTCAGCGTCGGACGCAGCGGTCCGATGCTACGGACGAATGAGAACCCTCGCGCAGCCTACGCCGGCGCGCGGCTCCCGGCGAGCGTGCTCATGCGGCCGATCGAAGATACGCCCCGCGCGAATTTCCCGGTCCGCGCCGGTTCTTCGTGCGTGACAGGTTCGCAGCAGTCCGGCTCGCCCGGCCATGTCGGCCGCCGCCGCCCGCGCTGAGGAGCATTCCATGAAGCGAATCGTCGCCGCCACAACCACTCTTCTGACGCTCGCCTGCGTCGCCGGATGCCCGGACGAAGTCAATGTCGATCTCGGCCGGCTCGCCGGAGTTCGTCTTGCCGACATCACCGATGGCACCAGCAACACGATTCTCGTCAGTGAGGCGGATGCAGGCGGACGCGACGACGGCGACGACGGCGTCGTTTCGGGCCGCGACCCGATCGGCGGAGAACCGCCTCCAGCCGACGGCAGCGATCCGTCGCAGCCTGCCACCAACGCCAACGGCGGCACGCCGCTGGGAGGCGGCGGGTCGGGCGCCGATGCGGGCGACGCCGGCACAGACGACGCGCCGTCCGCTGAGCGGTTCACCGAGCTGCTGGGCGACAAGTTTTTCAGCCTCGACAGCAACCTCGGCAACAGCGATCGCGACGCGTTCCTGAGCGCCCGCACGGAGCTGCACCTGTGCAAGTTCGGTCGGTTCGTCTTCGATCGTCAGAGCTTCTTCAGTTCCGATGTCGGCGGCGGCGACTCGCGCGAGCGCTCGGCCGGCACGTGGAACGTTGAGATTCAGCCGGACGGATTGGCGGTGCTGGTGCTGAGCGAGGAGCCGTCGCTGGCCACGCCGCAGCCGGGGACGCGGCGCTTCGCGGTTGAGACGGACGCCGCCGGCAAGCTGTTCATCGCCGGTGACCCGGTGCTCATCAGCGAAGATCGCGTCGACGTTTGCGCCGACCTGGCGCGCCTCCGTCGCGACGCGGAAGAAATCGCGGCCGATCCGATCGTCCTCGCCGAGAAGCGCTACGATGTGCGCTTCGAGTCGGCTCCGGACGCCCGGCGGCCGTTCCTGGTGGACGAAACGCTGATCCTGTGTGCGTCAGGCGAGTATGCCCGGCGGCAGTTCGAGGATCGCCCGCCGTTCAATCCGAGCGAGGGGCAGCAGACGGGCCGCTGGACGGTGGCGCTGGATGCGCTGGTCGGCGCGGTGATTCAACTGGAACCGTTGGAGGGGTCCACATTCAGCAGCAACGTCTTCGGCGTGTCGCGTGACGGTCCGACCGGCATTGTGCTGGAGAACACGCCGGCCCAGGTGACGAGCCAGCCCTGCAACTAAGCAACGTTCCCGGACGCTGGGAGCACGGCGCGGGCAGGGCTTCCCTCCGGCCCGCCCGCGTCGGTTTCTGTTCTGCGCGCGTCCGCTAACAACTCGTCTGGCAACCCCGCCGCGACGTTTGGCAAGAGCCTATCGCGTAACCGCCGTTTCGATCCGGGCCGCGCGCGTAAGCAAGCGGTTCTGCAGGCTCCGCTCCCCCACGGTCGCGGCTCGGAAAGAGCGCTGCGATTGCCGCATTTGTCTTGGCGCAGCCGCACTGAATGGCGATGATCATCTTGCGACGGACGCAACCGCAGGGCGCGAGAGGGCTGCTGGGATGTCGAAACGGCTCATTCTCTGGTTGATTCCCGTACTTCTGACGCTCATGGCAGCGCCGCCATCGCTTTATGCGGGCGGCACGCCGGAGAACGCGCTGCTGATTATTGACCCGACCAACGCCGAATCGCTCTACATCGGCAACTACTACAAGAACGCCCGCAATATCCCGGATGCCAACGTCATCTACATGGATCCGCTTGCGCCGAACTACAGCACGTTCGGCGTGAACAGCTACGACGCGCTTTTCGGCCAGTTGGCCAACGCCGCGATCGAGGATCATGTCGACTACATCATCGTTCCGTCGGGCGGGAGCTACTGGATCGCCGCTTCCGGAATCGTGACCGACGGCTGCGCACCGGTCTTCCGATTCTCGACGAGCGCGTGCTACTTCATGTCGTTCATTCGCAACGAAGTGCTCGCCGGCAACTACCCGTCCACCGCGATCAGCCGCTATTACCGCGGCGACTACACCGCGCGCGCGTTCGACAGTTCCACCGCCTGGCTGTCGGGATCGCCGAGCACCTCCACCAGCGCCCGCCGCTACTTCCTGGCCGCCATGCTGGGATACACGGGCGAGCTCGGCAATACGCCGGCCGAGATCACGGCCATGATTGACCGCAGCGTGGCGGCGGACGGCACGCGGCCGGCCGGCACGTTCTACTTCATGCAGACCAGCGACGTGGACCGCAGCGGCCCGCGTGACGACTTGTTCGCGCAGGTCCGCGACCGGATCGTGAATGTCGACGGCGGCCTGGCCGAGGTGCAGTCGGGCGTGCTTCCCGGGGGCGCCACGGCCGCCATCGGCGTGATGACCGGCTGGGCGGCGCCCGACATCGACGGCACGAGCATGACGCTGCTGCCCGGCGCCTATGGCGATCACCTCACGAGCTGGGCGGCGACGTTCGACATCGCCGATCAGACGAAGGTGTCGCGCTGGATCGCCAAGGGCGCCAGCGCATCGTGGGGCGCCGTGCAGGAACCCTGCAACTACGCGGGCAAGTTTCCCAACGCCCGCGCGTTTTCGTTCTATCAGCAGGGACTCTCGCTGGGTGAAGCCATCTACCGCGCCGCCGCCTACGTGCCGTTTCAGATGCTGTTCTACGGCGACCCGCTAACGCGGCCATTCGCACACATCCCGACGGTCAGCGTGCCGGATGCTCCGGTCGCGCCGGTTGCCGGGACCGTGACGCTCACGCCCACCGCGTCCACGTCGCATCCGACCGCGACCATCGCGCAGCTCGAGATGCTGCTGGACGGCGTGTCGCGCGGCCTCATCACGCCCGGCGGCTCCTTCATGATCGACACGGCCACGATCGCCGACGGCTGGCACGAGCTGCGCGTCCTGGCCTATGACAGCACGCTCGTGAAATCAGTCGGCCGCTGGATCGGGTCCATGACGGTCGCCAATGACGGCCGGGCCGCGACGCTGGCCGCTTCGCTCTCCGGCGGCGATCTTCAGACGCTCTTCACGTTCGACCTGACCTCCGCCGGCGGGTCGCCGATCGAGATGCGGCTGGTGCAGAACGGCCGCGTCATCGCCGCGGAAGCCGGCGGCAGCGCCATGCTGGATGTTTACGGCCGCACGATCGGCGGCGGCACGTCGCGCCTGCAGGCAGAGGCCGTTTTCGCCGACGGTCGTGTTGTCCGCAGCCCGCCGACGACGCTCGCGATCGCCTATTCGAGCGGCACGCCCGACGGCGCGGCGCCGGCGGCGTTCGGCTATCAGAAGCGCGTCAGGAATGACAAGCCGTTTCTGCTGGAGTTGCCCACGACGTTCGCAGACGCGGGAACTCCGCTGACCTACGAGTTGCTGACCGCTCCGACCAAGTGTTCGCCGGCGTTCGGCTACGGCGGCCCGTTTCGCCTGTACCGTCCGATTGGGACGCCGGTCGGCAGCGACCGACTGACGTTTCGCGTGACCAGCGCGGCGGGCGACTCAGGTGTTGCGACCGTGAGGATTCTCTACGGCGGCGCGCTGCTCGGCGATCTGAATTGCGATGGGGCGACGAACATCCTCGACATCAACGCGTTCACGCTGGCACTGGCCGATTCGGCGGCGTACGCGTCCGCCTATCCAGCCTGCGCCATCGACCTGGGGGACGTCAACGGCGACGGTTCGGTGGATGTGCTCGACATTAATCCGTTCATCGCCTTGCTGACGGGCTAATGTCGTGCCTCACACAGTTTGTGTCTTATCCGAGCCGCGACCGTGAGGGAGCGGAGAGGGTACGGTAGTCACAAGCGCTTCCTCACGGGTGCGGCCCGGTTACAGCCAGTAGGGCAGGTCGCGGCCGTTTCGCGACCTGCCGCGCAGGCAAACTCCGCCCGAGCTAGGCCGGGTCGCAATAAAGCCGCGACCTGCCCTGATCGTCCACTCACGATTGGAGCCGCCTCCCTCAACCCCGTCAGGGGCGAGGGAACGTAGCCCCGCGCGCCAGCCCGCAGAAAAGAAAAAGCACCGCTCGGAGCCCGGCGCAGCTCGACCGTATGCATGGACCCCCCGTCAGAAGTCAACCGGGCGCGTTCGCGCAGAGGTTCGTTGACTTCTAACTTCAGATAGGCACCGCCCGCCACGCCAGCGGCTTACTCGCGGAGTTCGATCGTCACGTACTGGCGCACGAACACGTTATCCGTATTAGCGGCCACGAGCACGTATCGCTTGGTCGGAGCGCCCGGCTGCGTGGCCGGAATGATGGTTCGGCTGCCGTCAGCGTGAGTGACAACCTCGCCGCCGGGCGATGGCAGCGCGTGAGGACCGGTCAGCAACAGCTTGCCGCCGGCCACGGGCCTGGAGATCGCCTGAATGCGGCCGACTTCGCTCATCCGCATCTGGACAGATTCCGACGGCCCCAGCCCTTCGAGGATCGGCGTGATTTCGATGGACTCCCGCAGGCGAATCTGATCCGGCGCGTTGGTGGAGACGATTCGAGGCGACGGAGTCATTGTCCCGCGTGGAGCCACCTCCAGGTCGTTCTGAATCAGATCGTCGACCCGCACGGCGAGGCCGGTTCCATCTTCCAGCCGGCCCTTCCACGAGAACGCCACAACCACGTTAGCGCGGCGGAAGACGATCGAACCCGTTGTTTGGGATTCGGTCATGAAGAGCAGACGCTTGTCCCCGTAAGCGGCCGTGGTTGGCGTGGACGGAATCTCGCTAAACAGCAGGTGCTCGACAAGCGTTTGTTCCGCGTCTGCAACCGTGGCATGCACAGCCAGCAGTAGCTGGGAAATGGAAGTGGACTTCCAGCGATCCCGAACGTCGTAGTACTGTCCCTGTGGATGAATCCGGGGCTCGGGCAGGTGGAAACCCAACTGCGCGAAGAGGCGCTTGGAGCGAATCGCGGTTACGGTCGATTCGTCGGCCAGGCAACGTGCAGATCCGGCGGAGATGGACAGTAGGCCTATTACGGCTGCGATGAGGTTCAGGCGCATGTCCCGATTCTAGCTCATTCGCGCAATTCGACAGTCGTCGAGTGCCGTGCGAGTACGTTGTCGTCGTTTAGGGCGGTAACGACATAGGTGACGGTCGGGACCACGGGCCTGGTGTCGGGGATTCGAGTCCCCCGACCTTCAGCGTCGAATTCGATTCTGCCCCCGGCCGATGGCAGTCGAGCGGGCGCTTTCAATGAGAGCCGACCGCCGGTGCGCGGTACGGCGCCCACGTGTCCGTAGGACGAGTCTATGCGAAGTGTGACGTAGCTCGGGACGCCCATGCCCTCAACCACCGGCTGCAGCTCAAGCGACTCGCCGATCCGGAGCGTTGCGGGAAGTCCCGTACTCGCGATTCGCGGGAGCTGTGCGAACGGTTCCCCGTCGGCGGGGCGGTATGTCAACGTGCCGAGGCCGGTTGCTAGAGAAGTTGCGATCGACTCACTTGAATGGCAAGCTGACGCGTACTCTGCCAGCGCCTCCATACCGCCGTCGAACGGGTCTGGACAGAGAGGCGGCGCGGCTGTCACAAAGTACCAAACGCTCGGTTGTGCGATACAGAACACGCGCCAGATGACCCCGTCGCTCGTCCATTCCAGGCGGAGCGGCGTGTAGGCCTTTCCGATCGTCGACACCGGCAGCGGCGCGATGGGTGGGAGATAGATACTCATGTCCCATGGATCCGGCACGCTCGCATCAAACTGGACGGAGTTCGCAGCCAATACCGTCGTCCCGTAGATCGCGCGCAATCCAAGCTCGCTGACGAGGTTGAACGGCTTACGCGGAATCCCATCGCGACGCCGACCAGCTCGTCGAAACCGCTTACCACCGGAAACATGCCGCCGCGCGCCCGGCTCCACTGGAAGCCCGTCGGGGGTGGAGCGATTTCCGTTCTGTTCGGCCAAGCCAGAAGCGGGCGCGTATCAATCGCGACGGCTCCCACGGAAATGGTGAACGCGTTCCCGCCACTTCCGCCGCCGCCGCCGCCCCCATCATCGTCGTCATCGTCATCATCGCCATCGCCGTCGTCATCGGAGTCCGCGTCGCTCGGAAGTCCGTCGCCGTCATCGTCCTCCTGCCCGTCGGGCGTACCGTCACCGTCGTCGTCGTTGTCGTTCGCATTCGTCGCGCCGTCGCCGTCATCATCTTCTTGATCGTCTGGAACGCTGTCCCCGTCATCATCGTTGTCGTTGTTGTTGGGGACGTTATCGCCATCGTCATCGTCTTCGTGGTCGGGAATCCCGTCGTCGTCATCATCTCCGTCGCGATTGTTTGGCTGGCCGTCTCCGTCGTCGTCCTCGTTCACGTCGAGAGTCCCATCGTTGTCGTCATCAAGGTCGCGGTTGTTTGGAATTCCGTCCCCGTCGTCGTCCTCCTCGCCATCGGGAACTCCGTCATTGTCGTCGTCGTTGTCGCGGTTATTGGGAATCCCGTCGCCATCGTCGTCGCCATGCGGATCGCCGGGAGGTCGGCAGTTCCCGAACAGACAACAAAAGAGGCGTTTCAACCAGGCAAGCACGTCACGCCAGCCGGGGCCGTAGCCGCTTGGCGGCAGCTGACCGACCGTCAGCAGCAGATCTTCGACGCCCGCGCCCTCCCCGATGACCTCCCATGTCTCGCCCGGCACCGGGTAGCCGTTGGTGTGGAACCAAGCGTCGATGAGCTCCGCGAAACGCGGGTCGGAATCCTCAGCGTTTCCGACGTCCGCACCCCACTCATTCTCGATCGCGAGCGCTCCGCTCCCGGCGCTCTGGGTCGCCCCCCAAAGGACAATTCGACCGTCTAGCTCCTGCGTCACAATGAACGCGGCATATGCCCCGTCGATGCGCGCTCCTTCCGTGGACCATCCGAGAAACAGGTAGCCGCCGGTCAGTGGTCGTCCAGGAAGGTCGAGCTGAACTGGGCCAGCGCCGGGTTCACGGGAATCTCATCCAGACATCCCCAAACGCCCGTGCCCTGGGCGTTTAGCTGCCGAGTAGCGAAAACGGCCGATCCCAGAGCAAGCAAGACATATCCGCAGATCTTCTGAGCATGAATTGAGGTTCGCATGTCTGCCCCTTTCAATACGATCTTTAGACCTCTTGGTAGTTTATCTCGCGCGCCTGCGGAGTCAAGTAGATGCCCAGCCCGTCTCTCTCCGATATTCGGGAATAAAGGGGACATTCTGAATTATTGGCTTCCGTGACGTGCGCTTGACCCTGCGCTGCGGGCCGCCCACAGTTCTCGCGTGAACTCGCCGCCGGCCATTCGCCTGTCGCCCGTGCTGCTGGTGATATTCATGCTGTCCGGCGTGGCGGGGCTTGGCTACCAGATTGTCTGGACGCGCGTGCTCGCGGTCGGGTTGGGGCATGAGCTGCCCAGCGTGCTGGCGGTGGTGGCGGCGTTCATGGGCGGTCTGGCGCTGGGCGCGTGGACGCTCGACGCCGCGATCAGCGGCAGCCGCCGGCCCGGACGCTGGTACGCGGGGCTCGAACTGACCATCGCTGTGTGGGGGCTGGCGACGACGCTGCTGCTGCCGCGGCTGAATGACGCTGCGCCCGGCTGGATCGGCATCGATCCGTCGCCGCTGCGGCACTGGTCGATCGCGTTCGGGCTGCCGCTCCTGGCGCTGCTGCCGGCGACCGCGGCGATGGGGGCGACGCTGACGGCGATGGACCGGCTGCTGGCGATTCACGCGCCGGCGCCGCGCGTCGTGGGCGCGGTCTATGCGGCGAACACGCTGGGCGCGGTGTGCGGAACGCTGGGGGCGACGTTCTGGCTGCTGCCCGCGTTCGGGCAGCGCGCGACGACGTTGGTGCTGGCGGGGGGCAACGGCGCGTGTGCGCTGCTGGTGCTTCTGCGCTTCGCGGGCGCAGGCCCGCAGCAGGAGGTTGACGCGGCGCAGGCGTCCCCGCACCGCGCGACGCCCGCACGGCGAACGAACGTCAACCCGCCGCTCGGCGCGGCGGGTTCGGAAAAGGCCGACGCGCGTTCGCATCGCACATCGCCGGAACGGCTGTCGCCGGAACCTGCGTCGCGCGCGCGGTTGCTGCTGATCGCCGCTGCGACGGGCCTGCTGGGCATTGGATACGAAGTGCTCGGCGTGCGCGTCATGGCGCAGGCGCTGGAGAACACGGTTTACACATTCGCGGTCGCGCTCGCGGTTTTTCTTTTGGGAACGGCTGTCGGCGGAGCGATCTTTCAGCGCTGGCTGCGGGAGCGCGAATTCCATCTGACACTGGCCGTGCTGCTTCAGGTCACGACCATCGCGATCCTGTGCGGCATCCTCGTGCTGGCGACCGCGTCCACAATGTTCGAGAGCACGCGTGCGGCGCTGGGCGGCGGAATGACCGGAGCGATCCTCGCCGAAGCCGCCCTTGCAATGCTCGTGTTCTTCGTCCCCACGGTCAGCATGGGGGCGACGTTCAGCTTGCTCGCCCAGGCGGCCCGAACGGCGCGCGGCGGCGTAGGTCGGATCCTGGCCGCCAACACGCTCGGCGGAGCGCTTACGCCGTGGCTCCTGGGTGTCGTGCTTCTGCCGGCGATCGGCTCGAAATGGGCGCTGACGCTGGTGGCGCTTGGCTACGTGGCGCTCGTGACCCGAGCGCAAGTGAGACGCCTGGCGCCGGCGCTGGTCGCCGTCCCGATTCTGATTGTCCTCACGCCCGCGCGGCTGGCGCTCGTGCGGACGGCGCCGGGGTCGCGCGAGCTGGCGTTTCGGGAAGGCGTGATGGGCGCCACCGTGGTGTTCGAAACCGCGGAGCGCGAGCGAATTCTGAAAATCAACGACCGCTTTCAGCAGGGCGGCACGGGCCGCGGCGAGTTCGCCCACGGCCGCCAGGGGCATCTGCCGCTGCTGCTGCATGCCGCGCCGCGGCGGGCGCTTTTCCTGGGAGTCGGCACGGGTGTGGCCCTGGCGACCGCCGGGCTGCACGCAGACCTCGAGGCGGACGGTGTCGAGCTGGTGCCCGACGTCGTCGACGTGCTGCCGCTGTTCGCAGCCGCGACCGGCGACCTGGGGCGAAATCCGCGGCTGCGCGTATACGTCGCCGACGCGCGGCGATTCGTTCGGGCGCGGCGCGAGCACTACGACGTGGTCGTGGCCGACCTGTTCCACCCGCACGAGGACGGCGCGGGGATGCTCTACACCCGCGAGCACTTCGAGGCGATCCGCTCGCGGCTGGCCCCCGGCGGGCTGTTCTGCCAGTGGCTGCCGCTGTACCAGCTTGATCTCGATTCGCTGCGCATGATCCTGCGCAGTTACCTGGCCGTGTTTCCGCACGCGCAGGCCTGGCTGGCGCACTTCAACGTCGAAACGCCGATGGTCGCCCTCATTTCCGGCGTGGACCGGCCGGTGCGGCTGCCGGCCGACTGGTGCGAGCGGCGCGTGGCCGCGGGTCCGCTCGCGCAGGCGCTGACGCGACTCGCGCTGCGGAGCGATATGCAACTGATGGGCTGCTTTCTCGGCTCGGCGGAGCGGCTGCGGGCGTTTTCGGGGCCGGGACTGCTGAACACGGATGATCGGCCGCTGGTGACTTACCTGGCGCCGCGATTCGCATATTCCGCGAAGCGGCCGGCGCACGAACGGCTGGAGGCGCTGATTGCAGCTCTTCAACCGGCGCCGGACGAACTGTTGGAGTTGGAATCGGGCCAGACGCAGCCGGCCGCGACGGTCCGGCTCTCGGCGTATTGGGCGGCGCGGGATGAATTCTTCCGCGCCAGGGTTGCGCAGAGCGAGGGGCGCCAGGCCGAAGCGGTCGCCCGATTGCGGCGCAGCGTCGAAAACAGCCCCGAGTTCGGTCCGAGTCGGGAGCTCTTGCGATCGCTGAGTCGTTGATGGCGGGGCGTGAACGAGTGCATTGGGTGGGACGGGCGTCTGAGCTTGTGAACATTTGGGTGGGACGGGCGTCTCGCCCGTCCCACCCGTGACCGTGCCTGCGCGGCGAGGTGCGGGGGCGGCGGTCTGGCTGGCGAGAATTTGACTAACCAATTCGCTCCGCTACGCTGCCCGCCACCGTGTCGCTCGTTTCCCGCGCTGCCGACCTCTGCGACGCCCTCGGCCGCTACCTCTGGCAGCCGATCGCGGACACGCCGTGGACCGACTGGCGCGGATTCTGGCTGAAGCAGGTCTTCGACGACCGGTTTGTGGTCGCGTATTGCCTGCTGCTTCTCCCGATCTTGCTCGCCGCCCCGCGGCGCTGGTTTCGGCCGGGGATCATCCTCACCGGACTGGCGTTTCTGGCCTACGTTTTCGGCGCGCTCTATGCCCTCTTCTGGCTGCTCACCTGCCTGGCGTTCTACGCGCTGGCCGAGCGCTTCGCGATCGAGTGCAAACGTACCGACGTGCTGCGGATCGGCCCGCCGCTGGCGGCGGGCTTTGCGATTTTCGGCTGGTATCTCGTCGTTCAGGCGCTTCAACATCTCGATCTGCCGCCGCACTGGGAGGTGTGGCTGTTTCATCACGCGCGGTTCATCTACCCGCTCGGAATGCGCGCCCTGCCGGCCGAGCCGGACTGGCTGGGCGTGCACTCGTTCGCGGTCACGGGCACGCCGCCGGACCTGTTCCGCTATCTGTTGACCAATCCGCACAACATCGGCGTGGCCTATTTCACCGTGCGGATGTGCCACTACTTTGCCGAGATCAAGCGCGACGGCATCCCGCGCGAGCGGCGGACGCTGCTGAACTTCCTGGCGTACGTGTGCTACGCACCGAACTTGATCCAGGGGCCGATCGAGCGCTTCAACTCCTTTCAGGAGGAGATGGACACCTGCCACGAGCGGCGTTCATGGCTGAACCTGCCGCCGGCGCTCTTGCGGATGAACTTGGGCGTGGGCAAGGCGCTGGTGGGGTGGTGGTATTTCCGGCCGCTCGCGTGGGAGGGGCTGGGGATCGGGAACACGAATCTCATCTGGCTGTCGCCGGAGAAGATCGACAGCTACGCGCTGCTGTATTTCTCCGTGTTCATCCAGATCTACTGGTTGTATCTGGAATTCAGCGGCTACTGCGACGTGTCAGCCGGGATCGCCCGGCTGCTGGGCTATCGGCAGGTCGAGAATTTCAACTGGTGCTGGTTTGCGACCAGCCTGCGCGATCTCTGGCGGCGCTGGCATATCAGCCTGTCGCTGGCGCTGCGCGATTACGTCTACATCGCGCTCGGCGGCAACCGCCGCCACCAGACGTTCAATCTCTGCTTCACGTTCTTTGTCTGCGGCATCTGGCATGTGCCGAATGGGCGCATGGCCGTGTGGGGCGTGCTGATGGGCTTCATGCTCGCAGTGAACGGCTGGTGGGCGCACTGGATGGAACGCGTCGACAAGACCCCCGACGGAGTGCTGCCGGCGGTGCGGCGCGCCTGGCTGCGGCTCTGGCCGCTGCCGCAGGTGTGCGCCTGGCTGCTGACGATGCATGCATTCGTGTTTTCGCTGCTGATCTTTTTCGGCGGTCGCGGCGGATGGCGCGCGGCGGTGGAGATCGTGCGGCGGCCGCTGGCGTGGTTAGCGGCGAGTTGATTCGGGATTGGGACTCTGGAACAGCGGCGCGAGACGGATTTCCACCGGCTCGTCACGCACCTTCGGCAGGCGAAGCAGGATCGTCTGTGTTGCGGGCAGCAGGGCGATGCTGTGCAACGTGTCATCACGCGTGACGCAGCGGAGCAGGTCCAGGGCGCCGCGGCCGTCGAGCCGGCGGCCGTCCTTCGCGAGTTTCGCCAGTTCGGCTGAGAGGCGCTCGTAGCGTTCGCAGCGCTGCGGATCGCGGCGGCTGCGCATGTGATTGGTGCAGATGGCCAGCGACGCCGGCGGCGCGCCGTTCGTCGACGCCGCGTCCTTGGCGTCTCCCAGCCGCAGCGTGACGCCGTGGCCCTGTTTGTTCGCGTCATACTCAAAGATCGCAGCATTCGGTCCGTCCGCGGCGGGCCTCGACTCGTCGGCCGGGCGGCTGACATGGATGTTGTTGCCCACCATCACGCGCCGCTTCTCGAAGACGCCGCGCACGTCGTCGATGAACGTCGCCGCGGACGCCGCCTCCAGGGCTTCGCGCAGCACGAGCGAGCGCGGCGTAAACGGCAGCCCGGCCGACATCGGCAGCCCGTTCGAGTCGTGCATGAGCATCGTGACGCCCGCGTCGTTCATGCCGGTGTAGACGCCGATCAGCCCGGGCCAGGTCACCGTCGCCCAGGCGTGTTTCGAATCGTCAGCCCGGCGGACGAGGACGAGCTGCGCCTTGCGCATGGTTGGCGTGAAGGGGAAATCCAGGTTTCGAGCGGTGATGGTCTGGCCGCCTTCGCTGAGCGACCCCCAAGCCGAGAAACTGGAGCACATCAGCCCGAACCAATCGGCCATGGAGTTGGCCACCAGCAAGTCTTCGACGCGCAGCGCGCGCTCCAGCCGTTTCGAATAGACCTTGGACGCGCCCAGCCGCGCGACCGCGCCGGCGAAGACGCCTTCAATTTCGGCGCGATACGCCTCGGGCCACTCGAACCGCCCGCACGCGGCGGGCAGAATTGACGACTCGTAGAGCGCCGGCGACGGCGTGATGCGCGGGTGCAACACGAATTCGTCAAACAGTTCGACCACGTCCGTCGCAACCAGCCAGCCATAGGCGAACCCGGCCTTTTCGGGCGTGCCCCAGATTTCGACGATGGAGATGCCGTCCTGGGCGGTGAGCCGGCCATGCAGGTCGGCCGGCGGGGTGTCGGCCGCCCGCGCGACAGACACGCTGAGGAGGTAGAGCGCAACGAGTGCGAGGCGGCAGCACAGGGGGACCACGCAAGCTCCTTGGTTTGTTCTGATGATATCGGCATTGCGGGGCCTGCGCGCGGTCTTTCCGACGGACCAGCCGGAGGCCGGTCCCCCATTCGCCGTCGGACACGGCGGTACGACGATACTGGTCAAGATTAATCCCGGCGCGAGGAGCATCGGCGTCCCGCCGGTGCGAGAGCAGAATCGCACCGGCGGGACGCCGATGCTCCCCGCAAACTTGACCAGGACTGGTCCGACGCTACGGCTTGCTGGCGCGCGGCATTCTGATACGCTAACGCCTCACATGACACTGCTGCTCGACAAGGCCGAACTCGCCGAAACGCTCGAACACATGGCCCGCGCCATCGCCGCCGAGGCTCCGCCCGATCTGCCCGTGGCCGTCGTTGGAATTCGCCGCCGCGGCGAGACGATGGCGCAGCGGATGCTTCCGCTGCTCAAGAAGTCCGGGCTGACGGTGCAGCACTACGGGGCGCTGGACATCACGCTGTATCGCGACGACCTGACGACGATCGGCCCCCAGGCGGTCATTCGCGGGACGGAGATCGAATTCGACCCGACCGGGACGTGGCTGGTGCTGGTGGACGACGTGCTGTACACCGGCCGGTCGGTGCGCGCGGCGCTGGATGCGCTGATCGACCTGGGCCGGCCGCGGTCGATCAAGCTGGCGGTGCTGGTCGACCGCGGCCATCGCGAACTGCCGATCCAGGGCGACTTTGTCGGCCTGACGACGCCGACGCAGGACCACCACATCGTGAAGGTGAAGCTGGTCGAAGTGGACGGGGTGGACGAGGTGGAGCTGGTGGACACGCGCGAGAAGTAGTCGCCGCCAAGGAAAATAGAATTGAACCACGGAGTCACGGAGACACGGAGAAAGACAGTCCGGGGAAGTGAGTTCGAGAACGCCCGACCCGTAGACGCCTCTGCATTTCTCCGTGACTCCGTGACTCCGTGGTTGTTTTCGAGCGCGAAATGACTTCAACACCCGACTCCCGCTGGACGCGCAAGCACCTGCTCTGCCTCGAAGACCTTTCGCGCGAGGAAATCCTCTACGTGCTCGACACCGCCGAGGGATTCAAGGAGGTCTCCACCCGCAGCGTGAAGAAGGTGCCCGCCTTGCGAGGCCGCGTGGTCGTCAACATGTTCTTCGAGGACAGCACGCGTACGCGGATGAGTTTCGAGCTGGCGGCCCAGCGGCTGTCGGCGGACGTGATCGATTTTTCCGAGAAGGTGTCTTCGACGCAGAAGGGCGAGACGCTGCTCGACACCGCGCGAAACATCGAGGCCATGGGCGTCGACATCATGATCCTGCGCCACCCGGCGGCCGGAGCGTGTCATCATCTGGCGGCGGCGACGAACTGCTGCGTCATTAACGCCGGCGACGGCTCGCACGCGCATCCGACGCAGGGGCTGCTGGACGTGTTCACGATCCGCGAGTTGAAGGGGCGGATCGAGGGGCTGAAGGTGGCGATCGTCGGCGACGTGAACCACTCGCGCGTCGTGCGCAGCGACCTGGACGCGCTGCTCAAGCTCGGCGCGGAAGTGACGCTGGTCGGCCCGCCGACGCTGGTGCCGGCGGCGTTCGAGAAGCTGGGCGCCCGCGTGACGCACGATTTCGAGTCGGTGCTGCCGCAGATGGACGTGATCAACATGCTGCGGATTCAGAAGGAGCGGATCACGTCGCAGGTGTTTCCGTCGATCCGCGAGTATGTGCAGCTCTTCGGGATGAACCGCGAGCGGCTGGCGCGCTGCAAGAAGAACGTGCTGATCATGCACCCCGGCCCGGTGAACCGCGGGATCGAGCTGGCGGCGGACGTGGCCGACGGGCCCAACAGCAGCATCCTGCGGCAGGTGACCAACGGGCTGGCGGTGAGGATGGCGGTGCTGTTCCTCTGCCAGCAGGCGGCGTAGCGTCGGACCTCCGTGTCCGACGGCGAAGATTGGGTCGCCGTCGGACGCGGAGGTCCGACGCTACGGAATCGGTTCGTACGCGCGCCAGCCGAACCGAATTTCGCGCGCACGGTAGTTGGCGCGCATCGCTTCTACCAGCTCCGGCCAGCAGTAGGGTACGTCGCCGTAAATTGGGCGGCCGGCATCTTCGACGGGACCGTAGAGGATAATTGACGCGAAGCGGCGCCTGGCGACCAGCGGCGTGAGTGTGTCAAGGTCGGGCCGGGCGCGGACGAGCGATGTGTAGGCGATGCGATCGGCGAGATAGCCGCCGGCGCCGCTGCGATAGGCCAGCCAGGGTTCGAGGCAGAGCACCGGCTGCGGCTGGGCGGCTGTCCACTCGGCCAGCGGCGGCGTGAGCGCGGTGAGCGGGGCGCGCGACAGCGTGAGTGCATCGGCAATCCGCGCCGGCGGAAGCGCGAAACAGGTGACCGCCAGCAGCAGGATCTGAACGGCAGCCCTGCCGCGCGCCGCGGCCATTCGATCGATGAGCGTTGGAAGGGCCAGTCCGAGCGCCGCGGCGGATTCAAGAAAGTAGTTGAGGTCGCCTCCTTCGCGGCGGGAAAACAGGATCGCCGACAGCGGTGCGACTATGCAGTAGATCGAGAGCACTGACGACGTGTGGCGCCGCGTGAAGTGCGATATCTGCCCGGCGCGGAAGAGAATGAACGCACAAAGCAGTGCTCCGGCGATAACCGCCGCCGCGCCGAAGTCGCGATGAACCAGGCCCAGCGCGTTCGACCAGCTCTGCGGAGCGAATCGGCTCGCGAGCAGGTGCTGCGCCAGTCCGCCGCTAGTGCAGGAATTCAGCGCCAGCGCGCCGCCGCCGCCCAAGACGATGATGCCGCCGATCCAAAACCACGTCGTGCGCGGCGGGCGCACGGTCGCCGCGGCGACGACGACCGACAGCAGCGCGGCGACTGCGGTCGGCTTGAGCCACACGGCCGTCAGCGCGAGCGCCGTCGCGGCGGCCCAGCGCGGCCTCTGGCCGAGCAGGCAGACCACGGCGGCTAGCGATGCAGCAATTGCCGCCGCATCCGGACGGGCGCTGGAAAGGAAGCGGAGCGCTTCGGTCGGCATCCAGGTCAGCGGCAGGAGCGCGACCAGAGCCAGTTTGGGGGACCGGTCTCCAGCCGGTCTCGTTCCGGCCGAAGAGCCAAAGGCCGGCCAGGGGCCGGTCCCCCAAGCTGACCCGCTACTCGCGCGCCGGCCGGAAATGACAAGCAACAGCCCCAGAAACGCCGTCGCGGCGACGCTCAACCCGCGCGCGATCACGACCGCGCCGTAACGGTCTGCATCGAGCAGCGCCGCCGTGCGACCGATCAACTGGTAGTACAGCGGTCCGTAGATCGCGAGGTAGATCGGCCCGCGGCGCCAATCGTCATAGACGACCTCGCCGCTGCGCACGCGCCAGCAAACCGCCAGCGGCGCGCCTTCGCCGGTGGTGGTTTCGGCGTCCACGGGCAGGAAGATCACAAGAGCGGCGAGTATGGACACGGCCGAGACGCCGGCCAGGACGGCGAGAATCGCCGGCACGCGAGGCAGCATGTGGCGGATGATAGGGTTCCGAGTCGAGGCCGCCTAATCGCGCGCTGCAAATCGCACTATAATCTCGACCAGGCGGCACACGCCGAGAGCGGCAGTGATCTGCAACGCGCGGCAAACGTCGCCGGCCGGCGCGTGTCTGACCGGAGCGCGGCGGGCTTGCCGCGCAACCTGGCAATACGAGGGAACCTCATGTATCGACGCTACTTGCGCTGCTTTCACGTGACCTTCGCCATCCTGATGCTCGCACCCGCCGCAATCGCCCAGACGCTGCCGGAGCAGCAGAAACTTCTGGCCAAGCGGGCCGCCGAGGCGGACGCTTATCGAAAGCTGGCCGAGGCGGTTTACGGCGTGCAGTTGAATTCGACCACGCACGTTCAGGACTTCGTGGCTGAGTCGGACCAGATTCGCGGCATGGTGGACAGCTTCATCCGCGGCATCCGGCTGGGTACGCCGACGTGGTATGACGATGGCTCGTGCGAGGTGCCGGCGGAGGTGACGGTCGCCAAGGTGATCGACACGATCCGCGAGGCGCACAGCCGGCACTACAACGGCGACCGGGTGAAATCGACCGATTTCGAGTCGGTGACGCAACGGACGGAGAAGCAGATTATCAAGGTGGTGGGCATGGGCGCGCCGCGCGTGGATTTGCCGCCGGACCTGCCGCAGGGCGTGGCGGAGATGCTCCCGCCGCCGGCGTCGCCCCCGCCGCCGGCGATTCCGGACATCTGGAAGAAGATCGGTCCGCAGGCGCGGCTGATGGCGGTCGAGGCGGCCCGCAAGGACGCCCAGCGGCGCCTGGCGGAGCGGATCAAGGGGCTGCGGTTGACGGCGCGGACGCAGGTGCGCGATTTCGCGGTCGAGTCGGACACGATCAACACCGAGCTGAACGCGACGCTGATCGGCGCCCGCGAGGTGACGACCTATCTGCACCACGACGAGTTGATCGCCGAGGTGACCATGGCCGTGCCGGTGGAGAAGGTCATCACGACGATCAAAGAGCTGCACACGCGGCACTACAAGGGCGACGACGTACGCGGCACGGACATCGAAACCGCCGTACGCACGGTCGTCAAGGATGAATTCCAGGAAACCGGCATGGGGGTGCCGAACCCGAAGTTCATCAAGAAATACCAGGAGCAGTTCGCGCCGGCGATGCCCGAGTGGGCCATGATCGTGTTCGAGATCGACGGGGAGGGAACAGATCCCGAGGTCTCAACCTCGATCGGCCGGCTGCGGGCGTATCGGCTGGCGGAGGCGGATGCGCGGCGGAAGCTGAAGGAGAAGCTGCTGGGCCTGCCGCTGGAGGGCGGCGCGACGTTCGGCGTGTTCGCCGAGGCGCATGAGACGTTGTCGTCGCGCGTGGACAAGATCGTGCTGGACGCCGTGGTGGCGGATGACCGCGTGGTCGGCGATCGCGTGGTGATTCGGCTGACGCTGCCGGGGATGCGTGTGTGGGGCAGCGTGACGGAAGAGATGCAGCGCGACGCGCGGCGGTAGTGATCGAATAGCGAATAGCGAATAGCGAATAGCGAGTAGCGAATGGTGCGTACGGCGGCCATGTCGTGCCGTCCGCCGAGGAGCGATTCATGAAGATTCTGACGCGAGGCGTCGCACTGAGCCTGCTTGGGATGCTGACGCTTGGATTCATGCTCGGCTGCGCCCAGCGCGACGTCAAGAAGACGACGGTGCGCGAGCGGCAGGAAGAGACGCAGTATGAAGAGCAGCGACCCGGCGAGATGCAAGTAGAATAGCCTCGATGAAATCAGCCTCACGCCGGACTCGTCGCGTTGCGTTGCTGCTGGCCGTGATCGGCGCGGCCACGGCCTGCGCGCAATCGAATTCGTCGCAACCGGCCGCCCTTTCCGCCGAGACCCGAAGTGTGCTGGAGCGCGTGGCACTGGCGCGGGCGCGGTCGAAGTTGATGGCGCGGCTGAGCGAGCTGCCGGTGCAGGAGGGGGTCTGCCTGGCGGCGTGGGCCGGCCGCGATGCCGAGTTGGATCGGCGTTTCCGCCGCTGGGTGCGCTCGCTGCCACGCAGCGGCATGCCGCGCTTCTACTCGGATGGCGACTGCGAAATGGACGTGCACGTCACGGCCGAGGAGCTTCTCGCCGCGCTGTTGGGTCTGCTTGGGGACGGCGCGGCCGGCGCGCGTGCGGACGACGAATCGCTGCTCAAGCGCGCCGCGCGGACCTGGCCGGAAATCTGGTGCAGCGGCGCCGCCTCGCCGGCGGACAGCGGCGGATCGAAAAAGCCGGCCGGCTGGGAGGATGTATCGATCGACGGGATCGAGATTGTCCGCCGCGCCGCCGCCGCAGACGCCCGTAACGCGCTGCTGTCGGACGCCGGTCGGTTGAAAGTGACGAACGCCCGGCGGCTGGCCGAGTTTATCGATTGCAGCGACCCCGTTCGCGACGCGCTGCGCACGGGCGTCGAGACCATCGCAACCGTCCGCGTCGATTTTGAGCCCGACCAGGTCGGCGTCGGTCATGCGTCGATGAAGATGACCGATTTCATCCGGCTGCTGACGGATGTGCACAAGGAACATTATCAGGGCGACGCTTTTCACGCCGCCGACTTCCGCGAGATGGCGCTTCTCACGGATTTTGCCGAGCTGTCGGCGGAGGGGCTGGCCGCGCCGCCGTCGCGAACCATTGTGAAATCGCCCTACGCGCCGCTGGAATTGAGCGCCCCGCCCTGGGCGGAGGCGCGTCTCACGGCGCTGGGTCGTTTTCAATTCGAGGGTGCGCCGGCGGATGAAAAGCTCACCGCGGAACGCGCCCGCCTGGAAGGCGTCGATGAGCTGCGGCGGCAGGTCGAAGCGCTCGTCATTCAGAACGGCGTGACGGTGGCGGCGCTCCTTGCCGAGCACGGCGAGATGAAGGACGACGTCGTCACGTTTCTGAGCAGCGCCCGGCCGATCGGGCCGCCGCGCAAACGCGAGGACGGCGCGGTCGAGGTCACGGTGGAGCTGCCGCTGCATCGGTTGTGGCTGATTGTCCGCCGCGCGATGGAGTTGGTCGAAGTTGATCCGCCGGCGTCGCAGCCCACATCAGAGCCGCGACCGTGAACAAGCGGTCATCAGCATCCCGCTCCCTCACCGTCGCCGCGCTGGTCCGGCGTTCATGGAACAACTCGAAGTTCAGTCTGCTGAGGATGTGATGATCACTCGAATTACGATGCTCCTGTTTATCAGCGTTGGTTGCGTCGCACAGCAACCCGGCTCCACGCCGCCCGCCGGCGCCGCCTCCACGGCCGCGCCCAGCGACGAGCCGAAGGCCGTCCGCGTGACGGCTGAGGGGCTCTCGCGTGACGACGCCGTGAAGCAGGCCCTGCGCAAGGCGCTCGAAGAGGGCGCCGAATTGCAGATTGCCGCCTTTTCGAGCGTCGAAAACTACATGCTGATGCGGCAGACAATCTACAGCCGGGCGGCCGGGCTGGTCTCCGACTACCGCGTGCTCGAAGAGAAGGAAATCGCCGGCGGGTCGTGGCGCGTGACGGTCGAGGCGGTCGTGCGTCCGAGCGTGGTTGCCGCGGCCTGGGGCGAGGTGCAGAACGTCCTCGACCAGATTGGCCGGCCGAAGATCATGGTGTGGATCGATGAGAAGATCGACGGGCGGGTGCAGGAAGATTCGGTCGTACAGACGCGGCTGCAGCAGCTTTTCGTCAAGAGCGGGTTTGACATGGTTGATCGCACGGCGATCGACGAGATCAGGCGGCGCGAGGTGGCCGACGCGCGGGACGAGAAGAACCACGCCAAGCTGGCGGCGCTCGCCAAGAACGCCGGGGCGCACCTTCTGATCCGCGGCTCGGCCAATGCGGACGCCGCCGGGCGAGAAGATCTCTACGGCATTCTGGCCGCATTCTACAACTGCGACGTGCAGGCGCGCGTGTACTACACCGACACCGGCCGGCTGCTGGCGAGCGAGTCGATCCCCGCCGTCCGCCGCGGCGTGCGCTCGCAGAAGGAGCACAGTCCGCAGGCGGCGCGGGCGGCGCTGATCGCGGCGACGTTCCCGGAGCGCGAGAATGACATTCAGACGACGGCGCTGGGGATGCGCCTGTTCAACGCGGTGATGGAGCAGTGGTCGACGCAGATCACGGCGGGGGGCGAGATTCTGCTGGAGGTCGAGGGGGTCGAGTTCAAGAACTACCTGAAGCTGAAGAGCGCGCTGGCGGAGGCCGGCGGGGAGCGGGTCAAGTCGATTGACGGCGATTTCACGAAGGGCATTGCGACGTATCGCATCCGTGCGGCGATGACGGCGGAGACGTTCGCCGAATTGCTGGTGGGCAGGCCGTTCGCGGAGATGCTGGAGGTTGTCGATTTGAAGAACAACCGCATTCAGGCGAAGGCGAAGTAAATATTGGAAATCGAGTGCTCGTCAAGTGTGACAGCGTGTGGGGTGGGTCGTGCCCACCGCTCTTGCGCGCGGCTGGCCAACGAAGGTGGGCACGGCCCACCATAAGAAACTACTCCCGTCGCGCTCGCTTGCGCTTCGCGTTCCGACTGCCCGTCGCGGCGGCACGGCGCGGTCGTGCCCTCGCCGCGGCGTCGCCGTGCTACTTCTTGCCGGCCGGGGCCGGCGCCGCCGCCGCCGCAGGGGCTGCTGCGCCTGGGGCCGCCGCCGCTCCCTCCTCGGCCTTCTCTTCTTTCTTTTTGGCTGCGGCGCGGACCTTTCGGTTTCCGACCTTGGGCATGCCCAGCGGGCTCATGTCGTTGCGCCATTTCTCCTGTTCCTGGAGCAGGAGCACGCGCTCCGCGCGGCTGAGCACGTTCCGGTGCCGGGCCAGCGAGGTTTTCAACCGAAGCGAACGGTCCATCGACATTACTCGGCCTCCACGACGTAAGCCACGCAGTGTACCAGATTCCCGACTTGCGGCAATACCGGTGGGTTGGCCGTGCGCGGTGAGTATGTCCAGAAACCCGGGCTCGCCCGTCGGGGGCGGGTCAGGGGCCGCACTCCCCGCGCATCGCGCCTCACTCGTCGCCCAAAAATCCGCCGATCTGCTGATGAACCCGCAGCGTGCTGCGAATCACGAGCGCGTCGCGGAAGGCGACGATTGTCCCCCGCCCGCCGGCGTTGCCGTCGGCCCAGGACTCCGGCTCGATGACCTGCCGGATCAGGGCGACCAGCTCGGCCCGGTCGTCGCGGGCGGCGTCGTCGCCCTCCTCCGCCCCGCGGCCGGCATTGAAAATCGCCCCGCCGGAAGACGAACCCCCGGAACTCCCCGGGCGGGACTGTCCGGATTGCGTCGCCGCCTGAAGCGCCTGCGTCGGGTCGATCTGCGCCGCATTGCGAAATCTGGGCGCGGCGAAGAGCAGGTCGGACACGTCATAGACGCGCGTCACCATTTCGCGGTCCAAGTCTTCTTCCGTCGAGATGAGGATCAGCCGTCCCGACGCACGATATGCCAGCCGCACGTCAGGCCCGCCGGCTTCCGTCAACAGCAGCCAGAGCACCTGCGAGAGCGGCAGGTTACGCACGTTCAGCGATACGGCCGTGTCGCGGCGAACGCCGGCGTCTTCGAGCGGTTGCCAGCGAACGACGAAGTCGGCGCCGGTCGCGCTGCGGAGCCAGTCGATCGCCGCTTCGAGCGAGGCATCGCCGAAGCTCACATCGATCATTTTCTGGTTCAGCAGAGCCCGCGTCTCGGGCACGCGCGCCGTCGGCGGGCGCAGCGGCGAGCGAAGGGGAGACTGGGCCAGGGCGGCAGCAGGCACGGCGAGGTGCAGCAACGCGATCAGCAGCACGGCGGCGGGCGTTGCGCGAAGCATGGCTCACTCTCCTGGTGGGGAATCGGGCGGCGGGGCGACGACCCCGGCGGAGAGTTGGACGCCGGAGGTGCGCGGAAGTTCCGGGAGCGGGAGATTCGGTTTTTCCGTGGGGAGCATCGGCGTCCCGCCGGAGCACCGGCGAGACGCCGATGTTCCCAGAAACAGAGTGCGCGACGCGGCCCTTGTGCGGACACAGGGGTGCTATTCGTGTGGGGCCGCGCCAGGGGCGGCGCCGTTCTCTCCAGCTTCCGCGCGCCGCGGGTTGCGCCCCTTCTGCAACAGGACGCGCTTCTCGTTATCGGTGATCTCCAGCCCGCTGAGCCGCAGCGCCGCCTGGTAGCGATACGCCCCGCCCGCCTGTGGCAGCAGCGTCAGGCGGAAGCCGTTGTACTGGTACGATCCGATCTCGCGCAGCGTCCGACCGCCGCGGGTTGTGGTCGCGGCGTAGGTGCCGTCGCCGTGAAATGCTGCGTCGTCAATGCAGAAGACCTGCGGGTTGGGGTTGCACTCGACCATGTGCCAGTCGCCGTGGAGACCGGCGCGGCAGGAGGCGAGAGTTAAGAGTAGCGAGTAGCGAGTAGCGAGTGAAATAGAGACTCGCCAATGGCTGGTGGCTAATAGGGCGGCGACGATGCGACGCATTGGCTTCAACTCGCTACTCGCGACTCGCTGCTCTGAACTGTTCCGCCGCCCGCGCCACACGCCCCATCGCCCGCTCTCTCCCCAGCAGCGCCAGCGTGTCAAAGATCGGCGGACTGATCGTGCCGCCGGTGACGGCGATGCGCAGCGGCTGGGCGACTTTGCCCAGGCCCAGGCCGCGCTGCTCGCCGAATTGTCGCAGCGTCTGCTCCAGGGCCGCGGCCGACCAGTCGGTTTGGGTCGCGAGGATATCGCGCAGCTCGGCGAGCGTCTTCAGGCCCGCGGCGTCGGCTTTCAGCAGGTTCTTCTGGACGGCGTCCATGTCGAATTCAAGCGCGTCATCGGCGACGAATATCGCGCCGCATTTGACCTCGATGTCGCGGAAGACGCGGAAGCCGGCGCACAGATCGAGCAGCTTCGACAGCGCGGCGTCGTCGAGGCCGTGAAGCGGGCTGGTGTCGTTCACCGCCAGGTAGTCCTTCAATCCGGCCAGGCGCCGCTCGGGCGTCGCCGCCGCCGCCGCCGTGGTGTTGAAATTCAGCAGCTTGGCCCGGTCGAAGCGGGCGTTGGTCTTTCCGATTCGCTCCAGGCCGAAGAGGGCGCACATTTCGGCGACGCTCATTCTCTCAAGGTCGTTTCCCGGCGACCAGCCCAGCAGGGCGATGAAGTTCAGCAGCGCCTCGGGCAAGTAGCCGCTCACGCGGAAGTCATGAATTTCTATTTCCGGCAGCTCGACCCGCAGCGCCGCCGCCATCCGCCGCAGCACGTCCTGCTCGGGCGACACACCTTCGGCCAAAGCGGCGAGCACGGCGTCGCCGCCGGCGATGGTCCGAACTTCCTCCAGCTTCGCCGCGGCGGCCTCGCGTCCCGGCCCGGCGGCGGCCGCCAGCTTTCGCACGGCGTCGAGCGCCGCCCGGACGGCCGCCGGCTTCTCGCGCTTGCTCATCTTGCTGCCGTCCATGTTCTGGATGATCGGCAGGTGGGCGTAGACCGGCCGGCGGTAGCCAAGGGCGTTCTGGAGGGCCATGTGCCGGGCGCTGTTGAGCAGGTGCTCCTGCCCGCGAAGCACGTGCGTGACGAGCATGTCCTGGTCGTCCACGACCACGGCGAAGTGATAGGTGGGCCAGCCGTCTGCTTTGAGGATGACGAAATCGTCCAGCTCGCCGGGAGCCACGCGCACGTCGCCGAGAATCTGGTCGGCGATGATGCACTCTTGCTCGGGGACTTTCATGCGCACCACGACCGGGCGGCCGGCGTCGCGCGCCGACTGAGCCTGCGCCTCGGATGGGAAGCCGGCCGGCCGCGGATAACGGAAGTTCCGCTTCTCGCGGCGTGCGGCTTCGCGGAGGGCGTCCAGCTCGGCGGGCGTCTCGAAGGCGTAGTAGGCGTTGCCGGCGGCGATCAGCTCGCGGCCGACGGCGCGGTAGCGATCGAGCCGCTTGCTCTGGTGGTAGTGCTCACACGGCCCGCCGACGCCCGGGCCTTCGTCCCACTGCAGGCCGAGCCAGCGCAGGTCATCCATGAGCTTGGCGTCGGCGCGTTCGATGTTGCGGGTCTGGTCGGTGTCTTCGATGCGGAGGATGAACTTGCCGCCGAGACGCCGGGCGAGCAGGTAATTGAAAAGCGCGGTGCGGGCGCCGCCGACGTGGAGGTAGCCGGTGGGGGAGGGGGCGAAGCGGGTGCGGACGACTTGTGTCATAGGCCGGGATTATGGGGAGAGCCGGGTAGGGTGGGTAGAGCGCAGCGAAACCCACCGATTCCGCGCGCCGGCGGTGGGTTTCGCTTCGCTCAACCCACCCTACTGGCTCAACCCACCCTACTGGCTCAACCCACGTGGCTACGCGGCTCGCGACGCCGCGACACGCTACACCCGTCCCATCCTCTCCAGCACCCCGCGCACCAGGATTGGCCACGCGATGGTCGCATCGCAGTGCACCTCGGCGAAGCGCCCGCCCTCCTCCGGCGGGATGAACTTGCCCCACGACACGCCTTCCGAATAGGTGCAGCCCGAAAGCCCGCCCCAATGCACCGGTTCGGGGCAGATGCGCAGCGCGTACGTGAAGCGCACCATCCCGCCGAATTTTCCGCCGCTGCGGCGGTGCAGCAGCTCGGCCAGGGGGCCGACCTGCTGAGCCCAGTTGCGCGGGACGCCGCCGCCGATGGTGAAAATGCCGAGCCGCTTGGCCTTCAGGCAGCGATCGAGGTAATCCTGGAGTTCGCGCATCGGGTCGAACTGGATCGGAGTCGTACCGCGATGGGGCGACATGGCATTGAACGAGTAGACATCCAGCCCCAGCTCGCTGTCGTGCAAGGCCGGGACATAGACCGGCACGCCTTTTGCGCTGGCCGATTGCAGGATGCCGCGGCCCTGGAAGTGCTGCCGCAAGTAGCCGCCGATCGAGCTGAGCAGCTCGTGCGAGCCGACCGGATGCGAGAACTTGATCGAGGCCAGGGCTTGGTTGACGATTTCGGCGGCTTCGTCGAGGCTTTTTTCCAGCTCCAGCGTGTCATACACGCGGCAGTAGCCGGCCTCGTAGAGCTTTTCGTCGTCCCAGGCCGGATCGTGGCGGAAGTGCATGTGCCCGGTCTGCTCGATCACGCCATGGCACATGAGCGCGCCGGTGCTGACGATGGCGTTCAGCATGCCCTGGTCGATCATCTCGGTGATGAGCAGCCCCTGCTTGGCGATGGTCATCGCCCCCGAAAAGGTGCCGACCACCATGCAGTCCGGATCGGTGACCATTTCGTAAAGAACGTCCGCCGCCTCGCCGAGATTTCGCCCGCCGAACGCCGTTTTCGACATGGCGGAGAGCATGTCGGAAAAAGTGCCGGCCTTGGTAACGTCCATGGGTTCAAGCGGCTTGAAATTGTGGGAGAAGCCGTCGGCCAATTGCCCATCGGGCCGCACGCCGCCGTAGGAGGCGTCCTTGGGCGCGTCGTGCCCGCGCGGGTGGCCCGGCGGACGGTGTTTATGAGCATCGTTCATTGGCGTTCCTTGGCAAGCGCTGCTCGCAAACGGCTGTCTGCCCGCCGACCGCGAAGGCGGGCGACTATAGCCGATTTTCACCGCTCGTGGGCGATCGGCGGGCGGGATTGATGCGATGTGCGTGCGCACAGCCCCGAGGCGACTACCGGTACGCGGCGCCCGTCACGCCCGGTGGGGTATACCCGAACGGCGTGAACCGCAAGGCTAGGGTATTTGCCCGGTATCAATCGCCACGAACAGAACTAAAGTACGCCCTTGGCCCGGGGCCGTCGCCGCCGGTTTCACAGCGGCAGCCGGAGTTTGACGAGTGAGCGAGCTAGTGCACGCAGGCAATCCAACTGAGGCACACGCCGCATCAGGCGTTTATCTCATGGCGCGCAGCGCGCTGGATCGCCTGGCGTATGGCATTCTGCTGCGCGACTCACTGGGGTTGTCGGTAGCGGTCGAATCGGGGTTCGCACCGCCGGCCGTGTGGGACGCCATGCGGCGCAAGCCGGACCTGGTGCTGGTGGTGGCCGACCAGGCCACGTCGGACGTGATCGACTCCGTGGAGATGATCCCCCGGCTCCGTCCGGATGCGCGGATCGTCGTCCTCAGCGCCGCGGTCGATCCCGCGTCGCTCAGCGTCTGGTCCGACTGCCGGCTCAGCGGTTACGTCGTAAAGGACGGCGGACTGGCGGAGCTGAAGCAGGCGTTCGACGCAATCCTGCGCGGCGGCCAGTATTTCAGCGAGGGGGCCCGGCCCGGCCGCGCCGCGTCGGCGACGCCCCATCGGCAGCTCTCGCGGCGCGAGTCCGAACTGCTGCCGCTGCTGGCGCGCGGGCTGACGCTGCGCGAGGCGGCGACGCGCATGACCGTCAGCTACAAGACCGCCGATTCATACCGAACGAGCCTGCTGCGCAAGCTGGGCGTGCGCGACCGCGTGGAGCTGGCGCGCTACGCCATCCGGGAAAAGATCGTCGAAGCATAGAAACAAACCCAGTGCTTTTTCCGAGCCGCGACCGTGAGGGAGCGGACGCTTGACAACCGCTTGCTTACGCGCGCGGCTCGGATCGTCACGGCGCCAGGCGCGCCGCGATCCGCGAAGCCAGCTCGATCAGGTGCTCGCGCGGGTGCAGCGCAAAAAAGTACTCGCGGTCCTGCGCGATCCGCCGCTGCGCCTCCAACTGCTCCAGCTCCGCCACGCGCTGATCCAACTCCGCCGGCCGCCAGGGATCGCACCGGAGAATCTCGCTGTTGATCCGGCGAATGCCGTCGAAGACCTGCCGTCGCGCGGGCCGCTCGCTCGGGCGCTGCTCGCGAAGGCTGCGCGACAGCGCAATCAGCGCCTCGCGCCGTGCCAGGAGTTCCGCCGATGCACCGCGCACGTATCGCTGCGGGTTGAATCGCAGGTCACGGCTCTCCCGGCGGGCGCCGCGAAGCGCGGCGTCGGGCGGCAAGTCGCGCTCCAGCGGAAGACGCAGCGTCGCCGACACGCAACATGCCGGCCGCAGGTCGCATCCGAGAAACGCCGGCAGAAATTCTGCGGTCACCTCGTCGTACTTCGCGCCGCCGACGCCGTGAATGAAGAGGTCGGCCAGCGCAACCCGCGCGAATCCGGATAGTGCCAGGGCCCGCGGCCGCAGCCGCCAACCGCGCTCGTCGAGCCGCGCCAGCGCGTCGTCAGCGGCGGCGGCGGTGGCCAGCGACGACGCCGGCAGCCGCTCGACCGCCTCTCCGTCGGCATAGAGCACGACTGCGGCGTCCGCAGGCGGCTCGACCTGCAGCCGTTGCCGGACCCCGCCCGGCCGGCTGAGCCACAACGGCAGCTCAACCCGCCCCGCCTCGACGCGCAGCGGCGGCATCGGCCGCAGCCGCGCGCGCACGCGATGTCGCCGGCGATAGGACTCCAGCGCCGCGTTATAGTGCGCCGCCAGTGCGCTCGCGTTCAGCATCAGATGCGCCGCGAACGCGCGGAACTCCGGCGTCGCCGCTAGCTGCGAGACGCGCAGCTCGCGCAGCGGGGAGACTCCGAGGCTGCGCTCGACCGCCTCGCGCGCCCGCCCGAATGCGTCAACCAGGGCGATCCGCTGCTCCGCGCCCGCCAGCCACGCGGTCCAGAAATCGCGCAGCGGCGTGTTCTCGTACGACGCGTAGATCGAGGCGATGCGCGTAAAAAACTGCAGCCAGTGCTCGCGGCTGGCCGGCGGCTGCGACTCGGCCGGGAGCCGCGGATCGACGTCCGGCAGCTCGACCTCGATCCGCCGCAATCCCGCCGCCGTGCGCTGCGGCAACGACAATCGAACGGATTTTGGCACGTCTTCGTCGACGCTCAGAAAAACGCCGCTGCCGCCGGCGCGCCGCGCCAGCAGCGCCGCGGCGATGTTCTTGGCGAAAACTCCCGCGTGGAAGAACTCCACCTGGTGTCCGGTGAGAACGACCGGCCCGCCCAGCTCCAGCCGGCTTCGCAGCGACGCGCGCAGCTCGTCCAGCGGCTGGTCCAGAATCATCACGCGCGGCTCGGGCGGCGGCGACTGAAGCGCGGCGCGAATCGCCGCCGCGTCCGGCTCGATCAGCAGGCCCAGATGCTCGCGCGGCGCGACCAGCCGCTCGTAGATCATGTTTCCAGCGGACAACCGCAACGGATCGCATCCTCGCCGCACCCCGCGTCGGCCGGTTCGCGCCGCAGCTCGCGCACCAGCACTTCGAGGTAGTGCTGGAGCCGCGCCGCGGGGTCGTCCAGCGTCCCGCCGAACTCGCGGCTGAGGTCGCGATAGATGCGGCGGACGGGCCACTCGCGAATGCGCAGCCGCTGGCGGACGCACTGCACCCAGAATTGAAGGGGAAAGGCATAGCCCGGCTCGTCGAGCCGCAGGCGCGACATGGCGGACACGCGGTGCGCCTTGAAGCCGCAGAACGAGTCGGTCAGGCGCAGGCTGAGTATCTGGGCGAGCAGGTCGGTGACGGCCTGGTTGATGCGGCGGCGGTCGCGCGGCGGACTGTCATCGCCGGCGAAGTCGCGCAGATAGCGTGAGCCGCTGATGACGTCGGCCCGGTCGCGCTCGATTTCAGCCAGGAACTCCGGAATCTGGGCCGGCTCGTGCTGCTCGTCGCAGTCCATGGTGATGATCCAGCGATAGCGCCTGGCGGCGGCGAAGTGGAAGGCGTCGATCAGACTCTGGCCGTAACCGCGGTTCTCGGGGTGCGTAATCACGTGGATGCCGCGCCGTTTTCGCAGCAGCTCAGGCGTCGCGTCGGTCGAGCCGTCGTCGATGACGAGCGCGTCGACCGGGTAATTCGCGACGGCTTCCAGTACGCGCGGAAGGTGCAGTTGCTCATTGAATACGGGGATGGCCAGAAGAGGTCGCATGTGGGTCCTGCCCGTCGTTTCGCCCGGCTCGACGCGCCCAATCAAGACGCGGGTGATTCTTTGTAGGCTGACGGCGTTTGTCAAACGCCGCCGCCCGCAGGTGTTGGTACGGGGTGGGCGCGTAGCGTGTTTCCGAACCCGCCGCGCCAAGCGGCGGGGTGACCTTCCATCACGAGGATCGCCGATTACCGCCGGCGCCACCCCGCCGCTGGGCGCGGCGGGTTCGGAAAAAGTGCCCGGCGGCATCCTCCGCTCAGATAACGACCGGCTTGCCCAGCTTGCGCCGCAGCACGGCAAACTGGCCCGCGTGCATCACCTCATGCGTCGCAATCATCGCGAAGATGGCCCCAACCGTCGGCGCGTAGGCGCGCATCGACTCCGGACCCGGGCGGTCCATGTCCGCATCCGCCGTCGCGTCGATCGCGCGCAGCGTCGCCTCGTGCATGCGAGCGAACAGGGCCAGGTACTCCGATTTCGTCGCGAAGCCGGCGGGGCCGTTCGAGGCGGCCGTCTCCTTGCTGTGCTTCTCGACGAACCCGGCCGGCAGCTCGGGCATCCGGCAGCCGATCGCTTCGATCATCTGTCGCTCCGAGGCGATCAGGTGCCCCAGTTGCCAGGCGATGTGATTCGCGCCCGGCGCCGGGCGCGTCAGCAGATCGGAATCGCTCAGGTCCTTCAGATACGCGTTCGCGATGAAATGAGCCTGGTTGATGTTGTGCTTCAGAAGGTCCTTGGTCGTCATGTTTCGTCCTCAGGTTACGTATGGCCCGCCGACCGGCGTCGCCGGCCGCTTGTGATACGATCATAGCCGTGACGCGCATTCTCGGCATTCTCAACCTGACGCACGATTCGTTTTCGGACGGCGGCCGATGTCTTGCGCCGGCCGCCGCGCTCGAGCACGCCGCCGGCCTGCGGCGTGACGGAGCCGACATCATCGACGTCGGGGCCGAATCGACGCATCCCGACAGCGAAGATGTCAGCGCCGATGAGGAACTTCGGCGGCTGGAGCCGGTGGTCGGTGCGCTGCTGGCGGAAGCCGCAACCGTGTCGATCGACACCAGCAAGCCGGCGGTGATGCGACGGATGGCGGCGCTGGGAGCGACCTGGCTGAACGACGTGAACGGATTTCGCGCGGCGGGGGCGATCGACGCGGCGGCGGAGTGTCGCGCCAATTTGATCGTCATGCATTCCGTCTGGAGCGATATGGATAAGGCGTCGTCTTCGCCGCGGGCGCGCCGCGCGGCCTCAGACCCGACCGTAATCGTCGATCGCATCCTGGAGTTCTTTGACGAGCGCGTGACAACGCTGCAGCGCGCCGGCGTGGCTTGCGATCGCATCGTCCTCGATCCCGGAATGGGGTTCTTCCTCGGCGACTCACCGGTCGCCAGCCTGAACGTCCTCGCGGGAATTCCGCGGCTGCTCGAGTTTGGCTTCCCCCTGTGCGTTTGCACGTCGCGCAAGTCGTTCATCGGCGCGGTGCTGGCGACAGACGGCGCCCCGCAACCGGTGAGCCAGCGCGGCGCCGGAACACTTGCGACCGAAATGTGGTGCATCCAGCACGGCGTCGCGTTCATTCGGACGCATGACGTCCGCCCGCTGCGCCTCGCGCTCAGGATGTTCGCAGCGATTCGCGCGGCGGCGGACCCGTCAGGGCTGCCGCCCGCGAAGTAGCTCCAATCCGCGGCGGGCCTCGGCGTCGCCGGGCCGCAGCGCCAGCACCGCCTCCAGATGCTCGCGCGCCGCCGCGAAATCACCCAGCGACGTGCTCAGTGACGCGACCGCCCGGTGAAACGCGACGTTGCTTGGATCGGCGGCCACGCCGTCGCGCAGCACGACGACGGCCTCGCGCGGCCGCCCGCTGCGGATCAGCGACTCGCCGACGACGCCCGCCGCCCACACGCGCGTCGCCGGCGACGCCCGAGCGGCCGGTCCTGCCGGCCCCTGCGGCGAAACCCCCTCCTCCGACAGTCGAATGCAACGCAGCAACTGCTCCGCTTGCTCGTTTTCCGGGAACCGCTCAACGCAGCGCGTCAGCAGCACCGCCGCGTTGCGCAGCGAATCCAGCCAGATGAAATTTTGCGCCAGTTCCAGATCGTGCCAGGGCAGCTCGACCGAGCCCAGCCAGCGCCGCCAGCCGGTCGGTCGCTCGTCCGGCTCGACCGTCCGCGGCGTCCACGGGGCGCTCGGTTCGATACGGTTGCGGGCGATCAGCTCGGCGTGCTCGGGGATGTCGCGCACGAAGATCAGGTCGCGCGGATCGAGGTGCACCAGCTTCCAGCCGCGCGAGGCCGCGACCTGCGGGATGATCGGCTCAAAGAAACGGCGCTCCAGCACGAGCGTGTTGATGCTGTGCTTCTCGACATAGCCGCGCCAGTCGGCGTGATTGTTCAGGTACTCAGCCAGCGTCTGCCCGCCGTAGACCTCCAGCCGGCCATCTACGCAGACGGGATACAGATCGCGCAGGGCCCAGGAGAAATACGCCCCGTCGTCCATGCTGTGCAGCAGATTGCCCTTTGGTCGAGCCGTCCGGAGAAACTCGACCGCCTGCCGCGGCGTGAACCACTCGACCACGCCGACGCCAAATCGACGCGGGGCGGATTGCCGCACGAAGAACCGGTCGCTTGCCACGTACCACGCGGCGGCGAGCAGACCGAGCGTGACGGCCAGCCGGCCGGCGACGGAGGCGCCTGGCGACCCTCGACGCTCGATCGGTTGGCGCGCGAGGGCGGCATGCAAGTCGCGCAAGTTGCCCAGCGTCGCCCACGTGGACGCAATCGCCAGCAGCGCCTGGTTCCGCACGGCCATCACGGCCAGGTACAGGCACGCTGCCCAGAACGCGAACCGGAACAGATTGAAGCGCCGCCGGTTGAGCATGAACGTCGCAAGGCACATCCCCGCCAGCAGCGCGGCGACGTACATGTCTTCCGACCAGCGCAGCCCGCTTTGCAGCGGGCTGAGGAACTCGGTGATCGTGCGGCCAAGAATGTGGTCCTTTCCCATCTCGCGCAGGAGCAGAAAAGGAAACAGCGCTCCGCGCAGACCATACGGGTTCAGCAGGCACGCAGCCGTAGTTGCCGCGGCCGTCAGCAGCAGCGACAGGTTGATCAGCGGTGCGTTCGGGCGGGGCGGGTTTCCTGAGGCGCTGCCCACGCGGTCGGCGATGCGCGACATGGCGTCACAGGCGAACGCGAGCCACGCCAGCAGCGGCCCGAAGATGAACATGGTGTGCGCGCTGACCCAGATGATCTGCAGCAACGGCAGCAGCCAGAGGGCTCGGTTTCCTGCGCCCGACCCGTCGCGCCGGCAACTTCGCGCGCCAAACACCTTGAGGAATACGGCGATCAGCAGGTAGGTCGTCAGCTCAGGCCGCACGCTGAACCGGGACATGGCGCCCGCGACGCCCATTCCCAGCGCGAGTGCGCCGGCGGTCGTACCGACGACCGCCCGCCACGGCCACGCCAGCAGCACGAACGTGGCCGCAAGCGCCAGCACCTGCAGCGTGATCAGCAGCCCGGGCCCGCCCAGTTCCCAGCCCAGGTAGGCCAGGACGCAGTACACCCAGCGAAGCTCGATCCACTCGTGGCCTGCAGCGGTGAAGGAGAAGACGTCGGTCGATGGCAGCCGGCCGTTCTCGACAATCCAGCGCCCCGTGGCGAGCTGCCACCAGATGTCCGCCGACCAGATTTTCTGCACGGAGCATGCGAGAAGCAGCAGTGCGACGCCGGCGAGTGCGAATGGCGCGCGACGTGGCGATTCCACCGGGGTCATGCGCGGCGAGCGTAACCGCCGCTGGAGTGACGGAATAGCCGGCGGCAGGGCGCATCCCGATGGGGGTTGCGATTCAGCGGCGATCCGTCCGAACCCGCCGCGCCAAGCGGCGGGTTGACGGTCGTTAGCGATCGGCGCCCCTCGGGCCGCGGACGTCGCCCCGCCGCTTGGCGCGGCGGGTTCGGACGGATCGCCGCCCAAGACCGCATGCACCCCCAGTGGCACGCGCCCTTGAGCATACATGCCCGCCGCGCGCCGACCGCGTAGAATAATCGCGCCGAACGCCGGACTGTCCTGGAGAATCCGCATGAATCCGTTCCGTGGTATGTGGACCGCGATCGTGACGCCCTTTCGCGGCGGTCAGCTCGATCGGCCTGCGCTGGAGCAGCACGTCGAGCGGCAAATCGCCGCCGGTGTCGATGGTCTGGTGCCTTGCGGCACGACCGGCGAATCTCCCACGCTCAGCGTCGAGGAGCATGTTGAGGTCGTCGCAACCACGGTGCGGGTCGCACGCCAGCGCGTCCCAGTCTGCGCCGGCGCCGGGACGAACTGCACCGCCAAGACCGTCGAGCTGTCCCGCCGCTGCGCCGACGCCGGCGCCGACGGATTGCTGCTCGTCGCGCCCTATTACAATCGCCCGTCGCAGGTCGGCCTTTTTCAGCATTTCGCCGCCGTCGCCCGCGCCGTGCGGCTGCCGATCATGCTCTACAACATCCCCGGCCGCTGCGGCGTGGAAATCGCGATCGACACCATCGCCCGGCTACACCGGGAGTTTCCGAGCATCACGGCGGTGAAGCACGCCACCGGCAGCGTGTCCGGCGCGGCAGACCTGGCGGACGTCTCCGATATCGCGATTTTGTCAGGCGACGATCCGATCACGCTGCCGCTGATGAGCCAGGGCGCTGTGGGCGTGGTCAGCGTGATGTCGAACCTGATCCCGAAAACGGTGAAGCGCTTGACGCAGGCGGCGCTGGAGAGCCGCTGGATCGACGCACAGCTTGCGCATCGCGAAGCCTACGGGTTCTCCAAGCGGCTGCTGGGGCTGGACATCAACCCCATCCCGATCAAGTCGGCCGCGGCGATCAAGGGTTGGTGCGCCGAGGAATTTCGGCTGCCGATGTGCCCGCTGGCGCCGGAAGCCCGGGCGAAGCTGGTCGCGCTGCTGGAAGAGCGCGATCTGGGTTAGACGCAGTCCGAGCCGCGACCGTAAGGGAGCGGAGCCGGCAAGCGCCGCCCGCTTACGCGCGCGGCTCCGATCGCAAAACCAGTCGCCGGCCCCGCGGTTCCCTCGCGACCACGTTTCTTAAGGCTGCATGAACAACGGACGTGCCAACGAATCACTCGCCGCGGACGTTGTCGCGTGCGTCGAATCGGAGCCGATCGCAGCCTCCGGCGGCGATCGTGTGGCCGCGCTCAATGTCGCGCTGCTGGTCGGTTATGTCGCCATCTCTTCCTTCACGCCCCTGGCCGCCCGCGATGCGTTGATCGAACTGCCGCCGGTGTCCACCGGCGTCATCCGCTTCGCCATCGCGTCGGCGTTGCTGCTGGCGGTGTTGCGAGTGTGGCGGTCCCTGGGCGGAAGCGCGCCCCAACCGATCGCGCGCGAGGATTACGGCCGCTTTCTACTGGCCGCCTTGCTCTGTGTTCCGCTGAACCAGTTCTGCTTTCTCACCGGCGTCAGCAAGGCCAACGCCTCGCACGCCGGGCTGATGTATGCGCTGAATCCGGTGCTGGTCTACATGCTCACGCTGCTGCTGGGGCAGGCGACGTGGTCAGCGCGCATGGCCGCGGCGGCGCTGCTGGCGTTCGGCGGCGCGGGCGTGCTGGCCGTGGATGGGTTGGCCTCGGTCGCCGGACGAAACATGTTCGTCGGTGACATGCTGCTGCTGGGAGCCGTCGCCACGTGGTCGGTCTACTCGGTGGTCGTTATCCCGCTGGGGCAGCGATACGGCACGGTCCGGGCGGCGACGTATGTCATGGTTCTCGGCGTGCTCCTCTACGCGCCCGCGGCGCTGCTGGATGCCCACCGGCTGGATGTCGCGGCGCTTTCCGGCCGGGCGCTGCGTGGTTTCCTGTTCATCGCGATCGCGACGAGCTTCGTGAATTACATGCTCTGGTTCGTCGCGCTGACGCGCATGGACGTGAACCGCCTGTCGGTCGCCGCCAATGCGGCTCCGGTCTTTACCGTTATCCTGGCTCATCAACTTCGCGACGAGCCGCTCACGAGCTGGCTGCTGGCGGGGGCGGCCCTGATCATGAGCGCGATCAGCTTGGCGAACTGGCCGCGTCTGCGGGCGCTGCTGCGGCGGTAGGGCCGGCCGCGTGCGACGAGCCTCTCAATAGCTTCTAATACGCCGCCATGCCGAAGACGCTCTACCTGATCGACGGCCACGCACAGATATACCGCGCCTATTACGCCCCGTTCGGGAACCTCACCTCGCCGCGGGGCGAGCCGACGCGGGCGGTGCACGTCTTCTGCCAGATGATCCTGAACCTGCTGCGTGACAAGAAGCCGGATTATCTCGTGACCGTGCTGGACGTCTCCGACGAGACCGTGTTTCGCAAGGAAATCTACCCGGAATACAAAGCCCATCGCGACCCCGCGCCGGAGGACATGGAGCCGCAGTTCAACCGCATCCTCTCAATCCTGAACGCCGCCCGGCTGCCGATCCTGCGGATGCACGGCTTCGAGGCGGATGACATCATGGCGACGCTGGCGCGGCGGCTATCGAGCGACGACCTGCACGTCTACCTCGTGAGCAAGGATAAGGACCTGGAGCAACTGCTCGGGCCGCACGTCTCGCTCTACGACCCCGGCAAAGACGAAGTCATCACGCCGGACGTGCTCTTTGCGACCAAGGGCTGGTGGCCGCAGCAGGCGGTTGAGGCGCAGACGCTGATCGGCGACACCGTGGACAATGTGCCCGGCGTTCCTGGAATCGGGCCGAAAACGGCGGCCAAACTGATTCAGCAGTACGGCTCGGCTCAGGGCGTGATCGACAACGCCGACAAGCTCACGCCCAAGCAGCGCGACAACGTGAAGGCGTTTGCGGCGCTCGCCCCGGTCACGCGCAAGCTCGTAACGCTGCGCGATGACGTGCCGATCGAACTTGACCTCTCCGCGGCCCAACCAGACCAATTCACCTGGTCCGCGGTCCGACCTATTTTCGAAGAGCTGGGCATCCGCCGATTGACCGATCAGTTGCCGGCGAATCGCGCAGCGGACGCCGCCGATCGTGTAGCCCGGCCGCCCTCGGCCGATTCTGTGGCCCGGCCGCCCTCGGCCGATTCTGTGGCCCGGCCGCCCTCGGCCGATTCTGTGGCCCGGCCGCCCTCGGCCGATTCTGTGGCCCGGCCGCCCTCGGCCGGGGATGCGGAACGTAGGGTGGGCCGTGCCCACCATTCGCCTGCCGCGCTCGCCGGGCAAGTGGCGTCGGGCGCCGCCGACGCCGCAGAGGAGGTGGGCACGGCCCACCCTACAAAACAGGACCCCGCCGCGTTTGCGCAACGTTCGGCAGCGCTGAGCGCGCCCGACGGCGGCGAATACGTGCTCGTCAACACGCCCGCCGCGCTGGATGCGTTCGTCGCAGACTTGGCGAAGCGGCCTGAATTCGTGCTCGACACCGAAACCACCGGCGTAAACCCGGTCGATGCCGAACTGGTCGGCCTGTCGTTTTCCTGGCGGCCCAGCTGGGGCGTTTACATACCGGTGCGATGCATTTTCGGCGGGGCGCTGCCGCTTGATGAGGTCCGCGCCCGCCTGGCGCCGATTCTCGCCGACGACACGAAGCGGAAGATCGGCCACAACATCAAGTACGACCTGATCGTGCTCGAAAACGCCGGCATGACCGTCCGCGGGCCGATTCTTGACACCATGATCACGGCGTTTCTGGTCGAGCCGACGCGGAATTCCTATGGCCTCGACCCGCTGGCGCGCACCTACCTCGCGCACGAGATGATCCCGCTTACCGACCTGATCGGCGCCGGCCGCGACCAGCTCGTGATGGACCAGGTGCCGCTCGAGCGCGTCGCCGAGTACGCCGCGGAAGACGCCGACTATACCTGGCGGCTCAAGGAGCTGTTCGAGCCGTCGGTGGAACCGCTCGGATTGGGCACGCTCGCGCACGAGGTCGAGATGCCGCTGGTGCGCGTGCTGGCGAACATGGAGCACCATGGCATCCGCGTCGATCTGGACTACCTGCGCGACATGGGCCGGCGGATGTCAGCCCGCATCGAGCAGATCGTGGTCGAATGCCACCAGCTCGCCGGCGGGCCGTTCAACCTGGACTCGCCCAAGCAGTTGGGCGAGGTTCTCTTCGACCGGATGCAGCTTCGCGTGGTGAAGCGCACCAAGACCGCCCGCTCTACCGACGCCGAGACGCTCGAAATCCTGGCCGAAGAAACCGGACATCCGCTGCTGAAGCTGCTCTTGGAGCATCGCGAGATTCAGAAGCTGCGCGGGACGTACGTGGACGCGCTGCCGCGGGCCGTCAGCCGCCGCACCGGCCGGATTCACACCAGTTTCCACCAGACCGGCGCCGTCACCGGCCGGCTCTCCAGCAGTGAGCCGAACCTGCAGAACATCCCGGTGCGGACGGAGATGGGCCGGCAGATTCGCCGGGCGTTCCGCGCCCGCGGGGACGACGAACTGCTGATCGTCGCGGACTATTCACAAGTCGAGCTGCGCATCCTCGCGCACTTCTGCCAGGATGAGGCGCTCAAGCGGGCGTTCGCCGACGACCTGGACATTCACGCCTTTGTCGCGTCTCAGGTGAACAACGTCGCACTCGACGCCGTCACCAAGGAAATGCGGGCCAAGGCCAAGGCGGTGAATTTCGGCATCATCTACGGCCAGACGGCGCACGGCTTGGCGCAGACCACCGGAATGAGCCGCACCGAGGCGCAGAAATTCATCGACGCCTATTTCGCCCGCTACAGCCGCATCCGCGGGTTCATCAACCAGTGCATCGAGACGGCGCGGCGCGACGGGGCGGTGCGGACGATCCTCGGCCGCCGCCGGCCGATCACGGACATCGACTCCCGCAACCGCGCGGCCCGGGCGCTGGCGGAACGGCTCTCGGTGAACACGGTGATTCAGGGGTCGGCGGCCGATTTGATAAAAACGGCGATGATCCAGCTTCACAATCGCGTTCGAGATGAGAAGCTGCCGCTACGGATGCTGCTCCAGGTGCACGATGAGCTGGTGTGTGAAGCGCCGCGCGGCGAGGCCGAGGCGCTGGGGCGCATCGTCGCGGACGTCATGAGCACGGCGTTGCCCCTCAGCGTGCCGCTACGCGTGGACGTCGAGTGCGCGGAGAATTGGCTGGACGCCAAGTGACTTTGCGTCGGCCGAAGATGCTCCGCGCGGGCGAGCGCCGCCCCTTCATCGTTCCGGCGGGGCGCCCCACATCAGCTTTCGCCGCAGCGTCGACCAAGCGCTGTGCCGCGGGTGCCGGACGAGCAGAAAGTCCGCCGGGTAGCGGCGGATCACGACCCGGTCGCCGGGCTGAAGCGCGTGGACGATGCGCCCGTCGACGACCGCGTTCGTGCTTTCGTTGGAATCATTGATGCGGATCGCGATTTCCCGGCGAGCGTCGAGAACGACCGGCCGGAACGTCAGCGCGTGCGGGCACATGGGCGTCAGGACGAACGACTCAGCCGTCGGCTCCAGGATTGGTCCGCCCGCGGAGAGGTTGTGGGCTGTCGAACCGGTCGGCGTGGCGACGATCAGACCGTCGCCGCGAATCTGGGCCACCTCGTCGCCGTCGACGCGGACTTCGAGATCCACAATGCGGAAGGGCGGCCCGGCCAGAACCACGCAGTCGTTGGCCGCCGGCGAGACGAAGCTGCTGCCGTTGTGCTCGACGCTGACGGCCAGCATCAGCCGGCGGGTCACGGGCGGCGACGAACTGAGCAGCTCGGCGGCGTAGTGCTCCACATCTTCGACCGTGAAATCGGTCAGGTATCCGAGCTTGCCCAGGTTGATGCCGATGATCGGCGCCTGCGCCTGGCCGAGCGCATGAACGGCGGAAATGAGCGTGCCGTCGCCGCCGAGCACAATGACGAGATCGGGCCGCGCGGCCGGGAGGCCGCCGGCGTCGTAGGTGCGTTCGGCGAAGACGACCTCAGCCCGGCCTTTCAGGAACTGCAGCAGGCGCGCGAGCTTCTCGGGCGTGTGCGGTTTGCTGGGCGAGCCGATGATGGCGACGCGCGTCATGCGTTCAGGCGGTCCTGTTAGTCCTGGCGCCGTTTCGGGGCCGTCCTCGGGGCGCGGGATTGTGAGCCATGGCGATCGTGACACTTCACGTAGTATAACCGCCCGCGGGTGGGCGCTCGGGATGGTCCGCGCGGCGAGCCGCTCAGCGCTCGATTCCCAGGCGCTTCATTCGAAAACGAAGCGTTGAGGGCTTCAATCCCAGTATGCGCGCGGCGCCGCGCGGGCCGTCGATCCGCCAACGCGTCTGGATCAGCACGCGGCGGATGTGCTCGGCCTGCACGGAGTTCAGCGACAGGTCAGAGATTCCGGCCGGGGCCGCGGCCGGGAGCAGGAACGGCGCCGCTGTCGCCGTCTCAACCCTCGGGGCATACATCGCAACCGGCGAGGCAGCCGGCGTCCGGCGCGGCGCGTCCTCCACCGCCAGCACAGTCCCGTCACAGAGAATCATGGCTCGCTCAATCACGTGCTTCAGTTCGCGGATATTTCCCGGCCAGTCGCGTTCCATGAGCGACGCCAGCGACTCGGGCGCGATCGACTCCACCCGTTTACCCATCCGCCGTGAAAACTGCCCGACGAACGCCTGCACCAGCAGCGGAATGTCCTCGCGCCGCTCGCTCAGCGACGGCACGTGAATCGGAAAGACGTTCAGCCGGTAGTACAGGTCGCGCCGAAACGTGCCCGCGTCGCACGCCGCCAGCAGATTGCGGTTGGTCGCCGCGATGACGCGCGCATGGGTGTGCAGCGTGCGGCTGCCGCCGACGCGCTCGAAGTCGCCGTCCTGCAGCACGCGCAGCAGCTTGGCCTGCACGGCGGCGGGAAGTTCGCCGATCTCGTCTAGAAAGAGTGTGCCGTCGCTGGCGAGCTCGAAGCGGCCGATGCGGCGCTCGACGGCGGACGTGAACGCCCCGCGCTCATGTCCGAACAGCTCGCTTTCCACCGTGCCCTCGGGGATCGCGGCGCAATTCACCTTGACCATGGGCTGGTGGCAGCGCGGGCTGGCGGCGTGAATGGCCCGCGCGACCAGCTCCTTGCCCGCGCCCGTCTCGCCCGTCACCAGCACGATCGCGGGCGTGGCGGCGACGCGGCTGACGCTCTCATGCAGACGCCGCATGGCCGGCGATTCACCGATCATCTCGCCGAAATCGTGCTCGCTCTGAATCTCCTCGCGAAGATAGACGTTCTGCTGCCGCAGCTTGTCCGAGAGCTGGCGCACCTGCTCGTGCTGCACGGCGTTGTCGATCGCCAGCCCCAGTTGAATGGCGATGTTGTCGAACAGCCACAGGTCAATGCGCCGCGCCGGGTGCGGATCGGTCGATGCGATGAGCAGCGCCCCCAGCAGCCGCGAGCGGGCCTGCAGCGGCGTCGCCACGTAGCGCCGCACGCCGTCCGCCAGCAGCCGCTCGTCATGCGCGAACGCGCGCGCCGCGCGCAGATCGTCCGATTGATAGGTCGCGCCCAGTTGCGCGATGCGCTCGACCGCCGAACCGTCCACGGCGTGCATCTCGGCGGCGCCGGATTCGACGTCGTCGGCCAGGCGGTAGTTTCGAAAGTGACGCCCATCCGGCTCGATCAGCATGATGGCGCTCGACGCGTGCGCCTCCAGGCCGCGCAGCGCCTTGCACGCCGAATCGATCACCGCCTCCGGCCGCAAGGTCGTATTCAGCGAGCGCATCAGCTCGATCAGCGAATCGCGCCGCCGGTCGCCGCGCGAGAATCGCTCAGTCGAAACGCAGTTCCAGGCGATCGGCGCCGCCAGCACGGCCAGCCGGGAGTAAAAGGAACGCTCCTCGTCGGCGAGCGGCTGGCCGGTTGCTGTAACCACGAAAAACGAGCCGAACGCGCGCTCGGCGATCGTGAGCGGGAACGCATCGAACCGGCGCGCCCCGCGGCGATGCAGCTCCGCGAGGAAGGGCAGCGGCCGCCAGCTTTGCAGGTCGCGATCCACGGCGCCGGCCACGTCGCGCAGCTCCGGCAATCGCTGGCTGACCGATTCTCGTGCGCACGCACCGGGCGCGTCGACGGCGGAATACAGGATGTGGGCCAGGTCGCGCTCGTCGTCGTTGACGATGACGCCGCAGGCCACGCCGCCCGAGGCCGAAACGATCGTGCACAGACGAGCAACGAGCGGTTCGAGCTGGTTCTCACCCGCCAGGTCCATCGCGACCCGGAGCAGACGCTGCGTCGAAGCACCCGGCGGCGCGACCGGCGGTGCGACGGGCGAGGGCCGGCTTTTTCGCGACCGCTGATTCACTTTGGCGCGCCGCTACTCCGTGATTCCCACGCGATCCAGAATGAACGCATAGTCCAGCGCCACCTCGCGCAGCCGGTCGAAGCGGCCCGACGCCCCGCCATGGCCGGCGCCCATGTTGGTCTTCAGCAGCAGCAGGTTGTCGTCGGTTTTCATCGCCCGCAGCTTGGCGCACCACTTGGCCGGCTCCCAGTACGCGACGCGCGGGTCGTTCAGTCCGGCCCGGATCAGCAGATTCGGATAGGGCTTCTTCGCGACGTTGTCATATGGCGAATAGCTCAGCATGTAGTCGTAGTACGCCTTGTCGTTCGGATTGCCCCACTCGTCGTACTCCAGCGTGGTCAGCGGAATGCTCGCGTCGAGCATGGTGTTGATCACGTCCACGAAAGGCACCTGCGCCACGACCGCCTTGAACAGGTCCGGCCGCATGTTCGTCACCGCGCCCATCAGCAATCCGCCGGCGCTGCCGCCCATGATCGCCAGCCTGCCCGGGTTGGTGTACTTCTCGGCCACGAGGTGCTCGCCGCACGCGATGAAATCGGTGAACGTGTTCTTTTTCTTCAGGAGCTTGCCGTCCTCGTACCACGGCCGGCCGATGTCGCCGCCGCCGCGAATGTGCGCCAAGGCGTAGATGAACCCGCGATCCAGCAGGCTGACGCGGCCGGAGGAGAAGCCCGGGTCCATCGGCGCGCCGTAGGAACCGTAGCCATAGAGCAGCGTCGGGTTCTTCCCGTCGCGCTGCATCCCCTTGCGGTAGACCAGCGACATCGGGACGTTCGTCCCGTCGGGCGCCTTGGCGAAAATCCGCTCCGACGTGTAGCGGCTGGCGTCGAAACCGCCCAGCACTTCCTCCTGCTTCAGCAATTCGCGGCTGTGCGTCTCCATGTTGTAGTCGTAGACCGACGGCGGCGTGGTCATCGACGAGAACGTGAAGCGCAGCATGTTCGTGTTGAACTCCTCGTTGCCGCCGGCGAAGTAGGTGTAAACCGCCTCGTTGAAGTCGACGTAGTGGTCCTTGCCGGATTCGAGGTTGCGCACGTAGAGCTTTTTGAGCCCCTGATCACGCTCGTGCACCACCAGCCACCTGGCGAAGAGATCAACGTCCTCGACCTTCACGCTGGGCCGATGCGAGATCAGCTCCTTCCAGTTCTCTTTGCCGGGATGCTCGATCGGCGCCGTCATCACCCGGAAATTCCGGGCCGAATCATTCGTGACGATGTAGAAACTGCCGTCGCGATGATCGACGCTGTACTCGAGGTCCTTCGTCCGCGGCTGGATCACGGCGAACGCCCCGCCCGGCTGATCCGCATCAAGGAAACGCACCTCGGTCGTCATCGTGCTGTGCAGCGTCAGCAGCAGGAATTTTCGGCTGCGCGTTTTTCCGACGCCGACCGAGAACGTCTCATCCTTCTCCTCGTGAACGCACACGTCCTGCGCCGTCGCCGTGCCGAGCACATGCCGCCAGAGCTTGTATGGCCGCTTGGCGGCGTCCAGCGTCGTGTAGAACAGCGTCTTGTTGTCGTTGCCCCACTCGGTCCCGTAGTACGTGTTCGGGATCTCGTCAGCCAACAGCTTGCCGGTCGCAAGGTCCTTGACGACCAGCGTGTAGACCTCGCTGCCGTTGGTGTCGGTCGAGTAGGCCAGCAACTGGTGATTCGGGCTGACTTCGCTGCCGCCCAGCCGGAAGTAGCTCTTCCCGGCCGCCAGCTCGTTCTGATCGAGGATCACCTCTTCGGCGGCGTCGAGGCCGCCCTTTTTGCGGCAGGAGACGGAATACTGCTTGCCTTCGAAGGTGCGCGTGTAGTAGTAGAATTCGTCGCGCCGCACCGGCACGCTCAGGTCGGTCTCCTTGATGCGGCCCTTCATTTCCTGATAGAGCTTCTCCTGAAGCGCAGCCGTGTGCTTCAGCATTTCGTCGGCGTAGGCGTTTTCCGCTTCGAGGTAGGTGATGACCTCGGGATTGTCGCGCTGCCGCAGCCAGTAGTAGTTGTCGACGCGCTTCGAGCCGTGCTCGCTGAACTCCTTTGCCGCGACCGGCGCCACGGGCGGTTTCATTTCGGCGATTGCCTGGAACGAAATCACGACCAGCGAGATGGCCAGGAAGGGCTTGCGCAGCATGAGCAGGGTTCTCCAGTCGATTTCGGTCGGTAAAGGGACAACCCATGTTAACGACGCGTCCGCCGACTTTACAGGGCGCGCTTCTCGGCGGGCCCATCTGTCCCCATCTGTCCGAACCCGCCGCGCCAAGCGGCGGGGTGACGTCCGGGCGCGCTCGCGGCGGCTCATCGTGGATCGACGCCGTTCGCCGTGCGCAGCTCACCCCGCCGCTTGGCGAAGCGGGTTCGGACATGCCGATGGGCGGCGACCCCGGGCTCACGCCACGGCGTCAATCGTCCGATAGGAACAGGGTAGCTCGGCGGAGAAGTCGGATGCCGCAGACGCGCCAGACAGGGTCGAAACGGCGCCGCTGCACGCGCGCCGGAAGTAGCGCGGCGGCTCTGCTGCTGCTCATTTCCTGTGTTCCGCCGAGCACCATGCTCGCCGGCGACGCCAGCGACAGCACCAACGGCAATACGAACGAAAATTCCGGCGGCTCGAACGACGCTCAGCGGATTTCGTTTGCCGCCGATCTCGTGCCGCTCTTCACGGCTCGCTGCTTCGAATGCCACCGGCGCAACGGGTTGGCCGACCGTTCGGGCATCTCGCTCCGATTCAACGAAGAAGAGGCCTACGCCAGCCTGGTCAATCAGCCCAGCTCACAGTCGCCGGACTGGACGCGCGTCGTCCCCGGCGATCCGCTCAACAGCCTGCTTTACCACAAGGTTTCCGAGGATGACCCGCCGGTCGGGTCGCGCATGCCGCTGAACCGAACCCCGCTCGATGCCGCCCAGATAGAACTGATCCGCCGCTGGATCGCCGAGGGTGCCCTCAACAACTGAGCGCCGCGCGGGCTGCTACGCCGTCGCCGCCACCCGCCCCGAGATCGTCAAGACAAGCCGTTCGCAGACGAGTTGGGCCGCGACGTTGCGGTCCAGCATCGATTCCGCTTCCGCCGCCGCTCGCACGGCTGCGTCAAGCCGCTCCTGCGGCCACTCCGCGGCGAGCCGGTCGGTCAGGCGCGTGAATGCCGCCAGGTTTCGAAGCTCTGCCGCGGCCGATTGCGCCACCAGTGCGTCGCGATAGATGGCTGAGACCAGCGTGAGAATCAACTTGAGCGCGTCGCGCAGGACGTCGGTTGCGATCGTCTTGGCGCTGCCGCGGCCGCTACGAGGCGAGTCCGCATCGTCAGCCTCTTCGCCCGCCGCCTCGTCGTCGTCGTCCGGCGCCACGTCGCCGCTGGCCCGCTGTCCCAGGGCCGTCGCGATCTCGACCAGCCGGGTCGCGGCGGCGTCCGGGGCGTCGGATTCGAACTGAGGTACGAGCGCGGCGAGATCCCGCAGTGCGTCGAGCACGCCCATCTGCTGCCAGCGAATCGCCGCTCCCAGCCGCCCATCGGCCAGCGCCGCCAGCGCCGTCGCCGAGGCCGCATCCACGCGGCACTGCCGCGCCAATTCGGCCTCCACGAACGTCCGCGGCAGCCCCCCGAAGGGCACGCGCTGGCAGCGCGAGCGGATCGTCGGCAGCAGCCGCGACGCCGAGGACGTGATGAGAACGAGACACGCCTCCCCCGGCGGCTCTTCCAGCGTCTTGAGCAGCGCATTCTGGGCTTCGTCGTTCATTCGCTCCGCGTCACGGATCACAAAGACGCGGCGGCGGCCAAGCTGCGGCGTGCGGGCGGCCGGCTCGATGACGAAGTAGCGGATCAGATCGACGACCAGGAACAGCCCCTTGCTGACGCGAACCGAGCGCTCTGGATGCACCTTGTGCAGCCCGCGGTGGACCAAGTGAAAATCGGGGTGGTTCCCCACCGCCATCAGCCGGCAAGCCGTGCATTCGCCGCAGGCGTCGGCGTCGGGCGCCGGCTGCTCCGCCTCGCACAGAAGCCGCGCGGCGAGCGCGAGGGCGGCCCGCTCCTTGCCGACGCCTTCGGGGCCGTCGAACAGGTAGGCATGCGGCATGCGTCCGCTGCGCAGTGCGCGGCGCAGCAGGGAGACGGCGGATGTCTGGTGAAGTACGTCGCCCAGCTTCATTTCATCGCCCATATGCGTAGGGTGCAGCCTACCTTCTATCTACCAGATCACTGCCGGAGTTACGCCAGCGCCTGCACGATATTGATGAGAATGCTCACCCCGCAGATGATCGAGAGAATCACCACCCACGTGTTGTTGGTGCTCGGCGGCGGGGGCGGCGCCTCCGGCTCCAGCGCGCGGCCAGCGGCCAGCCGCTCGAACGCGCTGTGTTCCATGTGCGTCGAGGTGACGTACCGCGGCGACTGCCCGTGCTCCAGCAGGTCGAGGTCCTCCAGCAGCTCGCGCGCGCTCGGATAGCGCTCCTCCCGGTTCTTCGCCAACAGCTTCTCGATCATCGCTCCGCACCCGGCCGTCAGGCGCGTGTTCAGATGATCCGGCGGCGTGACGGCTTCCTTGAGATGCTTGTGCATGACGGTGGAGGGCGTGGCGCCCTCGAACGGCACGCGGCCGGTCACCATGTGGTAGAACGTCGCGCCCAGCGAGTAGAGATCGGCGCGCGCGTCGATATCCACCTCGCCGCGAATCTGCTCCGGGCTGATGTAGTAGGGGGTGCCATAGGCCCGGCCGGCCTCGGCCATGGCCGCATCGAGATCGGTGGTTTCGCGCGCCAGACCCATGTCGGCCAGCTTCGCCACGCGCTCCTTGGTCAGCATGATGTTCTTGGGCTTCACGTCGCGGTGAATGAAGCCGCGCTCGTGGGCGTGCGACAGGGCGTTGGCAATCTGCGTGATGATCCCGATGGCTTCTTTCTCGGCGTACACCAGGTTCTGAGCCAGCTCGTCGTAGACCGTGCAGCCTTCGACGAACTCCATCACGAAGTAGTGAAACCCGCCCGCCTCGCCGACGTCGATCGCCTGCACGATGTTGTTGTGGTTGAGCTGCGCCGCGGCCCGCCCCTCGCGGTAGAAGCGCTCGACGAACTCGGCGTTCTTGCTCATGCGCTTCGGGAGAATTTTGATCGCGACCGTGCGGTTCAGGCTGAGCTGCCGCCCCTTGTAGACCACCGCCATCGCGCCCGCCCCGACCTTCTTCTGGATCTGGTAGCCGGGAATCTGCTGCGCCGGCCGTCCGCCCGAGTCGTCATTCGCCCCCATCAGCCGCCCGAGCTGCGTGCGCGTCAGGAAACCGAGATCGACCAGCACGTCGGCCAGCGGACGCGGCGACCCGCCCGCGGCCAGTTTTTTCTGCTGCTCGCTGGCCGCCTTCACTTCCTGGTCGGTGGCGTACTGCCGCTCTACCACCAGCCGTGAAATCTGTGTATCTTCGGCGCTGTCCGCCAAGGGTCGAACCTTCCTGTGGAGCGGCTGCGAACGTCCTCACCCGGGCAGTGACACTCGAAAAATTCTATGCAAGGACGACAAGCGATTTCCACGGCTCGTGGCCATGCCCTGCCGCTCGTCCCGCGCCGCGCGGGCCGGCGACGGGCAAACTGCGGCCCGGCACTGACGATGTGCGCTCTCCTCGGGCTGGGGGCCGCATCGCCTATTACCTTCGCCGACGGGCCGGTTTCCGTCAACACCGGCAGCGTGGACGTCGCCATCGCCCGCGGCGTCACCTGGCTCAAGGCGCAGCGCAACGACGGCGGTCACTGGGAGTCGGGCAGTGACGACGGCGCCCGCGAAAGCCGCGAATGGGGCGGCGACTCGGGGCTGGCGCTCCTGGCCCTGCTTTACGCCGGCGAGGACGAGCATCAGGAGTACATGGAATCCAGCCTGCGCTGGCTGGCGGCGCAGAAGCTCACCGGCACGTACACGCACGGCGTGCGGGCGCACGTCCTGGCCCTGACGCGCGACAAGAGCCTCCGGGCGCGGCTGGGAGACGACGTCGAGTGGCTCATCAAGGCCCCGTTCGCGCGCGGCGCCGAGCGGCCCGGCGCCTATGGTTATGAGGCCGTCCCCAGCGGCGTGAAATCCGGCTGGTGGGATAACTCGAACTCCCAGTTCGGCGTGCTGGGTGTCTGGATGGGCTCCGACGCCGGCATCGGCGTGCCCACCGAATATTGGGAAGTGGTCCGCGATCACTGGCTCGATACGCAACTGACCGACGGCGGCTGGGGGTACAACCGCGAGTCGCACAAAAGCACCGGCAGCATGAGCGCCGCCGGACTGGCCACGCTCTTTGTCGCGCTCGATCGCCTGCACAGCGCGAGAAACAAGGAGTACGAGCGGCTGGTGGGCGGCGTGGACGCCGGCTTGTGGTGGTTCGCCCGCGAATACTCGCCCGCTAATCCCGGAGGCGAGTCGCAATGGCGCTACTACTACCTGTACGGCGTCGAGCGCGTGGGCCGGGCGAGCGGGTATAAGTACTTCCGCAACCGCGACTGGTTCCGCGAGGGCGCCGCCGCCTTGCTGCGCGAGCAGCAGCAGGCCGGTCACTGGCGCGGGTCAGCCGGGAACATGGGCGACCTGCGCAACACGGCCTTCGCGCTGATGTTCCTGTGCCATGGCCGGGCGCCGATCATGTTCAATAAGCTCGAGCACGCCAAGGACTGGAACGACCGGCTGCGCGACGCGGCGCAGTTGGCGCATTTCGCGGAGCAGTCGCTCGAAACGCTGCTCAACTGGCAGATCGTCAACTTCTCCGGCCCGATCGACGACCTGCTCGAAGCGCCCGTGCTCTATCTCCGCGGCGCGTCGCGCTGGGAATTCGACGAGGTGCAGGCCGACCGGCTGCGCGAGTACGCGCTGCGCGGCGGGCTGATCCTCGCCGTCGCCGGCGAGGGCAACGCCGAGTTCACGCTCTCGATGCGCGAGCTGGCCAAGGCGGCCTTTCCCGGCCTGCCGATGAGGTCGCTCCCGCCGACGCATCCGCTCTTCACCGGCGAAGTGCAGTTTCCCATCGACAAGCCGCCGGCGATGTTCGAGGTGAGCAACGGCCGGCGGACGCTGATGCTCCTGTGCACCGAGGACGTCGCGGCGGCCTGGCACGAGGGGCCTACGCGCAGCCGGCTGCCGCAGTTTCAACTGGGCTGCAATGTGTACGTCTACGCCACCGACAAGACGCGCGTCGGCAGCAAGCTCGACACGGTCGCGCTGGCCGCCGAGTCGGTCGAGATCGCCCGCACGATCAACATCGCCCGCATCCGTTACGACGGCGACTGGGACATCGAGCCTTATGGCTGGACGCGCCTGGCCACCTACATGAACAACGCCGCCCGGACGCGGCTGCTGGTCACCTCCGGGGTGTCGTGGGCCTCGCCGGACCTGAATGACTTCAAGATCGCGTGGATGACGGGTACGAAGGCGTTTGTGCTGAACGAGGATGAGCGGGCCGGGATGCGCAAATTCCTGGCCGCCGGCGGGACGCTCCTGGCAGACGCCGCCATGGCCTCGCCGGAGTTTCTGGAGGCCTTCGAGCGCGAGATAGGCGACGCGCTGAAGGAGCCGCCGCACCTGATCGAATCCGGCTCGGCGTTCTTTAGCGGCCAGGGCATTCCCGACGCCGCCGATCTGAGCGTCGTGGGTTATCGTCGCTCCGCGCGCGTGGACACGCGCGAGCGCCGCGTCCCCCCGCTGAAGGCGTTTTCGACGCGCCAGCGGATGGCGGTGATTTACGCGCCGCTGGACGTGAGCGTCGGCCTGCTCGGCACGCCGGTGTACGGATTGAAAGGATATGACCCGGATGGCGTGCTGCGCATCGCCCGCAATATGTTGCTGTATGCAGAGCTGCCCACGGTCGACAAGGCGCGGCTTTCGGGCGGAAAAGAGTGAAGCCGGGCTCGCGTGCAAGTCAGCATCTTGGTGGGACCGGCGTCGGAGGCTGTGAACATTTGGGTGGGACGGGCGTCTCGCGCGTCCCCGCGGTCTCCGGAACGGGCAAGATGTCCGTTCCATCCGAAAGGCCCGGACGCCCGCGCTCCCCACTCCCGTCCCCACTCCCTGAACCAGATCAACCGGCCACGCCGTGCGACGCCCGTCGCCAATGCTCCAGCTTCGCCGCCGCCGCCCCGCTCTCGATCGCTCGCCGCGCCCGGGCGGCGCCGTCGGCCCAGTCCTCCGCCAGCCCTGCCACCCACAATGTCGCGGCCGCGTTATAGACCACGATGTCTCGCGCGGCGCCGCCCCGGCCTGACAGTACGTCGCGAATCAGCGCCGCGCTCTCCGCGGGCGAGCCGACGAACGCCGAGTCCAGCGGCTGAGGCCGACAGCCAATCACCTCTGGCGACACGTCCTCGACCTGCACGGAGTCGCCCTCGACCCGCGCCACGCGCGTCAACCCGGAGACGCTCAGGTCGCACAAACCCTCGTGTCCGCAGACGACCATCGCCCGCTCGACGCCCAGCGCCGCCAGCACCGCCGCCAGTTTCTCCACCAGTTCGATCCGCGGCACGCCCAGCAGTTGCCGCCGAACGCCGGCCGGATTCGTTAACGGGCCGACCAGGTTGAACAGCGTGCGGACGCCGAGGCTGCGGCGGACGTCAGCGGCGTAACGCATCGCCGGGTGAAGCTGGGGGGCGTAGAGAAACGCGAGGCCGACCTGCGCCAGGCAGGCCTCTAGCGTCGGCACGTCGGCCTCGACGTTAATCCCCAGGGCCGCCAGCGCCTCGGCCGAACCGCTGGGCCGGCTGAAGCTGCGGTTGCCGTGCTTGGCGACGGTCGCGCCGGCGGCAGCCGCGACGATCGCGACGGCGGAGGAGATGTTGAACGTGGGCTTGCCGTCGCCGCCCGTGCCGCAGGTGTCGACTGCGGCGACGCCGGCGGGCAGAGCCACCTTCCGCACGCGAGCGCGCATCGCGGCGGCCGCAGCGGCGAGTTCGTCGATGGTTTCACCTTTTGTGGCAAAGGCCGCCAGCAGCGCCGCGAGCAGCAGCGGCTCGACGCGCCCCTCCATGATCGCGCCGAACAGCTCGTCCGCGGTGCTGCGCGACAGGTCTTGCCGCTGCGTGAGCAGCGCGAGCGCCGGGCGCGCGTCGAATGCCGCAGGCGATCCGGGCATTGGCGTCATGGCGGCAGATGATATCGGCTGAGAAGCGGCGGCGGCGTGCACAGCTCCGCGGCCGGGCCGCTTTTCCGAACCCGCCGCGCCAAGCAGCGGGTTGACGCCTCCGGCCTGTGTGGCCCCAATCGCTTACGGACGTCAACCCGCCGCTTGGCGCGGCGGGTTCGGACAGAACAGCCCACGAGACTGCCAAAACACATACCCGCCGCCGAGCCTGCGTTGAGCTCGGCGCGCCCTATATCTTCCGCTCGGCGTTGGGCGAGGCGACATCCCTGCTCTGCCCGCCGGTCAGGCCGTAGTCGGTCACGGGCGGATTCTTGCGCGGCTTCACGTCTACGGTGCGATCGAACACCTGCAGCAGCTTTTGCTTGTCAAAGATCATCTCGTCGCGTGTCTGGCCGACCAGTTCGTAGTGCGGCGTCAGCTCGATTGCGTCGCAGGGGCACGCCTCTTCGCACATGCCGCAGTAGATGCAGCGCAGTTCGTCGATGTCGAACTTGACCGGGTACTTCTCCCGGTCGGGCCAGGGCGATTCGCCGGCCTCGATGTGAATGCAATTGGCCGGGCAGGCGGTGCTGCACATGAAACATGCGACGCACGCCACGCGCCCGTCCGGGTCTTTGTTCAGCCGGTGCACGCCGCGGTAATTCGCGACGCGCAGCTCGCGCTTCTGCTCCGGATATTGCACGCAGGTGTCCAGCCGCTTTTTCAGGCTGAACATGTGACGCAGCGTGGTCTTGAGGCCGGCGACGATTTGCGGCAGATACAACCGCTCGGAGGGCGTCAGGACCGGCTCTTCGAGGCAAACGATGTCCTCTTCTCGCATCGCATTCACTCCGATACGCGAACCGCGGGGAGCATCGGCGTCTCGCCGGTGCGACCAGCCGCGGGCGCACCGGCGAGACGCCGATGCTCCCCGACTGAGGCGAACTAACGCGCCGCGCCGATGACCATCTCCTGCGGCGTCATCGACTCCTGCCGGCCGGTGATCGGCGCCTTCAGAAACGCCCCGATCGCCATCGCCGCGGCGATCAGCACGACGTTCGCAATCAGGCTGATCCACCAGACTTTCTGAAGTCCGAAGGCCGTCAGCAGGCCGGTGGCGACCACCGCCGCCATGCCCATCGGCACCAGACCCTTCCACGCCAGCCGCATGAGCTGGTCGAAGCGGAAACGCGGAATCGTCCAGCGGATCGCCATGTAGAAGCCCAGCAGCACCATGACCTTGGCCCAGAAGATCGCGAACTTGATCAGCATCGCGACCCACGACGTGTCATTCACGTTCGGCCCGAACCAGATGTGCCAGCCGCCGAAGAAAACAGCCGTCAGCAGAGCGCTGTTCACCACCATGTGGGCGTACTCGGCGAGGAAGAACAGCGCGAACTTCATCGCGCTGTACTCGGTGTGGTAGCCGCCCACCAGCTCCTGCTCCGCCTCCGCCAGGTCGAAGGGCGTGCGGTTGGTCTCGGCGAAGGCGCTGATCAGCACCAGCATGAACGCGATCGGATGATAGAAGACGTACCAGACGCCGCCGGAGGCCTGCGCATCGACCATGTTCTCCAGCCGCAGCGAGCCGCAGGTCAGAATCATGACCAACAGGCCCAAACCCAGCGGGACCTCATAGCTGAGCATCTGCGCCGTGGCGCGCATGCCGCCGTAGAACGCATATTTGTTGTTGCTGGCATAGCCCGCCAGCACCACGCCGTAAACGCCCAGCGAACCCAGCGCCAGCAAATAGAGCACGCCGATGTCGATGCTGGCGACCTGCGTGGTGACGGTTTTCCCGGCTTCCATCCAGGGGAAGTGCACGACGCCGGCCCACGGAATCACCGAGAACGTCAGCAGCGAGATCGTCAGCGCCAGCGCTGGCGCGAGGATGAAGAGCGGCTTATCGACGTTGCCGGGGATGATGTCCTCTTTAAGCAGGAACTTCAGCCCGTCGGCCAAGGGCTGGAGCAATCCCCAGAATCCGACCCGGTTGGGCCCCATGCGGTCCTGCATCCAGCTCGCGATTTTCCGCTCCGCCAGAATACACAAAGCGCAGCCGTTCACGATCACGTTCAGCACGACCACCAGCATGATGAGCGAGAACGCGAACTGGTTGGCCAGGGCCCACTTGATCGCGTCAGAAAAGAAGTACCAGACCGCCGCCGCCAGCACGACCGTCGCGATTCCGCCGCCTGCGCCCAGCGCGACGTACACGCGCCAGTCGCCCAGGATGCGTTCAATCTTCTGCGAGAGCGGGTCGGCGTTCTTGTCGGGCATCGTTGCCTCTTCCACTGAAGCCGGACGACTCAGTCTTCCTCGCCGCGCGAAGGCGCGGCGTTTTCCGCGAGACGCCGAATTCTATCGATGCCGCTCACGTGCGGCCAGCGCAGCCCAGGGAAGTGGTAGTGACTCTCTGGTGGGGGACCGGCCTCCGGCCGGTCTCGTTCCTTCCGAAAAGGAGGCGAAGACCGGCCAGAGGCCGGTCCCCCAAACCGGACCCCTGCTCGGTGAGTTCCGCTTCCCTGCGATACAATGACCCCGTGGCCCACCTGCTCAAGCAGCTCGCCGTCGGATCGCGAACCTACCGGCACTTCAATCGCTACCGGCAGATTCTGACCGTGCTCATCAAGCACGGATTCGGCGACGTCGTCGACCGCCTGCGCCTCCGTCATCACGCCGGCGCCGTCCGCGACGGACACGCCGATAGCGCCGGGCCGCACACGCCGCCGCAGCGACTGCGGCGGGCGATGGAGGAGCTCGGGCCGACGTTCATCAAGCTGGGCCAGATGCTCTCGACGCGTCCCGACCTGCTCCCGGCCGAGTTCGCCGATGAGCTGGCCCGCCTGCAATCCGAAGCGCGGCCGTTTCCACTGCGGCAGGTGCGCGAAATCGTCGAGCGCGAGCTGGGCCGGCCGATCGACAAGGCGTTCGCGCGATTCGACGATCATGCGCTGGCCGCCGCGTCGATGGCGCAGGTGCACCGGGCCGCCCTGCCCGACGGCTCGGAAGTCGTCGTAAAGGTCCAGCGGCCCGACATCCGCCGCGTCGTCGAGACCGACCTGGAAATCCTGCTGCACCTGGCGACGCTGGCGGAGCGGCATTTCGACGGCTGGCGCGTGCAGCGGCCGACGCGAATCGTCGGGGAGTTCACGCGACTGATCGAGCGCGAGCTGGACTTCACGCACGAAGCCGCGCAACTCGAGCGCTTCGCGGTCCAGTTCGCCGGCGACAAGTCCATCTACGTCCCGCGCGTCTTCCACGACCGGCTCTCGCCGCACGTGCTGACGCTGGAGTACATCGACGGCGTGCGGGCCAGCGACCTCGACGCGCTGCGGGCGGCCGGCCTGGACCTGCCGCGTATCGCGCAGCGCGGCGCCGAGCTGACGCTCAAGCAGATCTTTGAGCACGGGTTCTTTCACGCCGACCCGCACCCCGGAAACATCTTCGTGCTGCCCGGCGAGGTGATTTGCCTGCTGGATTTCGGCATGATGGGCCGCATCGACGCGCTGACGCGCGAGGACTTCGCCGGCCTGGTCGCCGCCGTCGGTCAGCGCGACGCCCCGGCGGCGGCCGCCGCCCTGCTTCGCTTGACTGAGTGGGACGACGACGTTGAGCCCGACCCGCGGCGGATCGAGCGCGACGTGTCCGAGTTCCTCGATCTGCACGTCGTCTCGCAGCTTTCGCGGCTGGATTTCAGCCGGCTGCTGAGCGAGCTGCTGACGCTCGTGAATCGCCACCGCCTGCGCATCCCGCCCGACATCGTCACCATGCTCAAGGCCGCCGCCACGGTCGAGCGGCTCGCGGCCCGGCTCGACCCGACGCTCGACATGGTTTCGATCGCCCAGCCCTATGTCGCCCGCATCCGCATGAACCGCTTCGGCCCGCGGCGGCTGATTGGAGCGGCGGTGGACGCGGCCGAGCAGCTCGTTCACCTCCTGAGCGAAATCCCGGGCGGCGTGCGCGACCTGTTGCGAATGGCGAAGCGCGGCCGGCTGAACATCGGCTTCGAGCACCACGGCCTGGACAAGCTGATCGAAAGCAACGAGCGCATCGCCAACCGCGTCTCGTTTGCGATCGTGGTCTCGGCGCTGGTGATCGCGTCGTCGCTGATCGTGCACTCGCGCATTCCGCCCGTGTGGCAGGGCGTGCCGCTGATCGGCGTACTGGGCTATGTCATCGCGGGGCTGATGGGCTGCGCGTTGCTGCTGGCGATCCTGCGGCACGGCCGGTTGTAGCCAGGCCGGGCGCCGCCCGCCGTCAATCCGCGCGGCGAAGCTGCAATCGCTGCGTGATCTGCCGCAGCATGTGCACCGAAATGCCAAGCTGGGTTGCGGCCTTTGAGAAATTCCAGTGCTGCTCGTGCAGCGCCCGGGCCACCATCAGGCGCTGGGCGTAGGACAGCGACGTGGCGGACTCGCCCTTCTGGGGTGGGACAAATCCGCTCGCGATTTCGTCGGGCAGCAGCCGCTCGGTGATGGTCTCGCCGCCTGAGAGAAGCAGGGCCCGCTCCAGGACCGATTGGAGCTGCCGCACGTTGCCGGGCCAGTGGTAGCTGATCAGCACGGCCATGGCCTCGTCGGAGACGCCGGATTGGCGGCAGCGGTTGTGCCGGGCGGCGGCTTCGACGAAGTGCTGGGCCAGCGGGGCGATGTCCTCGCGCCGCTCGCGCAGCGGCGGCACGTGAATCGGAAACACGTTCAGCCGGTAGAACAGGTCCTCGCGGAAATTGCCCTTCAGTGCCATTTTGAGCAGGTCGCGGTGGGTCGTCGCGACGATGCGCACGTCGGCTTCCTGCGAGTAGGTCGCCCCCAGGCGGCTGAAGCGGCGCTCCTGGATCACGCGCAGCAGTTTGGCCTGCGCCGGCTTGGGAATGTCGCCCACCTCGTCGATCAGCAGCGTGCTGGCGTCCGCCCGCTCGAACAGCCCGGCCCGCGGCTGCGTGGCCCCGGTGAAGGCGCCGCGCTCATGCCCAAATAGCTCGCTTTCCAGAAGCGTATCCGGGCAGGCGCCGCAGTGGCACGCGACCATCGGGTGGTCACGGCGCGGGCTCTGGCGGTGGATCAGCTTGGCGATCAGCTCTTTGCCGGTGCCGGTTTCGCCGCTGATCAGCACAGTCGCGCGCGTCGGCGCGACGCGGGCAGCGAGCTCCAGCACGCGCTGCATGCCTCGGCTGGCGCAGAAGAGCGTCGCCGGCACCGGCTGCATCGGCGTGGGAGGCGTCGGCGGCACCGGCAGACTCCAGTCCGGACCCGGCGGGGGAACATACGGACGAGGCGCAGCGAGCGTCGTCATCTTAGCACCACCGTTCTGCGAGCACACGCCGCTCACGTCCCCCCGCCCGGAGCGGCCGCAACACCCGGAGCCATAGCGACAACTCTCACGGAGCCTACACGCAAACGGATCGCAATTCACTCAGAACTTTTCGTAGGCAGCGCGGAATTCCGGGCCGCTGCGGGGCCACCGGGCGCGCACGGCGTGGGCTCAGGCGGCGGCGCGATGCGGCCTCCCGATGCGGAAAGACGGCGTGAAAAGAGATGCGGAGAGACCGAACATCCGTTCGGGTCTCTCCGCGAATTTCGTGCAGTCCGTCAGATGCGAATCGTCAGGCCGACATTACTTCGGCTTGGATTCCTTCGGCATGATGACGGTGTCGATCACGTGGATCACGCCGTTAGCGCAGGCGATGTCCGTCTTGGTGATCTTGGCATTGTCGATCATCCACGTCTTGTCCTTCTCGCTGATCCCCGCCTCGCCGCCCTGGACGGTCTTGACCGTCTTGGCCTTGGTCACGTCGGCGGCCATCATCTTGCCCTTCACGACGTGATAGGTCAGGATGTCGCGCAGTTTCTTCTCGTTCTCGGGTTTCTTCCAGTCGGCCAGCGTGGCGGCGTCAATCTTCTTGAACGCGTCGTTGGTCGGGGCGAACACGGTGTAGTCGCCGCTCTTGAGCGTGTCCACCAGCTTGGCGGCCTTCAGCAGGTCGCACAGGGTCGAGAAGTTCGGGTCGGCCATCGCCGTGTCGACGATGTCCTTGGCCTTCGCCTCGGGCTTGCCCTCGTGCTTGGCCTGGGGCTTCTTCTCATCGGCCTTCTTCTCCGGCGGCGGGGTGCCGGCCGGCTTGTCCGTGGGCTTCTTGTCGTCAGCCAGCGCGGCGAAGCTCAGCGCGGCCATCGGAAGAATGGCGCCCACGAAACGGAACCAATTGCGACGCAACATACGAAACTCCTGTTCATTGGACCTTCGTCGAAACGCCGCGACGCAACGCTGCGTCGTCGATTCTGTGATGCTTTCTACCGGCCTTCGATCGAGCCAATTCACAAGGGGTCAAATGCTACATCGTGCAGCGCCGGCGTCAAGAGAATCTTCCGGTGAAAAGGGGGGTGCGGCGCACCCGACAGAAGGCGCGATTGCCGGCGTCTTTCCGAACCCGCCGCGCCAAGCGGCGGGTTGACAATCGTCAGTCGTCGGTGCCTCACCGATCGAGAACCTCACCCCGCCGCTGGATGCGGCGGGCTCGAAACAGCAGCCCCGCCGCCGGCGCAATTATGAGACGTTTTTCGCTGGGGTCGGGGGAGCGCGGCCCTCCTAGAGCGATTCGCCGCTGGCAATCTCGTGCGGATGCGTCTCGCCTTGGGCGCCGAGCAACGCCCGGACGACCTCGTGCTCGCGGTTCAGCTTGACGCCCGTGGCGGGGAAATCCGGGTTCTTGGGGTTGTGGACCTTGGTGATGTTGACGTAGTGCTCGGAGCGCAGGCAGTCGAGCACCAGCTTGGCCTCTTCCGGGTTGAAGCCAAGCCGCGGAAGCAGCTCGCGAACGATGTAACCAGCCCACATGAACTCGTGGCGCTTTTCGAGCCTGGCAAATTCGCGAATGAAGCGCTCGAAGCGTGGATCGCGCGAGATATCGGCCTGGTCGACGGGTGCGCCCTCGCGAAACCTCGAAGCGGCAGGCTCGCCCTGCGGTGGGGCTGCGTCGCCGCTGGCGGCGGGGCGCGGAGCATGGTTGTGAAGCTGGAGGCGAATCGTCACGTCGCAAGGCAGATCGAGGGCGGCGGCGAGCGTGGTCTGGTCGGGCAGGAGCGTTCCATCCGGCGCGCGAAAGTCGATGCCGTCGGCGTCCAGGACGCCGGCCAGGAGGTGTTCAATGTCGGATAACTTGGCGCCCCCATGCGTCCTGACCAGCCGGTGTAGAACGGAGCGTAGATGGGACTTCCAAGTGTGCATATAACTGATTCTTACGTACTACGGGCGATCGGGCAAGCGGCGAACCGAGAGGACGCGGGGGCCCGAGCGACAACGCGACCGAGAAGGCGCATCGGCAGAACGGGCGATGAAAAAGAATAAGCCCGGGAGGGGCTTCCATCCCGGGCTTACGGATAATCAAGAAACAGTGGACGATGCCGGGCCGCGGATCGCTCCGCGGCGTCGCCGACCGGTAGGGTCGGCCGAAAATGCGCTGACCTCACACGCCGGGCGGGGGTTTAGGCCGCCAGACGATCTAGAGATCCCTAGAAAGGAGGTGATCCAGCCGCAGGTTCCCCTACGGCTACCTTGTTACGACTTAGTCCCAGTCACCGGTCTTACCGTCGGCCGCCGCCTCCTTGCGGTTGGCTAAGCGGACTTCGGGTACTACCAGCTTCCATGACTTGACGGGCGGTGTGTACAAGGCTCAGGAACACATTCACCGCGTCGTAGCTGATACGCGATTACTAGCGATTCCAACTTCATGGAGTCGAATTTCAGACTCCAATCTGAACTGGGGCGCGTTTTTTACGATTTGCTTCGCCTCGCGGCTTCGCATCGGTCTGTACGCGCCATTGTAGCACGTGTGCATCCCCGGGCATAAAGGCCATGATGACTTGACGTCGTCCCCGCCTTCCTCCGGCTTACGCCGGCAGTCTCGCTAGAGTTCCCAGCATGACCTGATGGCAACTAACGACAGGGGTTTCGCTCGTTGAAGGACTTAACCCGACACTTCACAGCACGAGCTGACGACAGCCATGCAACACCTGTGCTTGTTTCACCCTTGCGGGTAGGGACTCTGAGTTATCCCCAAAGCCCATCCAAGCATGTCAAACCCGGGTAAGGTTCTTCGCGTTGCTTCGAATTAAGCCACATGCTCCACCGCTTGTGTGAGCCCCCGTCAATTCCTTTGAGTTTTAGCCTTGCGGCCGTACTCCCCAGGCGGCACACTAATCGCTTTTGCTTCGGCGCCGAGTCCGTCAGAGGCTCCGGCGCCTAGTGTGCATCGTTTACAGCGTGGACTACCAGGGTATCTAATCCTGTTTGCTCCCCACGCTTTCGCGTCTCAGCGTCAGATTCGGCCCAGTGCCCCGCTTTCGCCTCCGGCGTTCCTCTAGATATCTACGCATTTCACCGCTCCACCTAGAGTTCCAGGCACCTCTACCGACCTCAAGCTCGGCAGTTTGCCTCGCAGTTCTACGGGTGAGCCGCAGGATTTCACGAGACACTTGCCGAGCCGCCTACACGCGCTTTAAGCCCAGTGATTCCGAACAACGCTTGCCACCTCTGTCTTACCGCGACTGCTGGCACAGAGTTAGTCGTGGCTTCCTCTGGAGCTGCTCAACTTCCCCGATTGTTCACCGGAGTTGCTTGCTGGCCCCTGACAGCAGTTTACATCCCGAAGGACTTCATCCTGCACGCGGCATTGCTGGGTCAGGCTTGCGCCCATTGCCCAAGATTCGTTACTGCAGCCACCCGTAGGTGTCCGGACAGTGTCTCAGTTCCGATGAGGCGGGCCACGCTCTCACGCCCGCTACCCGTCATTGCCTTGGTAGGCCGTTACCCTACCAACTAGCTGATAGGAGATAGGCTGCTCTCAGACCGGTAGGCCTTGCGGTCCCCACCCTTTGGTCGCAAATCCATGCGGACCCGCGACTTCATCAGGTATTAGCAGCACTTTCGCAAAGGGCTTTCGCCCGCTGTTATCCCTGTGTCCAAGGTACATTACCTATCTATTACTCTCCCTTCCGCCACTAAACGCATATTGCTATACGTTCCGTGCGACTTGCATGTCTTAGCCATGCCGCCAGCGTTCGTTCTGAGCCAGGATCAAACTCTTCGAAAGAGTATCAGTGACAGACGGCTCCCCGGCCCGAAGGCCGGACCGCCTTTTGTCATCCTGACTGAAAGGCTCAAACGCTCTCTTCTGCGCGAGAATGTCTGAGTGACTCCAGCGTGCTAACGCCACCCACACCGGGTGACACACGCAGAGTCGGGAAAGTGATCATCCGTGTCCGACCAGCCCATGTAGCAGAAGCTGGCCGCACGGCACATTCTCGCGGCTTCGTCCACTGTTCACTTGTCAAAGAGCACGCCGCTTCTCAGCGGCGGGTCGGGAATAGTACCACAACTCCCAGACGATGCAAGCGGACGCCGCGATAATATTCCGAGAGTTTGTCCGCCGCGGCTGCCGTCCGAACCCATCCACCCGTATCTGGGGCCCCCAAACCGATCGCCCACAACATGTGGTGTGCCCGCCGAAACCGGCCTCTCGGCAACGCACACAAACTTCCTCGGCGAGAAGCGAGGACCCTATCCGCCGCGGCGGCGCGCCGCTAACATCCGCCGCACGGTTCACCCGAACACCTTGGCGCAAGTAGTCAGACTCCCGCATGTATCGCGAAAAATCCGTCTGCATCGTGATTCCGGCGTACAACGAGGAAGTCCTGATCGTCCGCACGGTCACGACGATTCCGCACTTCGTGGATCACGTCGTCGTGGTGGATGACTGCTCGAAAGACCGCACGCCGGACGTCGTGCGCGAGCTGGCCGCCAAGGACCCGCGCGTGCACCTCATCCGTCATGAAGTGAACCGCGGCGTCGGCGGGGCGATCGCGACGGGGTACACCTGGTGCCGCGAAAACGACGTCGACATCGCCGTCGTGATGGCCGGCGACGGACAGATGGATCCGCTCGACCTGCCGGCGCTGCTGGATCCCGTGGTGGAAGACCGGGCCGACTATTCAAAGGGCAATCGGCTGGTGACCGGCGAGGCGTGGAAAAAGATCCCGCGCGTCCGTTACCTGGGGAACTCAGCCCTCACGTTTCTCACCAAGATCGCCAGCGGCTACTGGCACGTGACCGACTCGCAAACCGGCTACACGGCGCTCAGCAAGAAGGCGCTTAGGCTGCTGCCGCTGGAGGAAATCTTCCCGCGCTACGGCATGCCCAACGACTTTCTGGTCACGCTCAACATCTACAACATGCGCGTCGCCGACGTGCCGGTAAACCCGATCTACAACATCGGCGAGAAGAGCGGCATCAAGCCGATCCGCTTCATTCCGCGGCTGGCGCTTCTGATTCTGCGGCTGTTCGTGAAGCGGATGGTGCAAAAGTACATCATCCGGGATTTTCACCCGCTGGTGCTCTTCTACCTGTTCGGGCTGTTCTCGCTGTTGCTGGACGTTCCGCTTTTCATCCTCTTCATCTGGCGCTGGATTGCGCACGGGAACGTGCCGGAAATCACAGCGCTCGCCATCGCCTTCGTCACCCTGCTGGGATTTCAATCGATCCTGTTCGCGATGCTCTTCGACATGGAGGCGAATCGGGATTTGAAGGGGAAGGGATAGTCCGCGCGCGGCAGATGCGCGAAACAGCGTACGCGAGTGGGCGCCATATTTCAGAACGCGAAGCGCAGGCGAGCGCCCGCCGCGACGAGCGCTCGTCCTGGCTTCGCGTTCCGACGGTGCCGCGGAATCGCCCAGAATCGTCTAGAACCCGCGGTACGACCGGCTCAGGCTTTCGGCCCGGGTCGATTGCCCGGCCGTGAGCTGATACATGCACGAGTCATCCGTGTAGTCCATGAAGTTGCGGATCGGGTCCTGCCCCGATTGTCCCCGGCAGGAATCGCGCCCGACCGGGCAGCCAAACGCCGGGCTGCGCTCCGCGGGGGTATCGCTCACGTAATCGCCGGCGCTCGCGTTGCAGCCGCCCTGGAACGTGTGATACAGCCCGAGCCAGTGTCCGACCTCGTGCGTGGCGGTGTCGCCCAGGTTGTAAGGCGCCGCCGAGCCGCCGGGCAGCGACGAATAGAGCACGACCACGCCGTCGTCGGTCGGATTCCCGCTGTACCACCAGGGGAACGTGGCCCAGCCGAGAATCCCCCCGCCGGGTGCAGCGGTATAGAGGTTCAGCGTTCGCGCATCGCCGTGGCGCAAGGCGGCCTTGGCGGCGGCCTCGGCCGATGAGCCGTCGCTCATCGTGAACCAACTGGAGTTGGTGGTGCGCGTCACGCCGGCGAGCGTGAAGCGGAAGTTCGTGTTGTATCCGCCGGTCGCGCCGCTGTAGGAGTTGTTCAACACGGCGATCTGCGAGTCGATCCACGACTGCGGCACGTCGCCGTTGGAGATGCCGCTGCCGCGGTTGATCACGTGCACCCAGACGCTGACGGTGATGATCGCCCGCGTGCCCTCCTCGTCGCCGTGCTTGTGCTGCCAGGCGGCCAGCTCCTGCTCGATCAACTGCTGTTCATCGTCGCCCACGTCGGCCGTGTGGCAGCGGGCGCCGGACTCGATGAATTCCTTCTGGTCCGTCCAGACCGTGTCGTCGATGATGAACGGCGAGGGTCCGACGTCGTCGGTCCATTCGTCCAGATCGACGACGTCGCCGAGGTACGGCGGCGCGGCCAGGGCGAATCCCGAAAAGACAGCGATTGAGCCGGCGGACAACAGGAGTCGGCGCAGAGACATGGAAACTCCTCATTGCGCGATTACGCGCCAGTGAAAACGCGAGGCGACGCTCGATCTGAGAATTGAGCCGCTAACGCAACGGCGAAAACCGAACGCCTCCCGGACGGGTGGGCATTTAACCCAACCAGGGGCGATGTCGTCAAGAGAAAAGTTGCCCGGCGCAACCGGGAAAGATCCGCCTCTGAGCTATATCCACCGATCATCCGTGCGTTCATCCGATCATCGCGGCCGTCCGATCTGCCGTTGGCTTGCTGGAGCGCCCGGCGTAGAATACTGGCGCAGCTCATTTTTTCACGGCGAAACGGGGGATTGCGAAACAACGGAGGCAGCAACATGCTCTCGACGAGCCTCTCGACATGGCGCGCCCTCCTGCTCGGGACGGCGCTGCTCCTGCTTGCCGGCTGCCCAGGCGGCCCGGCGGGCGACGGCGGAACCGACAACGGCGACGGGAACAACACAAACGACAATGCGAACGTTAACGCCAACGACAACAACAACGCCAACGACAACAACGCCAACGACAACAACAGCAACGACAACGGCGGCGGAAATGGCGGCTCGGAGAAGTTCCAACGCTGGCAAACGCCCAGCTTCTTCCGAGGTTTCGACACCAACTACTTCAACTACGGCAGCGGCACCAAGAGCCTCGACGATTTCCTGGCCATGAAGGCGACCGGCGCCAACCTGGCCCAGATTCAGTCCAACGAGGGCACGGTCGATTGGGCGGCGCCCTACGCGGCCAACCAGGCCGGCGTCGCCGCGCTCGATGACATGGTCGCCTGGTGCGGGCAGGCCGAGCTCTACTACGTGATTGCGGTGCGAGAGGGGCCCGGGCGGCAGTCCGTGGACATCGACGCCGACGACACGATCTGGACCAGCAGCGACGAGCAGCAGCGCTACGCCCAGATGCTGGCCGACATCGTCGAGCGTTACCGCGCCGACCCTTATTTCGCCGCGATCAACGTGATGGTCGAGCCCAACCCGCTGCGGACCGAGATCTGGAACACGATTCAGACGCCGGAGCAACTCGGGACGGCGCTGGCGGGCGCGGGGATCGACGTGAACGCGATGATGACGCTCTTCATCAGCCGCATCCGCGAGGTCGACGCCACGCTGCCGATCATCGTGCAGGGCGTGGTCTGGTCCAACCCGCAGTGGTGGTCGCTGGTCGCCAAACAGAACGACGCCTACATCGTCTACGATTTCCACACCTACGAACCCTTCGCCTTCACCCACGCCGACTGCGCCGCGCCGGACTGCCCCGGGGTGAGCTACCCGGGCGAGTTCTACGGCCAGACGTACGACCGGACGTTCCTCGAAGACATCGTGTTCGCCGAGTTAATCGCTTTTCAGCAGACGCACCAGGTCCCGATCCTCATGGGCGAATTCGGCCTGCAATTCCCACAATCCGGCGGCGTTCAGTTCCTCTCGGACCACGTGGACATCGCGCTTGACCACGGCTGGCACTTCGCGCTATGGAACTACCGTTCCGACACGCAGGACGCGGGGCTGATCGAGTTCGATTGCGAGAAGTTTCCGGCGGAGTATTGGGCGGAGGTGCTGGGGTGGTTCTGAGCAGACAAGCTCGACGGCGCCGCCCGGAGCGCGCACGAGCGTAGCCAGGCGTTTCATTTTCCTCGTGTCGCCCTGCCGCGCCCGACGCCCGCCGGCGCTGCCGCGTGCGGCGAACGGCGCTGCCCGCCCCCTCAGCGCATCGCGACATCCGCGCGATGGCCCGCCCAAATCGACCGCCGTTTCCGCTCTTGATCGTGGGTCGGCTGGCCGCCGGCCAATCATCCGGCGCCTGATCAACGCGGGTGCGTCGCCCGCAACGTGGTCTCGACCACCGGATGACCGCATCTCGACAAGCCTGTGCGAATTGAAGGAGATGTCATGCGAAAGTCCTTGATATCGGCGACGCTCATCGTCGCTGCCGGCCTGGGAGCGGAGAACGCCCTCGCGCAGGCCCCTAAACTCGAATTCACGCTCAAGCCCGCGCGCGTGCTGCGACAGAATGAAAACCCGGTGAATCCGATCGTCTACGTCTCCATTACGATCCCCAACGGCGACCTGACGCAAACTTTGGAAGCGTCCGTCCCCATCACCCCCAACGAGCGCGGGCCGGAGAACCTCACCGCCAAGCGCGACAAGCTTCTCAACGCACTGGACGCCGCGCGCACGGCCTGGAATGCCAATCAGAATAACGCCAACAATCGAATCGAATGGAACGTTATGGGGCTGAATAACGACGGCATCAGAACCATCGACTTGCCCGTGGGGGCGTCGCGCGGCGGGTTCGGCCGGCTGGATTCGCGGAACACCGGCGAGTATGACGGCAACGGCGAAGACCTGACCGTCACGGGCTGCCCGTCCGGCCTGCGGCCCAAGGGCAAGATCAGCTACGACAACCCGTCGTTCGATCGCTACGACAGCGACTCGACCCCTTTCGAGTGGCAGGGTGGGTTCACGTTCAACGGGTTCACGTACCGCAGCACGGTGCTCGGGAGCGACTCGCGGCTCGGCGCTGGCAGCCAGGTCGACGGGAGCGTCATCGCCGGCATCATCGCCAGCGACCTGACGCCGCTCGTTCAACCATTCGGTTCGCTCATCCACGTAACCGGCAGCCGCTACATCGACTTTGAGTTCAACGCGCCCGGCGAAGCGGGCTCGGCGGGGTTGATCTTCGGCACATCCGTGCCGATGGAAGGCGTCTCCGGCGAAGTGTATGACTTTGTTCCCGAGCCGTCGTCACTCGTATTGTTGGCGTTGGGTGCGCTGCTCGGAACACGCTCGCGGACGATGGCGTAGTTACGCGGGGCCGTTGCCTAACGCAGGTCGCGGTGCCCCGCGACCTGCTGGCACGTTGTCCGAGCCGCGACCATGAGGGAGCGGGCGTCCGGTTGCACGGGTTGGAAACCCGTGCAAACAGTCACCGGTTGGAAACCGGTGCCACACGCCACAGACACCGGTTGAAAACCGGTGCCACATTGCAGACGCGATGGAAACCGGCACCACATGGGTCAGCGCGTCGAAGGGGACGGGCGAGACGCCCGTCCCACCCGGACTGCGCAACTCGCAACTCGCAACTCGCTACTCGCCACTCGCTACTCGCTACTCGCTACTCGCTACTCTTAACTCCGCCTCAATCGCCGAACCTGATCCCCTGCGCCAGCGTCAGCTCCGTTCCGAAGTTGATCGTGTTCGTCTGCCGCCGCATGTATTGCTTCCAGACGTCCGATCCGCTCTCGCGCCCGCCGCCGGTTTCTTTTTCGCCGCCGAAGGCGCCGCCGATTTCGGCCCCGCTGGTGCCGATGTTGACGTTGGCGATGCCGCAGTCGCTGCCCGTCGCGGCCAGGAACTCTTCGGCTTCCAGCAGGTTTTCGGTGAAAATGCAGGAGGAGAGGCCCTGCGGCACACCGTTGTGCATGCGCATTGCGCCCTCGAAATCGTCGTAGCCGATGATGTAGAGGATCGGGCCGAAGGTCTCGTCCTGCACGATCTTGAACTCATTCTTCGCGGCGGCGAGGCAGGGGCGGATGTAGTGGCCGCCGGGGAATTCGGGGCCGGTGAGGGGTTCGCCGCCGTAGAGAATCTGGCCGCCTTCTTCTTTCACGCGCTTGATGGCGTTCTGCACGTCGGTGACGGCCTGCGTGTTGACGACGGGGCCCATGAGCGTGTCGGGCTTGCGCGGGTCGCCGATGCGAACGGTTTTGTAGGCGGCGATGAGCCGCTGAATGAGATGGTCGCGATGCGAGTTGTGGACGATGACACGGCGGGTGCTGGTGCAGCGCTGGCCGGCGGTGCCGATGGCGCCGAAGACGATCGAGCGGAGCGCGAGGTCGAGGTTCGCGTGCTTTGACACGATGATCGCGTTGTTGCCGCCGAGCTCGAGAATCGTGCGGCCCAGGCGCTTGCTCACCACTTCGCCGACGCGATAGCCCATCCGGCAGCTTCCGGTCGCCGAAACCAACGGCACGCGCTTGTCGGCCAGCATCGGTTCGCCCACGTCCGCCACCGGTCCGAATGCCAGCGAGAAGATCGCCGGATCAACGCCGTTGGCCTCGCACACCTGCTGCGCCAGGCGCGTGGTGGCGATCGCGCACAGCGGCGTGCTGTGCGACGGCTTCCACAGCGTGCTGTCGCCGCAGACGGCGGCCAGCGCGGCGTTCCACGACCAGACGGCGACCGGGAAGTTGAATGCGGAGATTACGCCGACGACGCCGAGCGGGTGCCACTGCTCGTACATGCGGTGCTTGGGCCGCTCCGAGTGCATGGTGAGGCCGTAAAGCTGGCGCGACAGGCCGCAGGCGAAATCGCAGATGTCGATCATCTCCTGGACTTCGCCTTCGCCCTCAACGGCGATCTTTCCCATTTCGAGCGTGACCAGCCCGCCCAGCGCCTTCTTGTGCTCGCGCAGCTTGTTGCCGAGCTGGCGGACGACTTCGCCGCGCTTGGGCGCGGGGACGGTCCGCCATTTCAGAAACGCCTCGTGAGCGCGGTCGACGATGCGATGAAACTCGTCGGCGGTGACGTTGCGGACGGTGGCGATCTTCGAGCCGTCGATGGGTGTCGTGACTTCGGTGACCTTGCCGCTGCCGAGCCATTGGCCGTCGAAGCCGCCGGGATTGTCGTTCGAAAGGCCGAGGGATTTGAGAATATCGAGCATGGCGCCGTCCTTCTTTTTTTTCGAGGAAGCCGCGCGGCGCCGTCAGGCGGCGGCGGGTGTTCACGATGATAAGGCGGCTGAAGCCGGCGGTCATCGGTCCGGGCGCCCGGCGAGACACGCGGGTGCGTGCGATTGATCTCCGCAGAGCGGGCCATACGACTTCGCCCGCCCGGACGGTAGAATGGCGGAAAGGGAGCGTTGCTATGGTCGTGCGGATCGCGCCGGAGCCGGGCGCGGCGAGTCATTTCGGCTTGCGCATGTCGGCGGGCGAATTCCTCGCCCTGCCTGAATCGCACGTGCGCTACGAACTCGTGGACGGAGTCGCGATCGTGTCGCCAAGCCCGGGCTTCTGGCATCAGAAAATCGTCTTCGAGATTTGCCGCCAGATCGACGACCACCTGCGGCAGCACCCGGTCGGCGAAGTCGTCTCGGACATCGACGTAAAGCTGCGCGACGACCTGGTGTACCGGCCGGACGTCGTTTTTCTAAGCGCGGCCAAGGCCGCGCGCGTGGACGAGAGAATCACGGAGCCGCCCGATCTGGTCGTCGAAGTGATCTCCGCCGACTCCCGCAGCTTCGACACGCAGACGAAGCGCGCCGACTACGAAGCAGCGGGCGTCGCCGAGTGCTGGCTCATCGACCCCGAGCGGCAGTCGATGCGTTTTCTGGTTCTCGAGGGCGGGCGTTACCGCGAAGCGACCGTCGCGGGGGATAAGTACGCGTCCGTGGCGCTGCCGGGATTCGAGCTTGACCTCGGGCGCGATCGGCGGCTGTTCGCGGCATTTCAATCGCCGGTTTCGTCGGAAGGCGACGCGCTGACAAGTGAGTTGTTGGAGTCGAACGAGAGGTTCCGCAAGTTGGTGGCGCGGTCGAAGGCGAGGGCCAGGACGCCGTTTGGGGCGTGACGGCATTTCTCTCCTGAAGGCCGAGCACCAGGGGCAAGCGGCCGTCGCGGGGAGAGATACGCGTCCGCGGTGCTGCCGGATTTCGCATTTGATTTGGGGCGCGTTCGGCGGCTCGCCGAGGCCGCAGCACGCGACGGACGTGTGAGAGCGATGAAGAATGGCGTACGCGATTGAATACTCACCGGACGCCGTCGAACACTTGGACGCCATGTCCGCGCGAGACCAGCGCCGCGTGCTGGATTCAGTGGAGCGTCAGCTTTCGCATGAACCGCGCGTTGAGACTCGAAACCGAAAACCGATGCGTCCCAATCCGCTGGCGCCGTGGGAGCTTCGGATCGGCGACTTGCGCGTATACTACGATGTAATGGACGCCCCGGAAGCTGTCGTTCAGGTGCTGGCAGTCGGAATAATGCGGCGAAACCGAATCTGGATCGGCGGCGTGGAGTTCGAGCTATGAAGAGAATCCCTCTCGAATCAGTCTCGCCGCTCGCGGCGCACCTGAAGAATCTCGCACGTGAGCCGGTCGTGCTCATTTCCAACGGCCGCGCGGTCGCCGCGGTCGTAGCGCTGCCGAATACGGACGCCGAAAGCGCGTCGCTGGCGACGAATCCACTGTTTCTGGCGCTGATCGAACGCTCTCGTCGGCGTGTGCGTCGAGCCGGTGCCATGGCGTCCGATGAAGTCCGGAAGCGCTTGGCCGCATCCAAGCCGAGGCCGGCGCGAAAGTCGACGCCGCGCTGAGAACCGCGGACGTGCAGGTGCTCGCGCCGAGTGAGGGCGACCGCCCACGCGGCGCCTCGCTGCCCAGCGGTTTGCGGAGCCGACGAAGGGGACAACTATCAGAGGCCGAACTGGAAGCGCGGCGACGCGAACGCCACGAGAAAATTGCCGCCAAGCTCGAGCTCGCGCGGGCCCTCCTCGGCAGGGAAGACCTCGGGGCCGACGGCCGCGCCGCCTTCCGCGCGCGCTTTCCGCACGCGCCGCAAGAGATGACCCACACGGCGTCGTTCCACGTCTACGTAGACGGCTGTGAAGCGGCTCTGAATTTCATCGCCGAGGCTGAGCTGATGCTCCGCGACCCACGCTCGGCCCGCGGGCCGGATTGCGGCATCTGCTGGGATCTCCTCTATCACGTGTACAACTGGCAACAGTTCGAGTCGCTGCTGCCTGATGCCCGGCCGACACTGATTGATCTCCTCGCCGAGCTGAAGCAGGCGGTTGCCGATGACGATCGGGCGGGGATTGTCGGAGCGAGCAAGCATTTTGAGGAGATTCTGGAAGCATGCCAGAACCCGCCCAAATTCGACCGTTGACGCTGAATCTAGCATTGCTATGATTGATACATCGACCGCGTCGTCGGCCGCCGCGCCGCGCGGGCGGCAAAGGCGGTGGGAGGGGGGAAGATGTCTCCGAAACCGAGTTGGTCGCCCTTTCGGTTCGATAAAAACGCGCCTCCCGACCCCTTCCGCCGAAGGTGCGCAATTAGGCCTCGCGCACCTGCGCACCTTGAACCCCGGCTCACCGATACCCGCCGGGCCCTGCTAGCTGACCGTCCGCGCATAAGCCCTCACCGCCGTCTGCACGAACTTCCGAAACGCCGGCGTGTCGATTTCCTGCCTGTCGTGCACATACACCGCGATCGCGTCCATCCCATCCATCCGCTGACGCACATCCACCCGCGGCCAGTCGCCGTAGGTTTGCAGGTCTTCGCGCTGGTCGAGCGTCTTCAGGCCGAGTTGCTTATTGAGCGACTTGGCGTCGAACGTGCCCGGCGGAGCGCGGAAGTAGCACTCCAGCAGCCACTCACCGCCGGTCAGTATGTGCAGGAACCAGGTGTCGGCCCGCGGGGCGGTGATCTCGATGCTGGCCCGGTCGCTCCAGTTCGTCGGGGCGAAGAAACCCTCGGCGACCGGAGCCGGTTCGGCCGACGAGCGTCGACCCGTCGCTTGGCGCGACGGGTTCGGACGAGCGCGTCTGCCTGCCGGACCGACGATGTCGCGCCCGGTCTCGTGCACCAGCCGCTCGATGAACTCCAGCGCCGCCGGCTCCCAGCGCACCGTTCCGCCGCAGCGCGTCGTGCGCTGCTCCATGTGCCACTTGCGCCCGTCGATCTGCCACGGCAGACGAACTTCCTTACCGATTTTTCCGAGTCCCTGCTTCTCGACCTCCGCCTCATGCGCCGCGTGCGCCACGGGGTCGTAGACCTCTCGCGGTTCATGCGGACCGGCGGCGAGGACGGGGGCCAGGGCGGCGGCGGTGTGGGACGAAGTAGCGAGTTCAGAGTTCAGAGTAGCGAGTTGGAGATTGGGCTCATGTCCGCGCTTCTTCAACTCGCTACTCGCTACTCTGAACTCAGCACTAACTATCGCTTCCGGCGTCCCGGCGACGACGACGCTCCCTCCCGCCTCGCCCGCCTCCGGCCCCAGGTCGATGATCCAGTCGGCGTTCTTGAGCACGTCGAGGTTGTGCTCGACGACCAGGACCGTGTTCCCCAGATCAACGAGTCGGTGCAGCACGATCAGCAGCTTGCGCACGTCGTCGAAGTGCAGCCCCGTTGTCGGTTCATCGAGGATGTAGAACGTGCGGCCCGTCGCCGGCTTGCCCAGCTCCGCGGCGAGCTTGACGCGCTGCGCCTCGCCGCCCGACAGCGTCGGCGCCGGCTGGCCGAGCTGCACGTACTCCAGGCCGACGTCGGCAAGTGTCTGCAACATGCGGCGGATGCGCGGGACGTTTTCGAAGAGCGTCAGCGCCTCGGCCACGCGCATGTCGAGCACGTCGGCGATGCTCTTGCCTTTATAGCGAATCTCCAGCGTCTCGGGGTTGTAGCGCTTGCCGCGGCAGGTTTCGCACTCGACCCACACGTCGGGCATGAAGTGCATCTCGATGCACTTCTGGCCGTAACCCTGGCACGGCTCGCAGCGCCCGCCGGGGCGGTTGAAGCTGAAGCGGTTGGCGCTGTAGCCGCGCATCTTGCTGTCGGGCAGGCGGGCGAAGAGCTCGCGTATCCAGTCGAAGAGGCCGGTGTAGGTGGCCGGGTTGCTGACGGGCGTGGCGCCGATCGGCGATTGATCGACATTGATAACCTTGTCGATGGTGCGGCGAAGGAGCCGATCGGCCGCGGATTTCGGATTCCGCGTGTCGGCAGTCGAACTTCGGCCTCTTTTCCGCGACCGATCGTCGACGGCCGAGCGTTGAACCTCGACGCTCGCGCTATCGTCGGCGACGGACGAATTCGCCATTCGCGATTCGCCACTGGCTATTTCGAGCGCGTCATGTTCTCCGGGCGAAAGGCCGGCGTTCTGGAGCTTGTTGGCCAGCGCCGGCCATAGAATGTCGTTCACCAGCGAGCTCTTTCCCGAGCCGGAGACGCCGGTGATGCAGATCAGGCGCGAGAGCGGCACAGGCACGTCGATGTTCTTCAGGTTGTTCTGCCGCGCGCCGCGGACGATCAGCCATTGTGGCGCGCCGGCGTCAACATGTGCGGTGGAAGACACGGTGCGGCGATTGGTCGGGACCGGTATGGCGGCCTCGCCCGAAAGGTACGCGCGCGTCAGCGATTCCGTACGTTGGGCATCGCCCACCATTTGCTCTGTTCCCTGTTCTCTGTTCCCTGTTCCCTCGAACGACCGGTGGGCAATGCCCACCCTACGCCCTTCACTTCTGACTTCGGACTTCGGACTTCTGACTTCCGCCGGCGTTCCCTCCGCCACCACGCGCCCGCCCTCCGCCCCCGCCCGCGGGCCGAAATCCAGCAAGTGGTCGGCGCTGGCGATCACGTCGCGATCGTGCTCGACCAGGAGCAACGTGTTTCCCAGGTCGCGCAGCTTGAGCAGCGCCCGGATCAGCCGCTGATTGTCGCGCGGGTGCAGCCCGATGGTCGGTTCGTCCAGTACGTAGAGCACGCCCGACAGTCCGCTGCCGATCTGGCTGGCGAGGCGGATGCGCTGCGCCTCGCCGCCCGACAGCGTCGGTCCGCCGCGGTGCAGCGTCAGGTAGTCCAAGCCGACATCCAGCAGGAACTGAATCCGGTCGCGGATCTCCTTCAGCAACTCGCCCGCGACGGCCCGCTGCTGCTTCGAAAGCTGCAAGTCATCGAAGAAGCGGGCCACGGCGGAGAGGGGGAGCTGGCAGACGTCAACAATAGTAGCGAGTTCAGAGTAGCGAGCAGCGAGTTGAAGATTGGCTCCGGATTCGCCCTTCTGTAACTCGCTACTCCCCAATCGCACTGCCGCTGCGTCCGACCGCAAGCGCCCGCCGCGGCAGGTGGCGCAGGGGATGTCGGTCACCGTGTTTTGCAGTTTGTAGCGGAGCATCCAACTGTTGCGCGTGGCGGCGTCGACCGTGGGGAAAAAGCCGCGCCAGTGGAAGCGTAGCGACGGCGGGCGAGCCTCCGCCGTGCGCCGCTGGCCTGCCGCCGGCGCCGAGAATGCCGCCGAGCCGTCGAGCCAGTCGCCGCCGGTGCCGAACATGAGCGTGTTTTTCTGTTCCGCGGTCCACTGCGCAAGCGGCGTCTGCGGTTTTACGCCGATGCGCTCGCACAACGCGCCCAGCAGCCGGCCCAGCGGCGACGCGGGCAGGATGTGCGGCCAACCGGCGATGGCGCCGTCGAGCAGGCCGCGGTTCGGGTTGCGGATGATGGCGGCGGCGGGCGCGCCGCGCTGCACGCCGAGGCCCTCGCAGGTCTCGCACCAGCCGAGCTGGCTGTTGAAGCTGAACTGGTGCGGGCCGAGCTCCTCGTAGCTTTCGCCGCATTGACCGCAGGCGCGCTTTTGCGAGTACAGAAACTCGCGGGCGGGAACGAGGGAGAAGTCAGAAGTTGGAAGTACGAAGTCAGAAGTGAATGCAGGCGGCGACGTCTCGCCGCTGGCACGATCGGCTGCATCTTCACTTCCGACTTCTGACTTCTGACTTCCAACTTCTCTTTCGTATTCCTCCGTCGCCAGCACCATCACCCCGTTCCCCAGCGCCAGCGCGTGTTCGACGCTTTCGGCGATTCGGCCGCGGGCCTTCCGGCGAATCACGGTGCGGTCGATGATGACTTCGACGCGCTGCTTGCGGCGGACATCGAGCGTGACGGCCTGGGCCGTGGGCTGCACGACGCCATTGACGCGGACGCGCGTGTAGCCGGACGCCTTGAGCCGGTTGAACATCGAGGCGTAGTTCTCGCCGTCGCCGAGCGTAACGGGGGCAAGGATCATCGCCGGCGAGCCCTCGTCGAGGGAGAGGATGCGATCGACGATTTCATCAGAGGTCTGCGATCCGACCACGCCGCCGCACTTCGGACAGTAGGGAGTGCCGAGCCGTGCCCACAGCACGCGCATGTAGTCGTAGATTTCGGTGATCGTGCCGACGGTGGAGCGCGGGCTGCGGCTGGCGGATTTCTGCTCGATGCAGATCGCCGGCGACAGCCCCTCGACGTGCTCGACGCGCGGCTTGGCGAGCTGGCCGAGAAACTGGCGCGCATACGCCGACAGCGATTCCACGTACCGGCGATAGCCCTCGGTAAAAACCGTGTCGATCGCAAAACTCGTCTTCCCCGACCCGCTGACGCCGGTGCAGACGGTCATCTTCTCGCGCGGAAAGCGTACGGAAATGTCCTTGAGGTTGTGCTCGCGCGCGCCGTGGACGGAGATAGAGTTCAGAGTAGCGAGTTCGGAGTAGCGCGTGTCAGAGGGCGAATCGGCTGCCTTCGTCTTCAACTCGCTACTCGCTACTCCTAACTCTGAACTTTCGCGCAGCGAATTCCCGGTATGCGATCCCGCCTCCGCCGCCACTTCCTCCGGCGTGCCCTCCGCGACGACCACGCCGCCGGCGTCGCCGCCTTCGGGGCCCAGATCGATGATCCAGTCGGCGGTGCGGATCACGTCGAGATTGTGTTCGATGACGACGACCGTGTTGCCCGCGTCGACGAAGCCGTGCAGCACCGCCAGCAACCGGCGGATGTCCTCGAAGTGCAGCCCCGTCGTCGGCTCGTCGAGCACGTAGAGCGTGCGCCCGGTCGGCTTCTTCACCAGCTCGCGGGCGAGCTTGATGCGCTGCGCCTCGCCGCCGGACAACGTGGTGCTCGACTGGCCGAGCTTGATGTAGTCCAGGCCGACGTCGTGCAGCGTCTGAAGCATGCCGCGGACGCGCGGCTGGTTCTCGAAATGCTCCAGCGCCTGCTGCACGTCCATGTCGAGCACTTCGGCGATTGAGCGGCTTTTGTAGTGAATCTGCAGCGTCTCGCGGCTGAAGCGGCGGCCGTCGCACACCGCGCAGGTGACCCACACGTCCGCCAGAAAATCCATCTCGATCCGCGTGGCGCCGTTGCCCTCGCACGCCTCGCAGCGTCCGCCGCCCTTGTGGCCGCTGGGCACATTGAAGCTGAAGCGGCCGGGCTTGTAGCCGCGGAGCTTCGCGTCCGGCAGGCGGGCATAAAGATCGCGGATTTCGTCGAAGAGCTTGATGTAGGTCGCCGGGTTGCTGCGCGGCGTGCGGCCGATGGGCGATTGGTCGATGGCGATGATCTTGTCGAGGAACTGGCGCGTCGATGGCGCGACGACTCGCCTCGGACCCTTGGCGGCTTTCTTCGTCGCCGCCACGCGGCGCGCAGCGCGCGGCGCGCCGCCGGCTTCGACCTCGATTCGCTCGAACTCGCCGGGCAGCGCCTCGGCGTTCATGAGCTCGCGCGCCAGAGCGGCGTAGAGGATGTCGTTGACGAGCGAGCTCTTGCCCGAGCCGGACACTCCCGTGACGCACACAAACCGCCCCAGCGGCAGGCGCAACTCGATGTTCTTCAGGTTGTTCTGCGCCGCGCCCCGGACGATGAGCCACGGCACGTCGCCGCCCGGCGCAAGCAACTGTCCCGCCGCGCCGGCCGGCGCGCGGTCCACACCGGCGGGCGCGCGCTGCGTGTCGCGGGAATCGGCGCTGTATTGGTTTCTTGTCCGGACGCCCATCGACTCATTGCTCGCCAGCCCGAGACGGGCATGATAATCCGAACCGCGCGAGTAGGCGACCGGCGGTCCCGTAGCGTCGGACCTCCGGGTGCGTGCCGGTTTAGGCGGAGGGCCGGCGGGAACCGAGCCCCAAGCGCAAGCGCGTGGGGGTTGGACCAAGAGGCAGCCGCTTCGTGCGAAATCCCCGCGCGCTTGCGCTTGGGGCTCGGATTGCAGCGCCGCCATTACTCCAACGCACCCGGTCCTCCGCGTCCGACGGTCGCGGGAAGCACCATTGGACGCGGAGGTCCGACGCTACGAATGCCCGCCGGCGTTTTCAACGGCTTCTCAGCTAGAAGCCGTACTCGCGCCAGCGGCGTGTCACCTGCGCGCGCATCTCCGCCGACATCTCAATCTCATCCGGCCAGGCCCGCACCGGCCCCTCGCCGGCGATTTTCCGCGTCGCGTCAAACCCGATCTTTCCGCCCACGCCGCACACCGGAGCGGCGTGATCCAGAATGTCCAGCGGCCCCTCGATGATCAGCGTGTCGCGCTTCGGGTCGCAGTTGGCGCACAGCGCGAAGAGCACGGCCTGCTCGTTCTGCACGTCCACGTGCTCGTCCACGACGACGATCATCTTGGTGAAGGCCATCTGCCCCGTGCCCCAGATGGCGCTCATCACGCGCCGCGCCTGGTACGGATACTCCTTGCGGATTTTCACAAACGCGCAGTTGTGAAAGCAGCCGAACATCGGCAGGTTGTAGTCGATGATGTCCGGAATAATGGTCCGCAGCAGCGGCAGGAATATCCGCTCAGTCGCCTTGCCCAGCCAGAAATCCTCCTGCGGCGGCTTGCCCACCACCGTCGTCGGGTAGATCGGGTCCTTGCGGTGCGTGATCGCCGTGACGTGCAGGCGCGGATAGAGATCGGCCAGCGAGTAAAAGCCGGTGTGGTCGCCGAACGGCCCTTCGACCACGGGCGGTTCGAGCGGATCGATGTAGCCTTCGACGACGATCTCGGCCGTCGCGGGCACTTCGATCTCCGGCTGCGTGACGCACGCGACCAGCTCGATCGAGCCGCCGTTCAGGAAGCCCGCGAACAGGCATTCGTCGATGCCCGGCGGCAGCGGGCAGGTGGCGGCGTACGGCATCACCGACGGCCCGCCCAAGGCGACGGCGATCGGCATGCGGCGGCCGAGCTCACGATAGCGGCGGAAATGGCGGGCGCCGTCATGGTGCATGTGCCAGTGCATCGCGGCCAGCTTCTGGCCGAGGATCTGCACGCGGTACATGCCGATGTTCCGCTCGCCGGTGTCGGGGTGCTTGGTGAAGACGTTGGTGAGCGTCAGGTAGCGGCCTTCATTCGCCGGCGGCAGCAGCATCGATGGCTCGGCCGCGGGCGCCGCGGATTCATCCATCGTCCAGCGCGCGTGTTCGCTGCCCTCGTTCTCCGCGCCAGTTCGGCGAGCATCGCCCGGTGTTGCCGCCGCGCGCCCTGCGCCCGGCGCCCGGCGCCCCAATTCCCGCACGTGCGAATACGCGTTCCGCGATAAATCCCCATCCAGCGGCCAGCATTTCAGCGCCGGCAGCGCTGTCAGATCGGCGTCGTCTTTGCGCACGATTTCCTGGCAGATTCCGCGACGGACAATCTTCGGCGGTAGGCTGCCGAGCTGCATCAACTGCGGGATCTTCTTGAGTTTCTCCAGCAGCGTGGTGGGAATTTCCGGCTTGACGAGCTGCTGCACCCGTTCGGCGATCTCTTCGAGCGACTCGGCCCCCAGCGCCAGACACATTCGTTCCCGTGAGCCGTACGTATTAATCAGCACCGGGATGTCGGAACCCTTGGGCCGGGTGAACAGCAGCGCCGGCCCGCCGGTCTTCACGACCCGGTCATAGATCTCCGTGATTTCCAGGACGGGATCGACCTCGGCCGTAATCCGTTTCAGCCAGCCGCGCGATTCGAGTTCCTTGACGAACGACTGCATGTCGGGAGCGGGCACGCGTCTCTCCGCCGCGGGTGCAAGGGTGCGGCGAGAGGGCCGCACCGTGGGCGGAGTATAGCCCGGGCTGGGCGCCGCTCAGGCGGGGCGGGACTGGAAAAGAAAAGGGCGCCTCGTCGTGCGGGGCGCCCTTTGCTGTTGATGCGAATCAGTGGCGCGCTGATCGGACTTCAGCGCGGCTTCTGCGCGGCTCAGGCGCGACGGCGGCAGGCCATCGTCAGGCCGCCCAGCGACAAAAGCAGCAGGCTGGCCGGCTCAGGAACCGCGGACGAGGTGAACGCCGCCGTGGAGGTAAATCCACCGTCGGTCAGCACCTGGTTGGCGAAGCTGAACGCGAACGACTCATTCGCGAGCGGGGTCGTGACGATCGGACCGGCGATCACGACGCTCTGCGCGACGAAGTCGCTGGCGCCGAAGCTGAAGGGCTTGATCAGGCGGCCTTCGCTGAACGTCAGCGTCATGAGCAACGCGTCGCTGCTATCGAAGAACTCCACCGCGCCGCCGGTGGTCTCGCCGCTCACCGGGTCGACCAGCGTGATCGGGTCCAGGCGGAAGTGGGCATTCGGGAAATCCGGAGCGGCCAGGCCCGGGGTGAGGAGGGTCAGGCCGGTCGAACTCCACGCGCCGCTGAACGACGTTCCGTTCAGTTCAAACAGCGGCGTTGTCGAATCCAGGGCCGGGTCCGCAAACGTCGCGATCGTCTGCGACTGACCCAGCGCGGTCGCGGCGCTCAGAGCGCCCAGAGCGATCGCGGCCAGCCCGGCGGGGATCTTAGGAAACTTCATAAACGCTTCTCCTTAAGGAACTGCTCCTGAGGGTCCGAAATCCGCGCAGGGACTCCCTGAGCATGCGCGCCAGCGCATGCGCTGCGGCGCCAAGTCGCAGTGTCGTGAGAAAGGAAGCTTCTTCGGCGCGGGACCGCCGCGCGAGGCTTCTCGCCCTCTGTACTACGCCATAAAGTCCTAGGCCCCGTTCGAAGCGGAAGTCAACGCCGACCTGAAATTCGGTACTGGTCAAGTTTGACTCCCGGCGCGGGGAGCATCGGCGTCCCGCCGGTGCGAGTGCAGAATTGCACCGGCGGGACGCCGATGCTCCCCGCAAACTTGACCAGTACTTGAAATTCGGTCGCCGCTGAGTAGGCCCTGGGGGTGCGGGTGTCTGGCCCGCAATCCCCGAGCCGGACGGGCCTGACGTCCGCCACAAGGCGGCCTTGCCAGGTCCGGTAGAATCTGACGATCTGCCGAGAGCCAGACCGGGAGCCAGCCCATGCGCCTGAGGCGATGCACCGCGTTTACGCTCGTCGAGCTGCTCGTAGTGATCGCCATCGTCGCCCTGCTGATGGCAATGGTGCTGCCGTCGATGGGCCGAGCGCGCGAGCAGGCCCGCCGCACGGTCTGCCTGGCGAACCTGCACACGCTCGGACAGGCCTCGCAGGCCTACGCCGCCGAAGAGCCGATCGAACTGCTTATCCCCATCCACGCTGCCATGGTCTCCCCGCTGCCCGCCGACGATTATTGGCTGCGGCGCTGCGCGATGTGGTTTTCTTACGGCGGGCGCTCGGCGAGCGAACCATTCCTGACGCCCGCCGGACCGCGACGGCTGGATTCATCGCTGGGCTGGGCCGCGGGCGGGCGGCCGATCAATCGCTATGTTTACAGCAAGGGCGTGATGGAAGATGACAAGGCGTTGCGGGCGTTTCTCTGCCCCTCCGACCGTGGCTACCCGGAGTCGGAGCAGATCGACGACGCCCCGATCGAGAACGCCGGCCGCCGCTGCTACGACACGATCGGCAACAGCTACCGCGCCAGCCTGTTCGGCATCTTTCCGCCGCAAGGCGAGACCTACGAAGGCGCCTTCGCGATCGGGCCGTGGGGGCATCGGCTCTCGACGATCCCGGATGTCGCGCGCACGATCGCGTTCGGCGAGCCGACGTTCTTCAACATGATCGGGATGGACAACGGCGTCGTGAATCCGGACCCGGTGGTGGCGACCGGCTGGCACCGGCAGCGGATGGTGGACAACATGGTCTTCTGCGACGGATCAGCCCGTTTCACGCGGGCTGAGGCACGCCGCACGGTGGACGAGTCCGTCGCCCAGGATTCGATGGGCGTCGGGGCGAACTGGGTGTATCTCTCGCGCGGTCCGAATTGGCGCTTCGACCTGTGGCCGGTGGCGGGCGCGCGCATCTGGGCCGCGGATCCGGAAAGCGAGTTGTGGAATCCGCCCTACGAGGCCTACGGCGACCGGGCGGGGTTCTGGCCGTTTCTGGGCGCGCAAAACAATCTTCGCTGACGATTCGGAGAGCGCGACAGACGCCAGCCGAGCTAGCGTCTCTCTATCAAGTCAAACTTGTTGCCGTACAAGTCCTCGAACACCGCGACTCTCCCAAACGGCTCGATCGACACGCCGCGGACAAAGCGCACGTCCCTCGCAGTCAACCGCGCGACGTCGCGATCAAGGTCATCCGTCTCGATGAAAATGAACACCCGCCCGCCGGTCTGCCGGCCGACGGCCGCCCGCTGCTCGTCCGTCGCCGCCCGCGCCAGCAGCAGGTTCGGCCCGTCGCTCCCGGAGGGGCGGACGCGCACCCAGCGTTTTTCGTTTTCAAGCGGTGTGTCCTCCACCAGCTCGAAGTTCAGCCGGTCCACGAAGAAGCGAATGGCTTCATCGTACTCGCGTACGAGCAGCGCGAACTGGGCGATCCGCTGCGCCATCTAGGGACACGGATTCCCGTTGTTCTGCACGCACACGATGAACGGATTCACGTCCAGAATATCCAGCGCGCCGTCGCCGTTGATGTCGCCGTTGGCGATCTTGCACGTCGGAAACGCGGCCGCGTATCCCGCCGGATTGGACAGCGCCAGCACGAAGGGATTCACATCCAGGATGTTCACCAGCGTGTCGCAGTTCATGTCGGCCAGCAGCGTGTTCGTCCGCGGCGGGTCAGAGAATGGAATCGCCGCGGCGAGCAGCATCGCCAGCGGCGACGCGGCGATCCATCCGCGCAGGTGTGACGGGGAGAGTCGCGAACGCATCATGATTCGGCTCCGAAATGGTCCCGGACGACCCACTATACCATCGCGCGGGCCGGTTCGCGCAGCATCGCCCGAAACGGCCTGAAACGGGGTGTGGCAAAAGTCCAGGCAGGAGCCGCGGGCCTGGCAGACGCCGCCCCGGGCCGTTTTTCCGAACCCGCCGCGCCAAGCGGCGAGGTGACGATCGCACGCGAGCCGGGCCTCATCGGCCGGGGGCGTCGACCCGCCGCTTGGCGCGGCGGGTTCGGACAAATCGGTTCGCCGAACACCCGGTCGCACGGTCGCATCCCGGCCGGCACTTGACACTCTGATTGCACTCCATTAGGCTCCAATTGGAGCCTTTCTGAGATGAACGAAGCGGGTCGTCTTTCGCGTTCGAAACGACTTGCGTTGTCGATCTCTCGCCGCGTGCTGAATTGGGTTCGTTCGCGACTTGGCTGGTCCGCGCTGTGGCGGCTGGCCGTGGTCGCCGGAACGCTCGAGTGGCTGCTGAAGCCGGCGGCTCGGCGGCGCGTCCGACGGGCGCTGCGGCGCGAGGTGGCCGGCCTGCCGCGCGCAGTGCTCCGCCGCGCCACGTTGCAGCACTTTCGCCGGACACGCGGCGACAAGTGGTTCTTCCTGCTGATGGACCGGCTGACGACCGAAGAGCTGGAGCGTCGCGTCCGGCTGGAAGGGCGTGAGCACCTCGAGGCGGCCCTGGCGCGCGGGGCGGGCGTGTACGTGGTGTTGAGTCATTTCGGGTTTCACGACATCGGGGCGGCGATGTTGGCGCGGGCTGGGTTTCCCTGCGCCGGAGTCCGTGCCAAGCTGAATTCCGCGGCGCGACGGTACATGGGGTCGAGGCTGAAGCGCGCCGCCGGCGCAGCGGCCGCGCTGGAGCAACTGGCGACGAGCTCGTTTCCGCGCGAAATCTACCGCTGGTTCAAGGACAACCGCGTCGTGGGCAGCGCGATCGATGTACCGCCGGCGGGCGACTACCGCGTCGACACGCTGCGGATTGACGGTCCGGCCGGTCCGCACGAATACATGGTCGGACCGCTGCGCATCGCGCTGCGCTGCGGGGCCGCGATCGTCCAGCGCTCGATCGAATCGCGGCCGAAGTTCCGGTTCCTCGTGCGGCTGGAGCCGCTCGACTGCAGCGCGCCAACCGAGGACGCCGCCGTTCAGGAGTTGCTTGCCGCATATGCCGAGCGGACGGCAAGCTTCGGGCGACGGCATCCGGACCACGTCAGCCGCGTGTGATTCCTCCGTTTCGATGGGGAGTGCTGGTTCTGAGCCTGTGAACTTTTTCGGGTGGAACGGGCATCTTGCCCGTTTCTGAGATCGCAGGGACGGGCGAGACGCGCGTCCCACCCAAAGTTCACAACCTCTCTGGCCCGCCGATGCGGGCGGGCCGCCCGCACTCACCCGGTTCTCCCGCTGACACAAGACCCGCGTCCGTTCGTCCGTGGCTCGCTTTCAGCCTGTTTTGCTGCTATGATTTCTGCCATTCGAGGCTGCGAATGAACGCTGGAACATCCCTGCCCGTCGTCAGCGGGAGCGCGGGCGAGCAGTCGCCGCGCCGACGCCTGCCGCCATGGCTGAAGCGCCCGTTGCCCGGCGACGCCATGCTTGCCACGCGAAAGCTGATCGACGGACTCAAGCTGAACACGGTTTGCGTCGAAGCCCGTTGCCCGAACCTGACCGAATGCTGGGAGCGGAAGACCGCGACGTTCATGATTCTGGGCGACCGCTGCACGCGCCGCTGCCACTTCTGTGCGGTGAGCACGGCCAGGCCCGACGCGCCGGAGAGGGACGAACCGCAGCGGTTGGCTGAGGCGGCGGAGCATCTCGGGTTGCGGCACGTGGTGATTACCAGCGTCGCCCGCGACGATCTGCCCGACGAAGGCGCCGCCCATTTCGCGCAGTGCGTCGGTGCGGTGCGCGAGCGGCTGCCGCAGTCAACGGTCGAGGTGCTCGTTCCCGATTTTCACGCGCGGGCCGACTGCATCCGGATCGTCGCCGACGCGCGGCCCGAGGTTTTCAACCACAACATCGAAACGGTCGCGAGCCTGCAGAAGAAAGTGCGCCCGCAGGGCCGCTACCAGCGCTCGCTCGATACGTTGCGAATCGCGCGCGAGCTGAAGCTGCGAACCAAGAGCGGAATCATGGTCGGCCTGGGCGAGACGCGCGACGAGCTGATTCGGACGTTTCGCGACCTGCTGAAACATGGCGTCGAAATGCTGACGATCGGTCAGTATCTCAAGCCCGGCGATGTCCACGTTCCGGTCGAGAAGTTTTATCCGCCGAGCGAATTCGAAGAATTGGGCGCCGCCGCGCGCGAACTGGGCTTCTCGGCCGTGGCCAGCGGGCCGTTCGTGCGCAGCAGCTATTTCGCGGAGACGCTCTTCGCGCAGACAGACTACCTTCGGTAGCGGCCGGCCCCCGTGCCGGCCGTCGTTGGTAGCGGCCGGCCCCCGTGCCGGCCGTCGTTTGATTGCGACGCTTCTTTTTCCAACTGCCGGCGCGGCCGCCGGCCGCTATGTCGGGGTTGAGGACTGATCGATGTTGAGAGCACCCATGTCAATCGTTCGCCGTGGCTTGATCGTGAATGTGATCCTCAGCTCGTGTATCGCGGCAACCGCCCTGGCGGGCGCTTCGCTGAGCGAGCGGCTGGACCGTGCGTCGACGCTGTTCTCCGCGCCGGCCTACCTCGAGCACATGAAGTACCTCGCCGGTGAAGAACTGGCCGGACGCGGCACCGGCACGCCGGGCAACGCGCTGGCCGCCGAGTACATCGCCCGCAAGTTCGCCGAGGCCGGCTGCAAGCCCGCGGGCGCTGACGGCGGCTGGTATCAGCCGTTCGACGTCAAGCAGCGCAAGGAACTCATCGACGCGGACGCCGCGCTGAACATCAGCGGCCTGCCGGGCGAGTGGAAGCTGCACCGCGATTGGCGGCCCTTCCCGTTCTCGGCCATGGACCGAGTGGAAGGTCCGCTCGCTTTCGTCGGCTATGGCATCGAGGCCAGCGAGCACGAATGGAACGACTACGCCGACTTCGAGGTCAAGGATAAGGTCGTCCTGCTCTTTCGCTTCGAGCCCCCGGTCGAGGATCCGGAGGCCGAATTCGGCGGGAAGACGCCCTCGCGCTATGCGCTCTTCCTGCGGAAGGCGCGCACGGCGGCGGAGCATGGCGCAGTGGGCATTCTCGTGGTGAACCCGCCGCATCCGCGACCGACGACGCAGCCCGCCTCGGCCCCGGCCGGAGATGAGCTCTCCGAGTACAACCTGTGGAGCACGGGATCCACCTACAAGCTGCCGATGATCCACATCTCGCAGAAAATGGCGGACGCGATTCTCAAGCAGGCCGGCCAGCCCGACCTGAGCACGCTTCAGAAGACGATCGATACGCAGCGCAAGCCGATGTCCCGTGATTTGCCGGGACTCAGCGCCAAGCTCAATCCCGGGCTGCGCCAGGTTCAGGCCCGCAACGTGATCGGCGTGCTCCCCGGCGGCGGCGTGACGGACGAATACGTCGTCATCGGCGCACACTACGACCACCTCGGGCGCCAGCCGCGGTCATTCCAGTCGGCCGACGCGACGCCCGTGGTTCACAACGGCGCCGATGACAACGCCTCCGGCACGTGCGGCATCCTCGAGCTGGCCAAGGCGCTGGGCCAGGGGCCGAAGCTGCGGCGAAACATCCTGTTCATCGCATTCAGCGGCGAGGAACTGGGGCTTCTGGGCAGTGAGCACTTCGTCAAGCATCCGACGATTCCGCTCGAGCGCGTGAAGGCGATGATCAACTTCGACATGATCGGCCGCCTGAGCATCGATAAGTTCACCATCTACGGCATCGGAACGGCGACCGAGTTCGAGGACATGATCCGCGCCGCCGCCAGCGAGTGCGAGCTGAAATACCGCAGCCCCAAGGGCGTCCCCGGCAACAGCGACCACGCGCCCTTCCACCGCGAGAAGATCCCGGTGCTCTTCCCGTTCACCGGCATCCACAAGCAATATCACCAGCCGGACGACGACGTCGAGACGATCGACGCCGATGGCGCGGCCAAGGTCCTGCGCTTCTCGTACGCGATCGTCAGCGAAGTGGCCGATCTGAGCGACGGCCCGACCTGGCAGGACAAGAAGGAAACGGTTGAGCCGGGCGAAGACACGATGAAGAAGCCCGGCATCGAGGAACAGGAGAAGGACGAGAAGGAATCGGACAAGGATGCGGTCGCCAAGGCGCACGCCCAGATCGCCGAAAAGCTCAAGCCGAAGAAAGACGACACGCCGGACGACACCGGCCGCCCCGTCATGCCGCGCGTGCGGCTGGGCATCACGCCCGACTACGCCGCGGAAGGCAAGGGACTGGTGGTCTCGACGGTCGCGGACGGCGGCGCGGCGAAGGAAGGCGGCATGCAGGATGGCGACACGATTACGCACATCGCCGGCAAGCCGATCAGTGGGATCGAGGACTACATGGATGTGCTGCGCGACTTCAAGCCTGGTGACGAAATTGAGATCGTCGTGCTGCGCGGCGAGCAGAAGGTGACGCTCAAGGTGAAGTTGAAGGGCGCTCCGGAGCGACGTGAGCCCAATTAGGGCAGAACCTCGTCACGGTCTCGTTTTCGGGGAGCATCGGCGTCTCGCCGGTGCACACCGGCGGGACGCCGATGCTCCCCGCATCGCGGGTCCGGAATCCTGGAAGTTCTACCGTCGCTTAATGGTCAGCATCCCGCCCGCCAGGAGCAGCAGCGCGCTGGCCGGCTCCGGGGTCAGGTAGAACAGGAAGTCGTTCTCGTAGGGCGTCCCGCCGTCGACCGCCGGTTCCAGCCAGCCCGCGGCGGAGACCACGTCCCACTGCGGCGAGGCGAAGAAAGCCGGATCGAGCCGATCGCGGTAGCGGATGTAGAACGAGTCGAGATTGGGGTTTCCGTCGCCGCCGGGACGCTCATCGTAGACCAGCGGGCCGTCGAACACGGCCGGCCCCTGGAAGAGCGGCGTGAGCGTGGTGTCGTGCAGCGCGAACTGAATCTTGTTGCCGGCATTGATTCCGCCGGCGATCAGGTCGGCGAACATGTTCTCGTAAGGGCCGGAATTCGCGCCGAACCAGCTCCCCGCCAGGCCGAAGATTCGAAACTGAGCGTCGATCTGGTACAGCTGGTCCTGCACATCGAAGCCGGACGTCGGCGTGTAACCGGTGATTCCGCCGTGCGTGCTCTGCAGGTGCGCGATCGTCCCGGTCAGGGTCGCCATGACCGTGTCCGACCCGGGCTCCGGCGGATTCAGGAACGTCATCGACACATCGACAAAATGGAACGACTGCAGGCCGGCGGCCGTGTCCAGCCGCAAGCCGTAATCGCGCGCGTCCGGCGCGTGCGGATCCGCGCTGCTGAGAGCGTTCGGATGATCGAACGCCTGAAGCGTGATTGGGAAATCGGCGGCGGCGGTCGTAGCGATGGCCAAGGTCGATGAAAAAGCGATGGCCGAGCGACCGGCGATTCGAAAAGCGCGCATGATGACTTGTCCTTCCTGTCGCGTCCGGAAAGGGAAAAAACCAACGGGGAAACCAACGGCCCGTCACGAGAGGCTTAGGAAGGGGATGCGCGCAAGGAAAGGCAGCCGGCCCGGCGGCAGGCCGACTGAGGTTGTAACTACCTGTTAGTAATTAGGTTGCGACTTGGCCGCTCATGCGGGCGCGCTTTCGGAATCGAGTTCTGGCCAATAACACGTTCGGCGATGGCATCAATGCCACATCCGGCGTCTGCGGCCGTTTGAGGCCCGCCCACACGTGTCCGGTGAGGTCGGTGAAACCGCTGATCCGAACCCCAAGCGCGAGCGCGGGGGATTTCGCGCGCAGCGGCAAACGCTCGGTCCAATCCCCACGCGCTCGCGCTTGGGGCTCAGATGGCCCCGCGCGACGCTTGCGGCGCCGCGTGGCTTCACCTGGCCGCCCGCTCGGAGGTCGGATGGTCGAAACGGCCGACTCGGAGGTCGGACGGTCCAAACGGCCGACTCGGAGGTCGGATGGTCGAAACGGCCGACTCGGAGGTCGGACGGTCCAAACGGCCGACTCGGAGGTCGGACGGTCCAAACGGCCGACTCGGAGGTCGGCCGCTACAGGACCGGGTTTTCGGCCATCGCGACCAGCCGCGCCCAGCGGCGATCGACTTCCGCCTGAATCTCCTGCGCCAGGGCGGCGTACTCGGGCGTGGCGAGGTGTGAGAACGCCGAGCCCATCATCTTGAACGCCTCGACCACCGGAATCTTCTTGCCCTGCTTCTCGGGATTGAGCGAAAGCGCCGTAACGCCGTGCACCACTTCGAAGAGCGGGTGCAGGCAGGCGTTCACCGCCGCCTCGACAACCGCCCGCCCGCCGTGGTCGGCCATGCCCCAGTTGAGCGGGCAGACGGACATGGCTTTGACGAAGGCGAATCCGCCGGCGCGGACCGCGGCCTGGGCTTTGCGGGCCTTGCGGATCATGTCGACCGAGTGCGCCTCGGAAACCGTCGCCAGGTACGGAGCGAACGTGCCGCGCAGGATTTCGACGATGTCCTTGTGATGGTTGGTCTTGCCGGCCTGTTTCGGGCCGATCGCGGCGTTGCTGTTTTTCTGACCTTTGTAGCCGGTGTAGCAGAGCTGGGCGCCGGTGTTCATGTAGCCCTTGTTGTCGTACTCGAGCAGGATGAACGGGTCATTGCGCAGGGCGCTGCCGATCACCTGGTCCATACCGATGTCGTCGCCGCCGTCGCCGCTGACGACGATGACCGTGATTTCCTCCGGCAGCTCGCCCTTTCGCTGAAAGCGTTTGATCATCTCGACCACGCCGGTCGCGGTGGATGTGCCGTTGTGGAAGAGGTTATGAAAGTAAGGAACCTTGAAGCTCGTGAGCGGGTAGCCGGTGGTGACGACCATGCCGCAGCCGGTGTTGAAGATCAGGCAGACGTGCCCGTCGATGCCGCGCAGGAAGTCGTTCAGGTTTGTGAAAATGCCGCAGCCGGGACAAGCCGTGTGCTTGTCGAAGCGCTGCGGCATGTTCATCAGCTCTTTGAGATTGACCTTGCCGTCCTTGCCGGCGTTCAGCGTGCACTGTTCGACCGTCAGCGGGGTGAGCGTCTGCGGCGGGGAGTAATCGGGGTCGCCGGGCCAGGCGCCGTGATAGAGTTTTGACGGCGCGAAGCCGAAAGACGGGCGGGAGGGAGGAGTAGCGAGTTCAGAGTAGCGAGTAGCGAGTTCAGATTGCGCAATCGACGCTTGCTCCGAACCACTGGCGCCCTTCTTCAACTCGCTACTCGCTACTCTTAACTCTGAACTCGCCTCAGCGTACATCTCCAACGCATCCTCGCGCGTGAAGTTCAGCCCGCCGATGCCGTAGCTGCGCTGAATCACGCGGGCGGAGTTTCCCTGACGCTGGAGCGCCGCGCCGATCTCGTTGGCGAGGTAATTGCTGGCACCATACTGGCTGCCACGCTCGGCAACGACAATGCGCTGCGCGGCGCCCAGCGCGTCAAGGAGCTCACGTTCCGGCCAGGGCCGGAGGACCATGGGGACAATCAGATTCACCGCTTCGTTGCGGGCTTCGAGCAGGTCCACCGCATCCTTGGCCGCTTCGCCCGCAGTGTTCAGCGCGATCAGGCAGCGGTCGGCGGACTTGTCGCCGTACTGGTGCACGAAGTCGTAGCGTCGCCCGGTGAGCGCGGCGAACTCATCGAAGATGCGCGGCAGCAGCTCGTAGGCTCTCTGGAACTTCTGCTCCATCTGCACCTTCGAGTTGATCACGTCGTCGTTCATGTAGGGGCCGAAGGTGTGCGGGTGCTTGACGTCGATGAAGCTCAGTCGCCCGTTCTTGCCTTCGAGCGTGCCCTTGAAAGGCGGCGGGCCGACGAAGCGTTGCACGTCTTCACGGTCGGCGAAGACCATGACGCGGCGGTTGGCGTGCGAGGTGTGGAAGCCGTCATACGCGACGATCGCGGGCAGGTTGACCGCCTCGGCGACCTTGATCGCGATGATGTTCATGTCATACGTGGCCTGCACGGTCGGGGCCATGAAGATCAGCCAGCCGTAGCCCAGTGCGGCGTAGAGATCGGAATGGCCGTTCTTGATGTTCAGCGGGGCGGAGATTTCGCGCGTGGAGAGGTTCAGGACCATCGGCAGACCCAGGCCGGAGATGGCGGGCATCTGCTCGGCCTTGAGCAACAGGCCCTGCGCACTGGTGACGTCGACGGCCCGGCCGCCGGCGATGGCGGCGCCGGCGCAGATTGAAATGGCCGCCAGCTCGCTGGTGCCGACAATGAAGGAGATATCGGTTTCGCCGCTGGCGAAGGCCTTCTGCACGTTTTCGCCGGCCTCAGAGGAGGGCGTGATGGGGTAGTAGCCCTCGGCGTCGTAGCCGATGTCGAGGATAGCGCGCGCGACGGCCTCGTTTCCGTTGCCGATCCAGACCGTCTGTCGTGCGGACGCGCCTGACTTTTTCGATTTCGGTTCGAGCGTTGCGGCGGTCATGATTCAATCCTCTTGCATTCGGGTGGGACGGGCGTCTCGCCGGTCCCAATCGCGCCGGGGACGGGCGAGACGCCCGTCCCACCCGCCGTCGGACGCGGAGGTCCGACGCTACGCCAACTCCACTTCGGGCACGGTCAGGGCATGGCCCTTCTTGGTCGTCGGGCAGGCCTCGACGCAGCGCATGCAGCCTTTGCAGTACGCCTCGTCGATGCCAACCATGCGCCCGTCGTGCCACATCAACCCGCCCGGATCAGAGCAGACCGTGAAGCAGATGCCGCACGAGTTGCACGCCTCCGGCGCGAATTTCGGCACACGGCCCTGGGCGGCGACGCGGTTGTCGCGCCCGCGGGTCGTGTGATACAGCGCGTCCACCGTGCCGCCGTTGAGCATGTTCTTCCAGCCGATCTGGCCGCCGATCGCCTTGGGCGGCAATGGCTGATAGCCGTCGGGAAGAAAGGAGGCGCTGCGGGTGTTGTGCACGGCCTGGTCAAAGGCGGAAAGGTTGCGCTCGGCCACTTTCGGCCACTGCTTGGCGATGATTCTCTTGACCTCATCGTCCGGGAAGCCCAGCTCGTGCGCCAGCGCCGCCAGCAGCGGCATGTTCAATCGGCTGCGCGTCTCGAAGGCGATGCGCGTCGCGTCAATGCAGACGATCTCGCCGCTGTGGAGCTTGAGATCAGCGCGCAGCGCGTCCGGCGGGCGCACGGTGTTGACGATGCAGATTGCGCCGGGTTGCAGCCCGCGATACAGCTCGAGCGGCTCGATCAGCGCTTCGTGAAACACAACCAGCAGGTGCGGCTGATTGGTCGGGCCAGACTGCCGCACCGGGTTGTCCACTTGGCAGAAGCGCACGGATACGTCGGTGGCGGTGCCTTTCTTTTCGGAGCCGTACTTCGCGTCATATCCGCCGTCGAGGCCGAAGCTCGTCACGCCGATCTTGAAGAGCAGCTTGGCGGCCATGTTGGCGCCGTCGCCGCCGAGGGCGGACATGAGGATGTTGCAGAATCCCAGATCGTCGCGAAAGGGCAGTGAAATCGGGGCGTTCATCGCGAATCTCCGGTGTCGCAACCGCGGTTGCGCAGTTCATGCTCGGCCGCCAGCCAATCCGCCAGCGGGTCGCCGAACGAGCCGCCGCGGAGTTGGTAAAGCTCGAAGGCGCGCTTGCGAATGGCCTCGTCGGTGATCGGGGCGGACGCGGTCTGAACCGCAGGAACATCTCGTTGCCGGCGTGAAGCAGGTTCCGCAGGGGTTGCGCGAGTCATGGCCCGTCTCCTTGACAATGCGGCGCCAATTCGACCCATGGATGCTCATGCAAGTGGCGTGCCGCAGCAGAATCGGCTTGAAATGCGGCGGTGACGGCAGAACGGCCGGTAAGAGTGGGGCAACTTCCACGCGCGGTGGGTCAAATCGCGCGGCTGCGGGGTATGCGGGCCTCTGGTCCGCGGCGGCGGGCGGGACGCCCGCACTCCCCAAATGCGGGGGGGCGGGAGAGCTTGTGGATAATTGGTGGGACCGGCGTCTCGGGCGTCTCGGCCGTCCCCGAGACCGGGGGGACGGGCGAGACGCCCACCCAAATTCACAAGTTTTCCCGCCCGCACGGGCGGGCCAAAGCCCGCGCTCCGCACGGTTTCGCCGGTTTCTTCACAAGCGCGACGACCGCTACAACTGCTGCACCAATTGCCGCAATGCCTGCAACTGCTGCTCCAGGGACTGAATCTTGTCCAGAATCTGCTGCTTGAGGTTTGTCGGCGGCGGCCCACCGTCAGCCGGACCGAACGTCGCCTTTACCGGCTTGTGATCGCTGTGAAGATTGTCGTCCGGGCAGTTTCCGGGAAGAATCGTGCTCACCGCCGCCCACGTCTGCGCCTGCCCCGTGACGAAGACAAAATCCAGCACGCTGTTGTATTGCTCGGCGCACTGGGTTTTCTCCAGCGCCGCCGGCCGGACCCAGGCAAATACGCCATCCTTGGTAAGCTCGTCGTATCCCTTGTCGTGATCCACTTCGCCGCCCTCGACCTCCCAGTCGAAGTTGTAATCGCCCACGGCGATGATCGGCTGCGTTTGCAGGCGGGCCCACTGGTTCAGCAGCCGCGCCTGCTCGTGCCGGCTTTGCGGTTTCGAGCGATACAGGTGGTTCACCATGAAAAAGAACTGCACCCCGGTGGCCGGCTCGACCAGCTCGGCCACCAGCGGGGCGCGCACGTTGCCGCCGATGTTGATGTTGTGCAGCTCGAAATGCCGCACTTCCTGGAAACGGGCGCTGTTATAGAGAATCACCATGCGGTCGGCCCCGCCGGTCGTGCCCACAATCGAGGCGAACGCCGCATTCTCGCCGTCAGCGGCGGCCGTCTTGAACGCATCCGCCCAGGTTGCGTCCAGCACCTCGCATAACCCCCAGATGTCGATGCCGTTTTCGGCTGCGATGCGCCCGGCGAGCGTAACCGAGTCGGCGTCGCCGGATTCGCAGTTGAATCCAACCACGTCAATCGGCTCGCCGGCAATCGCGCCAGGCGTCAGCCAGACGACGAACGTCGCACACAGGATGCTGGAAAGAAAACGCGACGCGGGTCGATGCGAGAACATGGCGTACCTCCCTCGTGTGTAACGCAGCAGCCGCCGCCACGCGCGGCGGCCCGAACATGCTTCAATGCCGAGGCATTACCTGCGTTTCGACTTGCCGCGCGAGGCGGCGCGAGTCGCGACCACGCCCAGCGGTTGCGAGAGAATCTTTTCCGGCCCGAGCAGTTGCGGCGTTTGCCCGAATCCGAAATCCTGCAGCTCCTCTTTGACCGCGGCTACCAGTTGGTGCAGCGTGGGTGGCCGGGTGCGCGACATCTCGCGGAACACCTTGGCCAGGCAAAACGTGAACGCGCCGTAGGACGCCGCCCCGTGCTGATATTCCTGCGCGGATTCCCCTTCGCCGCAGGCTTCAATGAGCACCGGCAGAAACGGTCCGCTGTGGCCGCGCAGGGCGCGCACCTTGTCATACGCGCTGGTCGGCAACCCGCGCAGACTCATCGAGCGCCCGATGCGGCGCGTCACGCCCGCGGCGCCGGCGTACCGTCTCCGGACGTTCTCCACATCCTCGCTGGCGATCTTCCGGTTGAGCGGCGTCACTCGCCGTGGTCGCCACATCTGCTTGCTCTTGTCCCAACGCATCATGCGGTGCCGCACATCGTCCGGCGCGTCGACTCCGCGGACGGCGCCGCCGGAGCGCGACATGCCCCCGGAGTGGCAGCAGTCCAAAAACGCGTAGAACTCGACGCCGTAGGGCAGATCGGCCGTGAGCAGCGCGAACTCGTCATCGGTGATCGCACGGGCGGCGGACCAGTCAAAATCGACCGGCACCAGGCACTCGTCCACGCCGTCTACGGTTTCGGCGGCGTTGTAGGTCGGAAGCTGGGCGCCGTGGCCGCTGAACGCGAAAACCCGCCGCTCGCCCGGCCGCACGTCGTCCAGCAGCCACGCCAGCCGCTCGCGGATCGCGGCGGCGGTGGCGCGCTCATCCAGCAGCAGGCGGATGCCATCGGCCGGGAATTTGAGTTCCTGCAGGACCGAGCTCACCATGAAGGCGTTGTTCACGCACCCGGCCAGGGCCGGGATCGACCCGCGATAGTTGTTGATGCCGACGATCAGGGCGCGGTGCGCCGGCGGACGAACTGCGGCCGCGACCGATTCCGCCGCGCGCGTCAGCGCCCGCACGCCCGGCGCCGCGGCCGGCGCGGCCAGGCAGCGCCACACACGGTCGACCGTATTGGCGTGGCCGAGATACCGAACCGCGTCGTGCGCGTCGAGGCCGCCGACGTCGGACGGCGTGTTCACCTGCTCGAAGGTCGGGTGAACAATGCGAATCGGCGCGGTGAAGACGTTGTCGCGCGCGTTGTACAGGTGATACCAACGCGCCGCCTGATCCAGCTCGCGCAGCCGCCCCGCGAACGTGTTCTTGACGAACCAGTTCCCGATCTGCGAGCCGAACGAAACAAACGTCTTGCCGGCGATCGAGCCGCGCGTGTCCGGATGCGAGAACGAGTCATAGCAGAGCAGCGAGCCGAGGCTGTGCGCCGCCACCACATCCGGCCGGAATGCGTTGATCTTCTCCACCACCCGCTGGCGGCAGCGCCTCTGCAGCCGCTCGTTTTCCGCCCACTGCACGACCATGCCCGCGGTCCAGCGTGCCCGATCGCTCATCGTATCCAACCAGCCGCGGCGCCCCCCGAACAGGCCGCCGATCCACTCCGCCGCGCCCGACACGGCGTCTCCGACAGCCGCGGCGGCGCTGACCGCGCCGCTGCCCAGGAGCTTAATGACCGCCTCGGCGGTGCCGGCGGCGGTGATCTCCTCGGCGGCAAAAAGGTCGTCGTACATGACGTAGTCGAATACCGGGTCGGCCTGGGGCTCCCAGCGCTTCAGCCCGGCGCGAGCGGCGTCCTCCCAGCCGCCCTGCCACGATGTATCGGCCTGCTGATTCCCGACCCCATGCACGAACAGAATACGTAGTACGTTTGGCATGCTGACTCACTCCCGCAGAGTAAGGCGGACCGGACGCCGCGGAACTGACCCACCCGCGAGGCCCCGTAACAAGGCAAGCGATCTTTGGCGAATCCTCTCTCACCCCTGCACGGGAATCAACGGGGAAATACCGGTACCCGATCCGCACGGGTGCATCCGGGTTCAGGCCGCAATGCGTCCGAACCTGCTGCGCAGGGTGACGTGCCGATCCGTCCGAACCCGCCGCGCCAAGCGGCGGGGTGATGTCCGCGGCCTGCGGGGCGCCGGTCGCTGACGATCGTCACCCCGCCGCTCGGCGCGGCGGGTTCCGAAAGACGCCGCTGATCGCTAGCTCTATCGAACGTGTCCCACCGGCACAGGCGCGCCAGACACCCCCGCGCCGCCCATCACGCCAGTCCGGCTCGGACAAGGTCCATCAGTCGGACCAGTCCCACGGGCGCAGCGGCGTCGCTCACCACGACCAGGCTCGTGATCTGTGCGGTGCGCATGATTTGAAGGCAATCGACCGCGAGCTTCTCCGCGGTGACGCACGACGTGGGAACTGCGGGTTGATCCGGCGAGCGGCGGCTGCGGGCATGAGCAGTCGCCGCGTCAAGCCGCATCGGGTTTTCGACGCGCTCCAGCAGCCGCCGCAGATCGCCGTCGGTGAAAACTCCCGCCAGGCGGCCGGCGTCATCGATGATCAGCGCCAGGCCGAGCTGCTTGCGGTTCATTTCGAGCAGCAGTCCCTTGAATGTCTCGCCTCCGCGCACGCGCGGCAGCGCGTCGCCCTTGTGCATCACGTCATCGGCCCGCAGCAGCAGCCGCCGGCCCAGCGGCCCCTCCGGGTGATACTGGGCAAAATTCTCCTTCGCGAAGCCGCGCCGCTCGAGCAGGGCCATGGCCAGCGCGTCGCCGGCGGCGAGTTGCAGCGCGCAGCTAGTCGTCGGAGCGAGTTGGAGCGGACCGGCTTCCGGCGCGTCGGGCAGCAGAATGAGATGGTGACCCAGCTCGGCCAGGCGCGACTCGCGCCCCTGCGTCATGCCGATCACCGGTCCGCCCAGCCGCCGGAAATGCTCGACGAACCGGACGATCTCCTCGGTATTTCCGCTACGTGACAAGGCGATCAGACAGTGCCTCTCGGTCACGATGCCCAGGTCGCCGTGCAGGGCTTCGACCGGATGCAAGAACAGCGCCGGCGTGCCGGTGCTGGTGAGAGAGGCTGCGATCTTCTGCGCGATGTTCCCGCTCTTGCCCAGGCCGCTGACGACGATCTGGTCGCACGCCATGATCGCATCGAGCACACGCTCAAAACGCTCGTCCAGCATTTCAGCCAGGCGGCGCAGCGCGGCCGCTTCCTCCGCCACGACCTGCCGGGCGACATCCAGCGGGCGCGTCACCGGCCGCCTCCCGGCTTCGGCGGCGGCGCGAGGGGCGCGACCTCCGGCTTCTCGCCGCGCTCCAGCGCCGCCAGCTTGCCCTTCACCTGTGCCTGCAGCCGCACGTCGCGCGTGCTCAGCTTCTCAGCCTCCTGTGCTTCGAGCAGCGCGACCGCCTTTTTCCAGTGCTTGAGGGCCGCGTCGCGGTCGCCCACGCGAAACTCCACGTCCGCCAGGTGATCGTGCAGCGCCGCATCTTCGCCGTCGCGCAGCCGCACGGCGCGGCTGAGCCACTCGCGCGCCGCCGGAAAATCGCCGGACTTGTAGCAAGCCCAGCCGAGGCTGTCGAGATACGCCGCGTTGAGCGGAAGTTCGAAACGATAGTTCGTGCGGCGCGGGACCGACTCGGCCACCGCAAGCCGGACCATGCGCGTGGCGCGCTCGATCTGCTCGCCGCGATCGATCAGGGTGTAGCCCAGGTCGTTGTTCATGGCCGGGTCGTGCGGGTTTCGCTGGAGCTCTTCCTCGCACAAGGAGATGTACTCGTCGAGCCGCTCGGACGCCTGGAACACGTAGCGACGAAAGCTGTTCAGAACCAGGGGCGTGACGCGGTCGCGCGGGTCGATCGCCGCCTTCCAGCCGTCGAGCGTCTGAAGCGCCCGGTCGTACTGCCGCGCCTTCGCGAGCGTTTCGACCAATTTCTCCTGAAATCCGTAGCGCATGTCCGATGGCGGCTGGAGCGCGGGCTCCTGCAGCAGAGTCTCCAGCACGTCGATCGCGGCGTCGACCTTGCCCCCGGCCGCCAGCAATTCGGCGCGCATGCGCCGGCAGTCGAAATCGTCATCCTGCGTCGCGGGCGTCAACTCATCGAGCACGGCCAGGGCCTCATCGCGGCGGCCGGCCTGCGTCAGCGCGGCGATGAGAATTCGCGCCGCGTTCGGAAGGGGCGGATTGGCTTCGTACCATTTGCGGGCCTGCTCGGCCAGCGCCGCATAGTCCTTGCACTGCTCGCAGGTTTGAATGAACAGGGCCGACGCGAGCGGGTCTTCCGCGTCCTGCTCGAGTCGCTTGCGGGCGGCCTCGACCGCCTCCTTCCCGCGGCCGGCCAGCGCCAGAATCGAAAGCCGGTCGGCGAGGTAGTTCACATTATCCGGCTGGTCCTTGATCCACTCGTCAAGCAGCTCGAGGGCCGGCTCATAGTCGCCGATTTCCGCGTACGTCCCCAGCAGCCGCAGCCGGGCCAGCTCGCGCTTCAGGTCCGGCAGCTTGAGCGTCAGCACGTGCCGCAGGAGCGGCCGCGCTTCCTCGAAGCGAAAATCACGCACCAGCAGCTCGCATTGCACGTCCAGCAGCCGCACGCGGTTTGGATAGCGCTCCAGCAGCGGCTGGATGCAGGTGGTTCCGCCGCGGTAATCGAGGTTCAGCGCGTGCGCCTCGGCCCGCCGGACGGCCGTCTCTTCATCGTTCGGATCGGCCACGCCCGCGACGGACCGGGCGATTTCCAGCGCCTCTTCCGGATGGTGGCGGAAGAGCAGCGCGGAAATCAACATGTTGCCGGTGCGCACGTCCGCCGGATGTTGCTTGAACTGCGCCGCGAGCTCGGCGGCGTGCTCATCGGAGAAGAGCGCTCGCGAGAAGCGCAGCGTGGTGCGCATGCGGCGCAGCACGTCTTCGGGCATGTCGCTGCGCTCCGCGCGGGCCATCACCGAACGGGCCAGCTCGTCCTTCTGCGGCGAGTGAAAGAGATAGCTGTCGATCAATCCCTGGGCCGCCTCACCACAGGCCGGGTTTACGCCCAGCGCCTGCTCGAAGTAGCGCTGCGCGCTGACGGGCTCATCCGTGCGGTCAAAGAGGCGCCCCAGCGCCAGCGCGTAGGCCACGTCTTCGGGCCGCTGCTTGAGGGCCGCCTTGTATGCATCGGCAGCCGCCTCGTTGTCGTCCACGGCCTCCAGCGCCTGCCCCAGCGTGTACTGCGCCGCCGCCAGGCGCGGCGCGATCTCCAGCGCCGCGGAAGCCTCCCGCCGTGCGTCCTGCCAGCGTCCGGCCCGCACAAAGAGCTGCGCGCGGACGACCAGCGTCAGCGCAAAGCCCGGCCGCGCGCCCGCGGCGGCGCTCAGCAGCTTCTCCGCCAGCTCGACCTGTCCGCCTGCGGCGGCCGCCGCCCCCAGCACGAAGTCCGTCGCGAAGTCTCGATCGGCCCGCTCCGTGAGCCGGGCAGCGAGCTTCAGGAACGCCTCGACATCGGGCAGCGCGGCCAGCCAGCCGTCGAGCCGAGCGAACGTGGTTTCCGCGTCCGGGTTGGCGCGGACGAACGCGATCAAGCTGGTCAGGGCCTCCTCAAGCCGCCCGGCCCTCCGCAATGCGCCCGCCAGCGCCCAGGCCGCGTCGGCATCCTGCGGCCGATGCGCCGCCAGCGCGCGGAAGAGCACCACCGATGCGGCCGGCTCGCTCGCCTCGAGCCGGCGCGCGAGCGCTGACGCCAGCGCCGTTCCCTGGCCGGCGGCAACGTTCGCGGCAATCCGCTCCAGCTCGACCAGGAGGCCGCCGCCGGTCCGGGCGGCCTCGATCAGGACCGACAGGTAGGGCGAGGATTCGATCGGCTCGTCGGTTGCCGCACCGTCGGCGCTGCGTTTTTCGAGCTCGGCCAGCTTGGCGGTCGCGAAAGCCGCCGCGTCGTTGCCGCGTCCCGCGGAGAGCAGTTGTTGGGCGTACAGGCGCGCGAGTCGCGGGTCGCCGGGCGCACGCTGCATGGCCGATTCGAGGGCTTGAAGCGCCTCGGCGGATCGGCCGAGCTTGGCCAGCAGATCGACGCGCCGCTCGACGGCTCCATTCGCTTGGCCCTTGAGAATCGCCGCCACCGGCTCGGCGTTGCGCTGCTCCGGGCTGGTTTCCCAAATGACGCGATCAAAACGGGCGTAGCTTTCGGCGGCGGCGGCGAGCCGGCCGGTTTTTTCCAGGCACTCTCCCAGCCGGAACCAGGCGGCGGTGACGCGCGGATTGTCCGGGGCGCCGGCCTCGGCCAGGGTGGCGGTGCGGAACTGCTCGACGGCTCGATCGAGCACGTCCTGCTTCTGGTAGAGCTCGCCGAGAAGGAACCGGATATCCGGATCAGCGGGCCGGAACATCGCGGCAAACTCGGCCGCGGTGCGCGCCTCGCCGTGCCGACCGGCGCGGAACTTGGCCTGCGCGGTGAGCGCGATCAGCTCGAAGTAGTCGCCCTTGGCGCTGGTGACGGCGGCATCCAGCAGCCGCAGCGCTTCGTCGATGCGGTTGTCCTCGAGCGCCGTGCGGGCGCGTTCATACTGGCGTCGCAAATCAGGAACGTCGTCGAGCGACGCGGACGGCCGGCTGGCGGTCGGGGGGGCGCCGGCGATCTCGCTCAGCGGCGTCGCGGCGTGGCGCTGGGCGTCATTCTGGGGCGGTCCGGCGGCGACGATGGATGCGGCCAGCAGGCAGCCCGAAATACGCAGCGCCGCCGCGAGAAAGCGAGTGAAACGGAACACGATGGCATCCCTTCCAGGCGGGCGCGGCTGATTCGAAGCGATTACGCGCTGCGCGATCTCGCCGCGCTCTTGCCCGCGCCTTTTCCGGTGCGCGCGTTGGCCGCGCCGCCGGCCGACTTTCGGGGCTTTTCGGCGCGCCGGCCGCTCCCGGCCTCGCGCGCGGGCGCGCCGGCCTTTCGATTGCCCTTGTCCGGCGGCTTGCCGGAAGACTTCTTGTCGCCGCGCGCCGCCGCGGCGGCCGGCTCCACGCCGGCGCCTTCGGCGCCGGGCTCGCCGAGCGACTCGAATTCGTTGACGGGGATATCGTCCACTTCGATGTGCACGCCGGCCGCGATCGCCTGGAGCATGTTGCTTGTCGCGCGCGTCGGCGGAACGCTTTGAATACGGTCGACCTGCCGCTTGCGGACGGCGGTCGCCATCTCGCTCCACGCATGCTTGCGCAGCAGGGCGAAAAACTCGACTCCATCCGCTTCATCGATCTGGCGCTCAAGGAACGCCTCTGCCTCGTCGAGCGCGGCCTTGGCGTCGATCATGCGGTCGCGCTTGGCGACCGCCAGCATGGCCTCGTCAAGCGGAATCGCGTGCTGATTAAGCCCCAGGAGCCGGATGCGGGCGCGGGTGTACGCCTCCAGCCCGGGTACGCGTTCCAGATAGGCAACGCTTTCCTTGCGCGACATCTCGGCAAGGTGGTCCAGGCTCACGGTGTGCTCCACCGCGAAAATGCGGTTGAGCGCCCGCGACATATCCTCGCACTTGAGCCGGACGTCCGGGTAGCCCTCGCCCAATGTCTGCGCCAGCTCGAGCGCCGGGATCACGCGCAGCTCGTTGTAATCCACCACCAGGCCGCGCATCGCCTCCAGGGCCTCGCGCGCTTTCGCCTCGGGCACGTCGCGCGAGAAAACGCCGAGGATGAGCTGAGTGACGGGATCGGTGTGAGCCGGACGCGTCGGCTTGCCCAGCTTCGAGCGCAGCGACGCGAAGACCTGCTTGACACGCTTGGCACAGTCGGTGGCGCCCCTCATCGCTTACGCATCCTCCCGGACCGCCGGGTCGCGGCCCGTGTCAATCGCCTGTTCCGCTTCGTCCGCCGGCCGGCCGGTCGGCGCCTCCGCGGGCGGCTTGGCCTCAATCTCCGCCATCGCCTCGTCGATCGCCGCCAGCGTTTCAAGCCCGCGGCGAAGGGAATCGTCGAGATGGAATTCGACCCGCGGGATCGTTCGCATAGTCAGATGTTCGGCCAGCAAGGTGCGAATCCGGCCGGCCGCGCGCGACAGCGCCGTCACCGTGAGCTTCCGCCGCGCTTCGGGGGCCATGACGCTGACGTAAACGCGGGCGAGCGTCAGGTCGGGCGTGATCTCGACGCGCGTGATCGAAGTGAGCGGCTCGATGCGCGGGTCATTCAGCCGCCGCTGAATCGCCTCCGCCACGACGCTCCGCACGACGCTCGCAATCCGCTGCAACCTGTACGACACCGGTCTGGGCTCCGCGACGCCGGCTTGGAGGACGCATGGGCGTATGGCCGGTGCTCGCCGGCCATCCGCCGATCTTTCCCGGGCAGGGCTCAAACAAGCCCTAGAGCATCTCGATTTCGTAATCGACGAGACTGGCGTGCGGGTAGGCACGAATCTCGTCCACGATCTTCATCAGCACGCCCTGCACGAAGCGGGCGTCATTGGCGATCATAGCCAGGCCCAGCGTCGTCGCCTGCCGGTGGTCGAGGTCATCGATCTCAGCCACCGAGACGTTGTGCCGCGCCAGCCGATCCTTCAGGCTGCGCGTGACGCGCCGCTTGTCCTTCAGCGACATCGCCTCGAATATCGCCAGGCGAACCTGCAAAACGCCGATGACCATGCTCGTTGGTGGGACGGGCGTCTCGCCCGTCCCGTGTCGCTTGGGCGACCCTGCAAGCCGGGACGGGCGAGACGCCCGTCCCACCCTTACAGGTCCTGCGCTATTTCAACGACCTCGAAGGTCTCGATCACGTCGCCGGGCTTGATGTCGTCGAAATTCGCCAGCTTCATGCCGCACTCCAGGCCGGCGCGCACCTCGCGGGCGTCGTCCTTGAAGCGCTTGAGCGACTCCAGCGACCCGTTGTCCAGCACGATTCGTCCGTCGCGCAGCAGCCGCACCTTGTGCGAGCGGGCCACCGTGCCGGACTTGACCGCGCAACCGGCGATGACGCCGTACTTCGTGTTGAAAATCTGCCGCACTTCCGCCGCGCCGCGCGTCTCCTGCTTGCTGAGCGGCGCCAGCAGCCCGGCGAGGGCCTTGTGCACGTCGTCCAGCATTTCGTAAATCACGCGGTAGACGCGAATCTCGACGCCGACCTGGTCGGCGAGCTGCCGGGCGCGGTCCTCGGCCACCACGTGGAAGCCGAAAATGATCGCCTTGGACGCCTGGGCCAGGGCCACGTCCGCCTCGGTAATGACGCCCACGCCTGCGTGCAGCACCACCAGCCGCGCCTTGTCGGCCGGGAACTCGCTGAGCGACTTGCGCAGCACGTCCACCGAGCCCTGCACGTCCGCCTTGACGATGACGTTCAGCTCCGGAATCTTCTCGTGATCGCCGACCGCCAGCAGGTCCTCCAGCGAGCGCGGCTTGCGGGCCGCCAGCAGCGACGCCTCGCGTCGCGCCTGGCGCACCTCGGCGGCAATCTCCTTCGCACGGCTCGGGTCATCGACCACGAAGAGCCGGTCGCCCGCCTGCGGCAACTCGTCGAGGCCGACAACCTCCACGGGCGTGCTGGGGCCGGCTTCGCGCGTCGGGCGGCCGTAGTCGCCGCGCAGGGCGCGGATCTTGGCGCTGCCGGGGCCGCAGACGATGTGCTGACCCGTCTTCAACGTGCCCTCGCGCACCAGGACCTGCGCGACGATTCCCTGACCTTCGCGCATCTGGGCTTCGATGACCGTCCCGTGCGCCGGAACGGACGGATCGGCCTTGAGGTCCAGCAGTTCGCTGAGCGTGCTCAGGTGGGCGATCAGATCGTCCACGCCCTGCCCCTTCGTCGCGCTGGTCTTGATTACGTCCGTCGTGCCGCCCCATTCGCTGGGCGTCAGCCCCTGCTCGGAAAGCTGCCCGTAAATCTTGTTGAAGTCGATGCCCGGCAGATCGCACTTGTTGAGCGCGATGACGATCTGAACACCCGCCGCCTTGGCGTGGTTCATGGCCTCAATCGTCTGCGGCATGACGCCGTCGTCCGCCGCGACCACCAGCACGACCACGTCGGTCAGGTTGGCGCCGCGGGCGCGCATCGACGTAAAAGCCTGGTGGCCGGGCGTATCAAGGAAGGTCACGTGCCAGTCGCCCCGGTCGATGCGATACGCGCCGATGTGTTGCGTGATGCCGCCGGCCTCGCCCTTGGCCACGTGGGTCTTGCGGATCGCGTCCAGCAGCGACGTCTTGCCATGGTCGACGTGGCCCAGCATCGCAACCACCGGCGGACGGGGCTTGAGGTTCGGCCGCTCGCGCGTCGCGAATTCGTCTTCGAGCTGTTCCAGGGCGCTCTTTTTCTTGACAATCTCAATCGACAGACCCAGCTCGACCGCCAGAAGCTCGGCCTGCTCCGTGTCGATCGACTGCGCGATCGTCCACAACTGCCCGGTCGACTCGATCAGCTTCTTGGCGATCTGCGGGAAGGGCACGCCCACGGCCGAGCAGAAGTCCTTTAAGCCGATCGGAGTGGCAATCTGGGTCGCGGCCTTCTTCCCCGCGGGCGCCATGTGGCCCGGACCGGTGTGCGCCTTGCGGCGCTGCTCGGCGGCGCGGCGATCGCGCAACCCGTGGCCGGTCGCCGCAGACAAGCGCTCCTTGCGCTCGATCAGGTCCTGCTCGCGCCATTCGCGTTCGCGGGCGTCAATGTCGCTGATGTTGCTGCTGCGGCGCGGACTCCGCGAGCGAGCCTTGGCCGCTTCGGCCTCTTCTTCGCCCGTCGGGCGGCCGCCGCGCTTGCGCACCAGCGACGCCGCCGGCATTTCCGGCATGGGAACACGCGTATCGGTACCGGCTGGGCGCGGACGCGGCGGCGGGCGCAGCGGCTCGGGCGCCTCGATCCGCACGACGCGCGGCCCCTTCAGCTCCGCCGGACGCGGCACCAGTTGCGGCCCCGCCGGTCGGACTGACGAGGGCGGCGGCGCGGGCGGTGGCAGCGGCGCGCGATCACCCGGCACGGGCGCTACTTCGGTCGGGGCAGACCCCGCCGTCGGCACGGGCTCGGCCCGCGCCGCGAGCGCCGCCGCGCCGCCCGGTTCCTCGAGCGGCGCGATCAGCGGCTGCGGCATCGGTTCGTCCGAGGTTGCCGCGGCGGGAATTGCCTCGGGCGCGTGAACCACGATCAACGGCGGGGGAATCTCGACCGGAGCATGAACCTCGGGCGCTTCGCTCGGCGCCGCTTCCGGCTCCGCGCCCTCGACTGTCACCGCGTGGGTCTCGTCGAATGTCGTTTCGGCTGCCTCAGCCGATTGCGGCTCGGTGTCTGGCGCAGCGGCGGCGAGCTTCCGGCGGGGCTTTCGAATGCGTTCGATATCGACTTTTTCGGCCACTTCGACCGTGGTGACATCATCGCCGACGGAAAACCACTCACGGATCGACTCGGCCAGGCCGGCCGAGATGGCCGCCATGTGGTTTTTCAGCTCAACGCCTTCGGCGTGGCATTTGTCGATGATGTCCTTGCTGGGCACTCCGAGCTCTTTGGCCAGGATGTGCACGCGCAGCATTTTTCCCACACATCTCTCCAAGTGGCCCAAGAACCCGCGGGCAACGCCCGTCCGCGGGCGAAAAAGAACCCCGTGGCCCCAGGTCCGGCGCTTCCACGCCCGACCGGAGCCCGCGCGGCTCTCGACCTCTGATGCGTAATAACATACCCGTTGCGCCGGGCTTACGCCACGGGCTGCGGCAGACTTTCTTGCGATCGCGCGAGCCGCCCCTCCGGCCGCTGGTCGCTTTCTTCCCGCACGGACTTGTCGTAATCTCCGATGCAGGATACACAACCAGGCTCCTGAAAGGGCCCTCATGCAGCTTCCCCAGACGCAGGCGGACGTCTTCAAGGTGCTTCTGGCCGCCGGCGGCGCCGCACCGTTGGCAGAGATCGTCCAGACCCTCGGGCTCGACCAATCGCCCGTAACCGCCGCGTGCTCGGCGCTCGAACAAGCCGGGCTTGTCCGCATCGATGAGGTCGCTTTTGAAGAGATCCGGCTTGGGCAGGAGGGCGCCGTCTACGCCACCTCCCCGCTGCCCGAACGGGTGATCGTCGATGTGCTGACCGCCCAGGGCGGGCAGTCCCGGCTGACTGAGATTCCGCAACACTGCCCGCTGAATGCCGGTGCTGTCGGACAGTCGCTTCGCTGGCTCGCGCAACGGGGGTGGGCCAGGAAGGAAGCGGACTTGCTCGTGCTGACGGACGCGGGTCGCGCGGCCAGGGGGCAGACTCAGCCGGATGAGGCGCTGCTGCAGGCGCTCGCGAATGGGAAAGTCGCCACACGGGCCGAACTCTCGGACCTGGGAATCGCGGTTGACGCCGCCCTCGATCTGCTTGCGAAACGCAAGGACTTTCTCGTCATCAAGTCGCGCACGGCGCGGCGGGCGACGCTGACCGACGCCGGCCGCACGCTCGCCGAGCGCGGCGTCAGCGGTCGTCTGAGCGTCACGCAACTGACGCCTGAGCTCCTGGCCGATGGCGGCTGGCGAAGCGTCGACTTGCAGCCCTACGACGTAACGCTCGCCGCCAAGAAGCTCTACCCCGGTAAGGAGCATGCCTTCCAGCGCACGCTCGACCGCGTCCGGCGCGTGTTTCTGGAGATGGGCTTCACCGAGATTGTCAGCCCGTGGGTTGAGTCGAGCTTCTGGGATTTTGACGCGCTCTTCCAGCCGCAAGACCACCCCGCCCGCGACATGCAGGACACGTTCTACATTTCGCGACCCGAGCGAAGCAAACTGCCAGACGCCGAGCTGGTCGAGCGCGTGAAAGCCGCTCACGAAACCGGCGGCGACACCGGTTCAACCGGCTGGCAGTACCGCTGGCGGCGTGAGCTGGCGGCCAAGCCGGTGCTACGCACGCACACGACGGCGGCCACAATTCGCGCCCTTTCAAAACACGCCAGCGGTACCACGGGCAAGTACTTCGTGATCGGCCCGGTCTTCCGCCGCGAAACTGTGGACTACAAGCATTTGCCGGTGTTTCACCAGGTGGACGGCATCATCGTCGATCCGCACGCGAGCCTGACAACGCTTCTCGGCACGCTCAAGGCCTTCTATCGCAAGATGGGGTTTGACGATGTGCACATCAACCCGAGCTTCTATCCCTACACGGAGCCGTCGGCCGAGGTGCTTGTGCACCTGGAAAGCCGCAACGAGTGGGTCGAAATGGGCGGCTCGGGGATTTTCCGCCCGGAAGTGACGCTGCCGCTGGGGCTGGGCGACCGCGTGCTGGCGTGGGGGCTGGGGCTGGAACGGCTGGCGATGATGATTCACAACCTGAGCTCGATCGGGCAGCTCTATTTTGCGACGATGCCCTGGCTGCGAGAGGCGCCGCTGAGCCGGGCGTAGGAAGCCGTATAATGGACGCGGAGGATTGACGATGAAGCTGGTGGTGACCCTGCAGAAAGACGAGACCGGCGTGATCGTCGCCGAGTGTCCGGCGATCCCCGGCTGCGTGTCGCAGGGAAACAGCGAAGACGAAGCGCTGGCCAATCTCCGCGAGGCGATCGAAGGCTGCCTTGAGGCGCGCGCCGCAAACGGTCTGCCGCTCACCGTCACGGTGCGTGAACTCGAGGTATCCGTGTAATGCCGCGGCTGCCGATCGTTTCGGGAGTCAAGCGGTTTAGACGTTTGAGAAGGCAGGCTGGCACGTCGACCGCCAACGCGGGAGTCACGTTATCCTCGTCCGGACTGGCTCGATCGCCAGCCTGTCCGTTCCGCAACATCGTGAGCTTGCGCCGGGGACGCTTGGTTCGCTGATTCGGGCGGCTGGCTTGACCGTTGAGGAGTTCGTCGCGCTTCTTTGAGGGCAGCGCAGCAACCTGGCAATTGAGAAACCTGACCCATCGACGGTCGCCCGGAGAATCGCAAAGCATGCCCGTAATCGACATGTCCCTCAGCCTCCTGATGCAGCACGTCCGACGCGATAGCGACGTCGCGCTCAGTGAGGAAGACCTCATCTCACGCCTGCCGCAGATGGGCTGCGCCGTCGAGGGCGTCGCCCAAACGCGCGAGTACCTGTGCGAGCCGTGCGGCAAAGTGTTCGACCGCACCGCCGCTCAGGGCGCGCCGCTTTCCTGCACGCACTGCGGCACCGACTTCCGCACCACGCCCGCCGCCCTGCGCGACCTGGGCGAAAACAAGGTTATCCGCCTCGAACTGCTCGCGGTGCGGCCGGACATCTTCGACCCCGGCGGCATGTCGCGCCTGATCAGGGCGTATCTCGGCATCGAGACCGGCATGCGCCACCCCGCCGTCGGCCGTTCCGAAATCAGCGTCGTGGTCGATCCGGCTCTCGGACAGGACGGCAGCTATCGCCCGTTCATCGCCTGCGCCGTGCTCCGCAACGTGCAGCTTGATCACGAATCGATCAAGGTGCTGATGAACATGCAGGAAGACCTGCACTGGGCCCTGGGCCGCAATCGAAAGTTGGCCTCGATCGGCGTCTACGACCTCGACACGCTGAAAGGCACGCAGTTTCGCTACGACGCCGTCGCGCCCGATGCACTGCGGTTCGTGCCGCTGGGCTTCTCGCCGACACAGCCGGACGCGGCGATCACGCCGGCCGACATACTGACGCGGCACAAGACCGGTCAGGAATTCGCGCATCTACTGGCCGGATTCACCGCCTATCCACTGCTGCGCGACGAGGCGGGCACGGTCCTGTCGATGCCGCCGATCATCAACAGCGAGTCCACCCGCGTCACGCGCAAGTCGCACAACCTGTTCATCGACGTGACCGGCACGTCGCAGCGGGCCGTCGAGCGCGCCCTGAACATCGTCGTCAGCAACCTGAAGGAGCTGCTCCCCGCCACGCTGATCGAAGGCGTCACCATTCAGGCCGCCAGCCGCACGCGCATCACGCCGGCGCTCGACCCGGTGCGGATGGAACTGCGCACGGCGCAGGCCTCCGACATCATCGGCGTGAAGCTGAATCACCACGAACTGTGGGAGCTGCTGGAGCGCATGGGCCACGGCATCGAGGGCGCCACGCACGACAACACGCGCCTGGCCGTGCTCGTGCCCGCGTTCCGCAACGACGTGATGCACCCGGTCGACCTGATCGAAGACGCCGCCATCGCCTACGGCTACAACCGGCTGGAGCCGGCGCTGGTGCCGACGTTTTCGGTCGGCGCGCCGCGCGAAATCGAGGAGCGGTCGGTGCTCGTTCGGCGCGTCTTCACCGGCCTGGGCTTTCATCAGGTCATGACGCTCGTGCTCAGCAACGAAAAGCAGGCGTTCGAGCGCTGGAAGCTGCCCGTGGACGAGCGGGCGGTGAAGATCGAAAACCCCATCAGCGTCGAGCAGACTATCTGCCGCGTGTCGCTCTTGCCGGGGCTGCTGGAGACGCTCTCGATCAACAAGCAGTACGAGTTGCCGCAGCAGATCTTCGAAGTCGGGGACTGCTGCTTTGTCGACCCCGCGTCGGAAACCGGCGCGCGGGAGGAGCGCATCGTTGCGGCGGCGATGATCAGCACGCACGCCGGCTTTGCCGACATTCGCGCCGTCGCCGACGCGTTCGCGCACGAAATGGGCGCCGCGTGCGCCATCCGACCCACGGAGCATCCGAGCTTCATTCCCGGGCGCGCCGCGGCCCTGCACGACCCGGCTGGAAACGCGATCGGCGTCATGGGCGAACTGCATCCGGAGGTGATCGAGGCCCACGGGCTCAAGCACGCCGTCGCGGTGATGGAGATGCGGTTGTAGGCGACTGTAGCGCCGACCCTCCGTGGCTGACGGCGTTTTTCGCGGGCATTCGCGCATCATCGGCCGCGGAGGTCCGACGCTGAAATTGTCGTCGGACACAGAGGTCCGACGCTACAAGCTGAATCCGCTCTATCGGCGCTTGAACTGACGTTCGAGCTCGCGCAGCGTGAGATGCAGCGTGGTCGGCCGACCGTGCGGGCAGTGGCTGCTGCGATCGGCGATTTCGCGGCGGGACAGCAGCGCGGTGATCTCGTCCGCGGTAAGCGCGTCGCCCGCCTTGACCGCCGCCTTGCAGGCCATCATGTCCAGCGCCTCGTGCAGCAGCGACTCGGCCCCCGGTCGGCTTCCCGGTTCGCTGAGCAGGTCGAGCAGATCACGCACAAAGGACTCGGCGTCAAATCGCCGCGCATCCAGCAGTGACGGAAAGGCGTGCACCGCCACGGTCTGCGGCCCGGCGGCGGCCAGGTCCAGCCCCAGGCGGGCCAGCGTCGCGGCATGCGTTTCGAGCGGCTCGATGCGGTCGGCCGGAACCGACACCATCAGCGGCAGCAGCAGCCGCTGCGACTCCAGCGGTTTTTCGGCGATGCGGCGGCGGAACTCCTCGTACAGGATGCGCTCATGCAGGGCGTGCTGGTCGATCAGCATGACGCCGTCGGCGGTCTCGACGGCCAGGTAGGTGTTGTGAAACTGCATGGCGCGCGGGACGCCTTCCGGCGGCAGTGGCAGCGCGGCCTGGCCAGGCTCAGCGAGCTCCAGCGATTCACGCTCCGCGCCGTCGCGCGCGCCTGGCAGCGTCGGGACGGCCTGCGACGGCAAAAGACCATTGCCGCGCGCCTCCACCCAGGGCGCGCCGGACCCCGCTGGAACACCGTCCGGCACGCTCCACGCCGCGCCTTCGACGTCCGCAGCGGGGCGGCCCGCGCGAGCGGCCGTCGCGGCGGCGGCTTGCTGCGGAACCGGCGCCGCGGGCCGCGCGTGCGTGAAGTAATCCACCATCGCCGTCCGCACGCGCTGCCGATAGGCGTCCTCATCCTGCGGCGCGCGAACCGGGCCGAAGCGGCGGTCGAGATTGGTCGAGAGGAACTTGTCGCGCAGCGCGGCCAGCACCTGCCCATGGACGTAGTTTGAATCGCGCCAGCGCACCTCGATCTTGGTCGGGTGCACGTTCACGTCGACCAGGTCCGGCGCGATCGTGATGTACAGAAACGCCACCGGGTACTCGTCCGGCTGAATCAGGCTGCGATAGGCTTCCTTGATCGCGTGCGAGACAAAGCGGTCGCGGATGAAGCGTCCGTTGACGAAAACATACTCCCACTTGCTTGAGCGGCGGCAGTGGGCGGGCGGGGCGACGTAGCCCTCGATCCGCACGCGGTCGCCTTCACGCTCGATCGGCAGAAGCTGCTGCGTCAGCTCCGGATCGAAGAAGTCGGCGATGCGCTGCAGGCGCTGCGACGTTGCGTCGAGACGGTGCACGACGCGCGACTGGCTCTGAAGCGTGAATGCGACGCCCGGATGCGCCAGGGCGATGCGGGCGAGTTGCTCGGTGACGTGTCCGCTCTCCGTCTGGTTGCTACGCAGAAATTTGCGGCGGGCGGGCAGGCAGTAGAACAGGTCGCGCACTTCGATCCGCGTGCCCGGCGGCGCGGCGCAGGGCGCCGGTCCGCTGATCTCGCCGGCGTCGACGCGCAGGACGGCGCCGATGTCGCTGCCCGGCGGTCGGCTGGTGATGGCGAGGCGCGAGACGGAGCCGATGCTGGCCAGCGCTTCGCCGCGAAATCCCAGCGTGTGAATGTTGAAGAGGTCGTCGTCGGTTTCGAGCTTGCTGGTGGCGTGCGGCGCAACGGCGAGGCGCAGCTCGTCGGCCGCCATGCCGCCGCCGTCGTCGGCCACGCTGATCCGCTCGCGTCCGCCGTCTTCAATCGCGACGTCGATGCGCCCGGCGCCGGCGTCGAGGGCGTTCTCAAGCAGCTCCTTCGCCACGCTGGCCGGCCGCTCGATGCACTCGCCGGCGGCGATGCGGTTGATCAGCGCAGTGGGGAGGACGCGGATACGCGGCATACGAGGCAGTATAGCCGCTGGGTCGCGCACCGCCGGGCGGGCGCCCCGGAGCGGCGCGTCGTGTTGCAATCTTGGGGGACCGGCCTCTGGCCCGTCTCCACAGAGCCGGACGTCAGCGGCAGACCGGCCGCAGGCCGACCCCCAGACGGCTCACGACTTGCCGCGCACGGCCACGAGCTGCTTCTCTGTCCGGAACAGGATCATGTTCTCCGAAATCGCCGGCGTCGCCATGATCGACTCGCCGAACGTGTTCTTGCCCAGCAGGTCATACTCCACGCCGGTCTTTACGACGAAGACCTCGCCCACCTCGGCCGAGACGTAGAGCTTGTCATCCGCCGCGACGATCGACGCCGTAAAGCCCGTGTTGCCCTCGCCGATCCGCTCGCGGTAGATCTGCTCGCCCTTCTCCAGCCCGTAGACGCTTAGCATGCCGTTGTCCATGCAGAAGTAAAGCAAGTCGCCGTAGCAGAGCGGCGTCTGCATGTAGTTGCCGCGACGCTCCTTCCACCAGGCGATGTGCTCGCCCTTCTCGTCCTGGCCCTTGGGCGTGATGTCGCCCGTTGCGCCGGGGCGGATGGCGTAGATCGGGGCCATGGAGCCGTGGGCGCTGGTTATGAAGATCAGACCGCCGGCCAGAATGGGCGTCGGCACGGGGATGTCGCCGCCGCCCGTCATTTTCCAGATTTCGCTGCCGTCACCCAGGTCGTAGCCGCCGATGTGCTTCCAGCCATTGCAGATCACCTGCGTGCGGTCCTTGCCCACCAGCACCGTCGGCGAAGACCAGGTTGGCACGTCCGCCCGCGGCGTCTTCCACAGCTCGCGGCCGTCGTTGATGTCGTACGCGGCCAGGAACGAGCCTTCCTGCACGTCGCACTGCAGCAGCAGCCGGCCGTCGTGAATCACGGGTGAGCTGCCGAAGCCCCACTGCGCGCTCTTCACCATGAAAAAGCCGGAATCGATCGGGCCGAAGTCCTTCTTCCATTTCAGCTCGCCGCTCATGTCGAAGCAGTACAGCCCCTCAGCCCCGAACATGGCCACCACATGGCGGCCGTCGGTGACGGGCGTGGAGTTGGCGTGGCTGGCCTTGGGATGACGCTTGATTTTCGGCACGCCGCGGGCCGCTTCCTTGTCCCAGAGCACCCTGCCGGTGTTCCTATCAAGGCAGATGACGCGATAACTGTGCTCGATCGGTTCGTTGATCGGCTGAATATCGCCGTAAAGGCCGACCTTCAGCTTGGACGCAGCGTCTTCGGGTTTGACGGCCGTGGTGACGAAGACGCGATCTCCCCAGACGATCGGACTGGACAGGCCCAGGCCCGGCAGCGGCGACTTCCAGGCGATGTTCTCACCGGTCTCAATATTCCACGTCGCAGGCGTCTTGCACGATTCGCATACGCCGCGCGCCTGCGGGCCGCGGAATTGCGGCCAGTGCGGTCTTCCGGCGGCGTTGTCGTCGGCGTGGAGAGGCGCGGCGGGCGCAACCAACGCGAGTCCGAAGGCAGTCGAAAGAGCACGTCGCATGAGAGGCTCCTGGTAATCGCCGGACGGAGTGTATGCAGCGGTCGAACGGGCGGGCAAGATGGATCGGACGGGATGACAGGAATGCACAAGTGGCTGAGAGCCCCTATCAGAACCCGCCACGGAAGTGGCGGGCGAGCGGGTCCCGCGCTTCCCCCGCACTTCCGTGCGGGGTTCTGACCGGAGCCGCACCCGCGGCGGCAGGCCGGATTTTTCCGGCCCCACTTGCGACAAAACCCGGCATAACGAAAGCTATCCGTTGACGCACAAGTCGGCGGACATTGTCCGGGCCAACGGAGGCGTCGAGCCGCGACAGGACGGACACGATGAGTCTGCTCGATCGACTTCAGGGCAACGCGGGCGGTGCACCCGGGGGCGAGTTGCTGGCCCGAATGAGAGCCCTCAGCGGCGACGACTCGCCCGCGAACCGGGCGGCCTTCTACCAGGCGCTGCTGGGCGCCAACCTGCTCGTCCCGACCAGCCGTCCGTTCGATTGCCCTCGCGACGAATCCGGCGCGGCGACGCTGCCGGAGGGCGAGCCGATTCCCCTGGTCACGGTTGAGAATGACGCCGGGCAGCGCGCCATGCTCGCGTTTACAGACGTTGCGGCGCTGCACGCCTGGCGCAGTGCGGCGGACCACCTATCGCTCGCGGCCGGCGCGCTCTTTTCGATCGCCGTCCAGAATGATTTCGACGCGGTCGTGCTGAATATCGCCGGCCCGGATGGCGGCGACCTGTCGCGACGCGAGTTCTCCATGCTGGCGCAGGGCATGCTGCCTTTGGCCGAGGGCGAGCACGGCACGCAGGCGCTGCTCGCCGCCGGCGGGCGGGTCGCCGTCGCGCCGCTGGCGGCGCCGCCGGCGGATGCGCTGCTGGCGGCGTTTCGCGCGGCGCTGCGCCGCAACGCGGCGGTCGAGACGATCTTCCTCTTTAGGCTGGCGGTCGGTGGCAGCCACTGGTCGCTGGCGGCCGGTTTCTGCATGCGGACGCGCTCCGAGCCGGAGCGCCAGGCGGTTTTCCAGTCGGTCGGCGATCAGATTCACGCCGCGCTGGGCGACGACGAGTACGTCGACTTTCTGGCGCTGGACGACGCCGCTTTTCGCAGCGAGGTCCAGCGCGTCGGCATGCGCATCGTCGCCTGATGACGGTCCGCCTCCAAAAGAAAAAAATGCTCGACCGCGCAATTCGCTTCCATCGCGGGGCGTGAACTTGTAAGTTGATGCGCGGCGATTCTGCCCTGGCGCCCGGAGAGTATCGACCATGGTGAACTATCGTGTCGTCGAGACGCGCGAGGGGATGGTGGGGATTGTGGTCACTGATCGTGGTTTGCGGCGGCTTGTCCTGCCGGAGAAGTCCGCCGCCCGGTGTCGGGCGATCATCCGCGACGAATTCCCGACGGCCACGGAGAACGCGGAGCTGCTGCCGCAGCTCGCGGATCAACTGCTCCGCTACTTCAGCGGCGAGCCGGTTGAGTTTGACGTGCCTCTCGACTGGCGCGGCTATCACGACTTCGAGTCCGACGTGTGGAACGCCTGCCGGCGCCTGGGCTACGGCCAGACGTGCAGCTACGGCGAGTTGGCGCAGCGCGTCGGCCGGCCGGGCGGGGCGCGCGCGGTCGGCATGGCCATGAGCAACAATCCGATTCCGCTCGTCGTGCCCTGCCACCGCGTGCTGCGCAGCGACGGATCGCTGGGCGGCTACAGCGGAACCGGTGGTGTGGCGTTCAAGCAGCGGCTGCTGGAAATGGAAGCGGCGGCGACGCCGGCGCTGCGGTAGTGTCTCGGGTTGAATAGTCGGGGGACCGGCCTCCGGCCGGTCTGCCGTTGAAGCTCGGGCTTTGTGAAGACCGGCCGGAGGCCGGTCCCCCAAACTGAGACACGATCGACGCTACCGGTCGAGTTCGAATCGCTCAACGGCATTTCGCGACACGATCAGCACGAACCGCTCACCCCACACAAACTGCGGCGATTCTCGCGTCGCGTCGGCCAACGTGATCCACCGCGCGGCAGGGGGCGCTCGCTCACTGATTCCGAGAATTCCGCAGTGAAGCACCCCCTTCTCGTCGGCCGAGGCCGCCCGAACGACTTCCGGGCCGCAGTCGGCATCCAGGAATCGCGCCGCCGACGCTGACACAGTGTAGAGACGCTGCTCGCCTGAGGACGCGTCCAGCACCGCGATCGCGCCGGGGCTGCGAACCAGGACATGGTCGGATCGCACGAGCAGTGCCTCGAACGTGCCGCGCTCGATGGGCAACGCGGTCGCCCAGACCGCGCGCCCGGTCGAGACCTCCACGGCGCTCAGTCGCCGGCCGTCGCAGAAGATCAACCGCGGCGCCGCCGCACCACCATCGGGCTTTTTCGGCCGGTGCACGTCGATCCACGTCCGCCCGGCGCTCGATGGGCGATCGAATTGCCGCACGTCGCCGCCGCGAATCGCCAGAACTGAGCCGCTCGTTACCGCGATCAGTTCGCCGTCGATCATTCCGGTCCACTCAATGCGCTCGGAGTCCTGCAGGTCCTTCGCCAAGCGCGCCGCGCCGTCGCGACGGTCGTAGACACGAATGGTCGCGCCGCCGCCGGCGCGTCCCGTGGCGGCCACGGCGCTCGGATCGGCCGTCAGCGCCGCGCCCGACAGCCGCGGAAGCTGCGCGGTCCAGCGGGTTTTCCCGGTGGCGGCGTCGATCTCGACCAGCCGGCCGTCCTCCGCCAGGGCGAGGACTCCGCCGGCTTCCGCGCTCACGGCGGCGAGGCGCGGCAGGAACTCGGGATCATCGTCCGGTTTGCGGAGCGGGCCGCAGTTGTCGTGCGGGAGGACCGGGCCCAGCTCAGTGCGCCAGCGCTCGCGGAACAGCGGCCGCACTTCGGCCAGCGTCAGTGACGCCCGCTCGAAAAACGCCATTGAACCAAGGCCCGGCTGAGAGGCGGCCGTCGGCGCGGCCGAATCCGGCGACTCCCCGGCCGCCACACGGACGCCGGGCGAAAAACGCAGCGGCGATCCGGCGATCGACGTGCCGTCTGAGGCACGCAGGACGTGAACATCGCCGCGCTGCGTGGCGAGCACGACCGTGGAACGATCCGCCCCGGCGAGCCGGCACCATTCAATGGCGGCGTCACTTTGGAAGACCCATGTCGGCGCGCGCGCCGGCTGTTGCGCTTCGCCCGGCAGCACCACGGAAAGGGCGGCCAGCGCGGCGCTCAAAGACCGCAGCGATGCAGGAAACCCGGTTTGCACGGCGCGACGCGCACTCGCACGGCTCGCGCGATGCGCCTCGCTCGCTGGCCGTTCAGCTTGGCTACGCGTAGCTGTGCAACCCCACGATGTAGAAGTTCACGACGCACCAGTTGAACACCATCATCAGGCAGCCGATCACCGAGCACCACGCCGTCCAGACGCCGCGGCTCTTGGCGACAAACCGCGTATGGATCAGAATCGCGTAGATGATCCACGTATTCATCGCGAAGACTTCCTTGGGGTCCCAGCCCCACGGACGGCCCCACGAGTAATCGGCCCAGACCGCGCCCAGAATGATGCCGACAAACAGCATCACGAAGACGAGGTTCAGGATGATCAGGTGGCTCCAATCAAAGTGATGCAGCCACGACGGCATCTCGCGCCGGCTGCGCTCGTCGCCGGGAGCGCCGCCCGCCAGAATCGGCCGCAGCAGCACCGCCGCACCGCCGGCAGGCACGGCGGACACGGCCAGCGCGGACTCCGCAGCCCGCGACGGCCGCAGCGCCACACCCAGCGCGGTCGCGACGCCCCACAGGAACCCGCCCAGCGCCATCGTCCAGCCCAACCCGACTGCGAAGCCGCGCGGCAGAAACGCCAGCGTCGAGGCGACGACGATCAACGACAACAGTGAGACGGCCGTCACCGACTGCAGCGGGCGCGGCACGACCGGCACGAGCGACAAGCTTGCCGCCGCGAGAGCCGCGATCCAGCCGAACACGGCGAACGTCCAGGGTTGATGGGTCCACGCGGATTCGCTGCCGGCATGCACGACGTACGCCGCCAGGCTGGGCACCAGAGGCAACGACGCGACCAGCAGAATGACGCCGCCCAGCGCCACCGTCAGCCCGGCCTCGGTCGAGCGGACCGGGTTGGTGACGAAGTAGTAGCCGAACAGGTATATCACGGCGATCACCGACGCGAGGAAGATGAGCGAGTAGGAAGAGATGATCAGCACCGTGTGAATGCGGAGCATCACGTCGTCGAGGATGCCCATGATGGTCGTAATCGTTCCGCCGCCGGGCAGAATGTAGCTCACCAGGATCAGCGAGAGGAACCCGGTCGCGTGGGCGCCGATGGCGAAGACGCGCGAGCGGAAGATCAGCTCGCACAAAAACGCCAGCGCCACGCCCACCCAGGCCGACGAGACCAGCGCCTCAAACATGTTCGCGACCGGAATGCGGCCCAGGATGTACCAGCGCAGCCCGATGCCAAAGGCGTGCACCGTCATGCCGGCCAGCAGCAGCAGCATGGACATGACATGCGGCGTGCGCCAGCGCGTCACCAGCGCCCACACCCCGGCGATCAGCCCGGCCATGTAGAACCAGTAGCCCCAGGTGAACTTGCCATACTTGTAGTAGGTGAATTCCGCCCGGCGCTGATCGAGGCTCGGATAGACGCCCGCCGCCGCCAGTGACGGCAGCACATCGGCGAGCTGGGCCAGCTTTTCGTTCGTTCGTTTGGCGTCGCGCTGTTGCCATGCCTCGCGCAGCGCCACCCACGGCATGAACGCCTTCAGCGCCTGCTCCGGCCCATAGCCCGGGACCTCCCCGCCCACCTGCTGCGCGACGGCGTCGGCATTCACCGACTTGTCGCCCAAGAGCGGTGCGACGTTGGCCGCGAGCTGCGTCGGCGGGTACCACGGGTCCTTCGGATCGCGCCCCGCCCCGGGAACCAGGCAGATGAATCGGTCCATCATTTCCGCGATGGCCTGCGCCTCGCGCACCCGGCCGATGGCCTTGTTCATCGCGAACTTCGGCTCCAGCTCGTCGATCCGCTGCTGCACAGTCGCATCGTTGAACTCGCGCGGCGTCATCAGACCGGTCTGCCGGATTCGCTGCCGCGCTGCCTCGGGCATGTGAGCGGTGAAGTGAATCCGCAGCCCCATGTCCTTGACCTTGATGACCGGCGTGTCGATGTAGGCGTCGCGGTTGAAGAGCCACTCCATCAGCGTCGCCAGGGGCGATAGGCCGGGAAAGCTCTCCTCGCCGTACATCTTCGAGATCGTCTCACGCGCGAAGGAGTCGAGCGTCTTGTAGCGGCCGCCGTCCTGAACCGCGAGCAGCCGCACGCTGGACCAGTCCACCTGCTTCTCAAACGCCGCGGCGTCGTGCGAGGCGGCGAAGGGCTCATCGGCGCGAGCGACCGCGATTGTCGCGATCAGGGCGACGGCAGCGAAAGCACGCCGCAGCACCACGCCGACCGTGTCCGAACGCCCAGCAAGCGCGCCTGATGCACGGGTCCGCCGGCTTGTCGCTTCCGCCTGCCGCGCTCGCTTGCGCTTCGCGTTCTGAAATGCGAATGTCGTATTCATCGGCTTTCCACCAGTTGATGTCTCTTCGAAGCTCGTCCGCCATGATCGGCCGGCAAGCGGCCGGCGGCGGCTGATGCTGCCTGCTGCCGTCGGCGGATGAGCCATGGCTTCACGTAAAAGGCGTACATGCTGCCCAGCGGGATCAGGATGCAGCCCAGCACCATCGGCCAGATTCCGCGGCGATTGCCGACGCCCAGAATCGTGTACCCCCAGTGATCGCGGGCGGCGCCGCTCTGGAAGAGCGTCCATCCGCCGGCGGTGAATGTGTTGTTCGTGAAGACGCGGCCATGGCGAAGCTGCTCGCCGCCGTCGTCTTCGACGAAGAAGTCGCTGCGCCACGATTCGACCGCCCGTTTGCCCGGGAAGAAGATCGTGCTCAGCCGGCCGGGGATCAGCGTGGCGCCCAGGTCCCGTTTCAGCCGGGAATAGACGATCTCCCACGTCTGTCCGTCCGGCAGCCGCACGCTGATGGGCGTGGCGTCGAGGTGCGAATCGCGCGGGAGCTGCGGATTCACGTCGGGGTAGGCGCTGAACGTGCACCAGCGCGTCTCGCGCCACGAGCCATCCCGGCTGCGAAGCTCCATGCGGACGGCCGAAACCTCGCGCAGAAAGCCGGGGCGGCGGCGCTCCAGCGCCTCGACCACGGGCTGCTCCAACACGCGCGGCTTCGTTTCGTACGCCGCCAGTTCCAGCCGGATGCCGGCCGACGGCGGGCCGATGGTCTGCGGCACGCCGACCGCCAGCTTGAACCGCTCAACGGCGCCGTCCGTGGCAAACAGGCCCATTTCCGGCTCCAACTCAGGTCCCGCGACAATCAGAATGCGGGCCGTGGCGGCGCTGCGATAGCGCAAAACCAGGTTCGGATCGTACGGACCGTCCTTGTGCCGCTTGCCGGTCTCGTCGATGTCCTGCGAGAGCTCCGGGTAACGCTGAATCACCGTGCGGTTGTACTTCTTGCCGGGCGCGACCACGTCGACCGAGGCCATCGGCGAGCGCGCGTTCTCATAGCCGGGGGTCATCAGCGGCCAGGAAGGACTCAGATCAGCGATTTTCAGCTCGTAGCCGGCGTCGTCCAGCTTGATTACCTGGCCGACGTCGATCGGAACCACTTTCTTCAGCGGCGGATCGCGCAGCTCGATCTCCAGTTCCGCGGCCCCGGCCAGCGGCGCGAGCATCTTCTCGCGCTGCTCGGCCGACTCGGCCCAGCGAAACTCCACCGGCGCGCCGGGCGTAAATTCGGCTTCGGCCGGGCGAAGAGCGAACAGCACCGCCTCCCGCGTCCGCGAGCGGTCGGAAAGCTTGATGTACGCCGCCGGATCCAGCTTCTGACCGCCCGGCGCCAGGCGCTGCTTGAACGTCGAGTAATACGGAATGTAGCCGGTAATCTGAATGTCGAACGGCACGTCCTGTGGCGTCTTCAGGTCGATCGGAAGCCGCCAGTGCTCGAACCAGCCGGTGGGAATGAAGCGTTCGCCCAGTCCGGCGAGGAAGCTCCATTTCCCGTTGGCCTTAAGCCGGGAAAAATCGAACGCGATTTCGGGGCAGACGCGCTTGGAAGGCATCGGCTGGCCATTGGAATCGAGCAGCGGGCCGGAGCCGTCGTCGAGGTAACGCTCGCGGTAGAGCGGCAGGCCGTCGATCGGCGCCATGGCGGCCTGCGTTTCCCCCACCTTACGCAGATACAGCGCCGCGTGTTCCTGGTCGTAAAAGCTGTGCTGCGACATGAAGCTGCGGAACCGCAGCGCCAACCGGCCGTCGAGCATGGCGGAGTCTTTGCCCTCGCCGGCGCTGAGCGTGAACTCCTTCGCCGGCGCCCGACCCATCTGCACCGACACCGTGACCGCGGAGATCGGCTCGGCCGGCGGCTTGCCGTTCAACACCTCGCGCCAGTCGCCGCCCTGGATCGACTTGACGATGAGCGACACGTCGCCGCCGAACGCGGGCATGTTGCGCGACCAACTCTCGCCCGGCTGGGCGGGAAGATCGCCAATGACGCGGCTGGCGCCGGCGGAGATGTTGACGAGTTCGACGCGCGGCGAAACGAGCAGCGTGTCGCCCTCGACCTTGCCGGAGAAGTAGATGTAGGACCCGCCGGCCAGCATGAGCAGCCCGGTGTGCACCGTCAGTACGCCAAGGTTGGTGACGTTCCAGCGGATGCGCACCCACGTCGTGATCGAGAGCACGACGCAAAACAGTCCGATCAGCGCCCCGAAAGTCCAGTGATTGAAAATCTGCATTTCGGTCATCTCGACCGCTCCGCGCACCTGCGGCAGGGCGGACGCGACCGAGGCGTAGGCGAGGATCAGCACCAGCAGGATGATGCCGAACCAGACGCTGGTGAAAAGCCGCATGAGCGGATTTCGGCGCGGGGCGGCGGCGCCGACGTCAGATACCTGTCGGATCACGATCGTTCCTTTGCTAGCCGCCGTGGGCGCCACGCCCACGGCTTTTGCGCGGACACGCTTGGCTCAGCCTGCGGCGACGGCACCTGCGCCGCGAGCGGAGGTGCGATGTCCACAGGCGAGTTCAAGCGAATTGTAGCAGAGGGCCGGGGGATTTGCCTCTCGCGGAGTGGCCTCGGGGGTCGTGCGCGGGGCGGTGTGGCCTGTCCGCATCCTCCGACCTCATCACTTTTTTCTTGTTTTTTTTTTTTGGACTTATCATTCAATAGGGAACGGTCGCTTAAGCGACTAGTATCGTGGTCATCGTTGCCGAGGGCGTTTGATGTCAACCGGTAGCGCTCGTCGAATCGTGGGTTTTGTCGCGATCAGCACTCTGGGGCTGGGCAGCGCCGCCTCTGCCATGTTCTTTGTCGGTGGGCGTACCGGCGGAGCGGATCGACGGTCGGAGGCGGCGCAAGCCGCGGTCGCCGATCTGGCCGCCTGGCCGGGGCGCGATTTCTCAGGCCTTATCGAATTTGACATTGAGCGGACGACCTACTCGGAGAATGCTCCTCAAGCGCGCCATCAGCACGCGCGCGTCTGGATCGCCGGCCCGGACCGGATCCGACTGGACCTTTGGCTGGATGATGAGATCACCGCGCCGGTCGTTTGCGCGATCGACGGAGATCGCGGCGTATGGATGGTCTGGCGCGATGATGCAATCCTGCATCGTGCGCCGTTTCCGATGCCGGCCGGCAACGCCGGAATGCTCAACCAAATGAGAATGCAACTGTCCCAGGCGCGGGGCTGGGCGCAGTTGTTGACGAACCCCGGCGTCGGCGAGATTGACTTTTCCAGCCCCCTCAGCACAACCGACAGCGGCGCGCGCGTTTCGATTTCGCAGGGGAACAACGTGACGCTTGTCGCCGCACGTCCTGACGACGCCCCGCACTACAGGCCGCTGTTCTTCGCTTCGGCCGCTTGGGGCTCGTCGATGGTGATCGGTGGATATCACGTACCGGCCGCTGACGTTGCGATCCCGCGGTCGTTGACGTTTCTTCGGGCGACCCGGTCTCGTGAAGCAGCCGTCGAGCGCTGGGAGATTCGCTCGGTTGAGTCGCTCCCACCAGAAAGCGGCGACTTCGACGGCGCGCTCGCGCCGCCCGATCGGTTGTCACCGGACTTTCCAAAAGTTGTCGCCGCCGCAGTCTACGCTTCCGACGGCCGACTGTCTGTCGCGACGTTTCGGCATTGACAAGGAAGGCTCACTCCGCACGACTGGATTCGCATTTGTCATCTACCGCTGGAGGTCTCAAACATGATATCACAAATGAGGTCCTGGTTGCCGATGGTTTTATTGTTGGTTCCCATCGAGCAGACTTTCGGCGACCCGGGGGGCGACGGAGGCGGTGGCGGCACGGAGAAGAGGTGCTACTACACAGAAGTCGGGCCGAAGTGTGGTGCGGACGTTGTCTATTCGCATGCGCAGTGTGGAAACCCGCCGTCCACCTGCGTTCTCTATGAAGTCTCCTACGAACTTCTGTTACGCTGTAAGAGCGACGACTTGGGTCTTGGTTTGTGGGAGGGCTGCACGGAGAAGTGGTGTCGGGCCCAGCACATCTACCGAGAGTGTGTTGAGGGGCAGTGCCTGTTGGACCACATTACCTACGAAAACGCTGCGAAGGGATCGATCGCGTGGGGCGAACTGTGTCCGGCGCTACTGTAGCCGCCCTACACGACTGCCGCGTCTGCCCAATCCTGCGCACCGGCCGGCGGGTTGACATCCGCAGGCTGGCGTGCCTCACTTCTCAGGAATCGCCGGCTCGCTGCTGCGCCCGGCGGTTTCCGATTGCCGCGGTGATTGCCCGCGCAGCGCTTCGAGCAACTCGAACATCTCGGTATGCCACTCCACGCGCTCGTCGGGCGTCAGGCTGGCAAAGTGCAGGAGGTTGGCGACGCGGGCGGCTTCGAATCCGGCCCGAAGCTCCTCATCGTTCCGCCTCGAGAGTCGTTGCGGCAGTTCGGTCTGCAGGTCGCCGGCGCGCGTCGGCGTCGATTCGTGCACGATTGGCCTCGCACGACGTCGCCAGCCGACTGCCGATTCGCCGTCGGACACGGAGGTCCGACGCTACGACCGCGCCACCAGGCGCGCCGGACGGGCTGGGTCACTTCGACTTCAGCAGATTGTCCACCACGCCCGGATCTGCCAGCGTGGTCGTGTCGCCGATCTGTTCCGGATGCCCCTCCGCAATCTTCCTCAGAATCCGCCGCATGATTTTGCCGCTGCGCGTCTTGGGCAGGCCGGGGGCCCAGTGAATCACGTCCGGAGCGGCGATCGCGCCGATCTCCTTGCGAACGTGGGCGATCAGTTCTTTCTTCAGGTTGTCGTCATAGGGCCGTCCGTCCTTGAGCGTCACGTACGCGTAGATGCCCGTGCCCTTGATGTCGTGCGGATAGCCGACGACCGCCGCCTCCGCCACGGACGAGTGCGACACGAGCGCCGACTCGATTTCGGCCGTTCCCAGCCGATGACCGGCGACGTTGATCACGTCGTCGATTCGGCCGGTTATCCAGTAGTAGCCGTCGGTGTCGCGGCGGCAGCCGTCGCCGGTGAAGTAGAACCCCGGGACGCGAGCGAAGTACGTTTCCTTGAATCGCTCATGCTGGCCGAAGACGGTTCGCATCATTCCCGGCCACGGCTCCTCGATGAAGAGCGCCCCGCTGGCGGCCCCTTCGACGCGCTCGCCTTTCTCATCCAGAATCACCGGCTTCACGCCGAAAAATGGCAGCGTCGCCGAGCCGGGCTTGGTCGGGATCGCCCCCGGCAGCGGCGTAATCAGGATTCCGCCGGTCTCGGTTTGCCACCAGGTATCGACAATCGGGCAGCGCTCCTTGCCGACAAAGCGGTGGTACCACATCCACGCCTCGGGGTTGATCGGTTCGCCGACCGTGCCGAGCAGCTTCAGGCTCGACAGGTCGCGCTTGAGCACATGATGCTCGCCCTCGCGCATCAGGGCGCGAATCGCGGTCGGGGCCGTGTAGAACTGAGTCACCTTGTACTTGTCCACGACATCCCAGAAGCGGCCGGCGTCGGGATAGACCGGGATGCCCTCGAACATGATCGTCGTCGCGCCGTTGCACAGCGGGCCGTACACGATGTACGAGTGCCCCGTGACCCAGCCGATGTCCGCCGTACACCACCAGATGTCGCCGTCGTGATAATCGAAGACGTATTTGAACGTTGTCGCGGCGTGGATCATGTAACCGGCGGTGGTGTGCAGCACGCCCTTCGGTTTCCCCGTCGAACCGCTGGTGTAGAGGATGAAGAGCGGGTCTTCGCTGTCCATCCACTCGACCGGGCAGTCGGCGGAGGCAGTTTTCATCACGTCGTGCCACCAGAAATCGCGGCCCGGTTGCATTCGCACCGGCGGGACGCCGATGCTCCCCAGTTTCTCGGGCGAGAGTCGCTGGTAGACGATGCACGCCGTGACGCTCGTTCCGCGGTCGGCGGCGAGTTGCATGGCTTCATCGGCCGTCTGCTTGAGGGGGACGAGCTTCGTGCCGCGCATGACGCCGTCGGCAGTCACCAGCGTCCGGCAGCCGCTGTCGACGATGCGATCGGCGAGCGACTCGGCTGAGAAGCCTCCGAAGACGACGGAGTGAATCGCGCCGATGCGGGCGCAGGCCAGCATCGCGACCGGCAGCTCGGGCGTCATCGGCATGTAAATGCTGACGCGGTCGCCCTTCTTCACGCCGTGGGATTTCAGCACGCGCGCGAACTTGCACACCTGCTGGTGCAGTTCGCGGTAACTGACGCGGCCCTGCTCACCGGGTTCGTTGCCCTCCCAGATGATCGCCGTCTGCTCGCCGCGCGTCGCGAGGTGTCGGTCCAGCGCGTTGTAGCAGATGTTCGTCTTCCCGCCGACGAAGTAACGGATGAAGATCGCGTCCTTGAAATCCCACTCGCGAAACGTGCTCCACGGCTGCTGCCAGTGAAACCCGCGGGCGATCTCGGACCAGAATCCCTCAGCGTCGCCGATGGAGCGCTGATACATGCGGCGGTATTCGTCCAGCGAGCGAAGATGGGCGCGGCGGGCAAACTCGGACGGCGGCGCGAAAACGCGCTCTCCAGACGACGCGGCGGGGGCAATCGACATGCAGGAATCTCCGTGTTTTCGGCGGCGCAGCGTAACCGATGGCTCGGTTCATTCAAGCGGCAGGCGGCTCGACGGCAGGGACCGGGCAGCGAGGGAGCACCGGCCGGCGCGACGGCTTGACCGCGCCGCCCATGTTATTCTCCGTCGCATGACGCCCGAACCAACCGCCTCGCGTACGGCGCTTCTTATCCGCGATGCCGTGCCCGCCGACGCGGAAACGCTCACCCTCTTCGCCGCGCGCGTCTTTTACGACACCTTCGCCGCGCTCAGCAACCCCGATGACATGCAGCTCTACCTCGCCGAGGCCTTCTCCGTCCAGCGGCAGCGCAGCGAAATCGCCGCCCCGGAGTGCCGCTTCTTCCTGGCCGAAATCAGCGACGCGCTGGTCGGCTACGCGAAGCTCCGCAGCGGCTACGTTCCGAAGTGCGTGACGCACTCGCGGCCCATCGAGTTGAACCGCATGTACGTCGATCCGGTCTGGAAGGGCCGCGGCGTGGGGGACCGGCTGATGGAGCGATGCCTGGAAGCCGCTCGGCAAGCCGGATTCGAGACGATGTGGCTGGGCGTGTGGGACCGCAACCCGCGCGCCCGCCGCTTCTATGCCCGCTGGGGCTTCGTAGAAATCGGCGAGCACCCGTTTCAGTTCGGCACGGAGTTGCAGACAGACCTGGTAGCCGTGCGACGAATTGAGTGATTGTCAAGCCTCCGCTCCCTCACGGTCGCGGCTCGGAAGTAGATCCCATAAGAGCAGAGGCGCCGCGGCTCGTCGCCGCAGCGCCTCTTCGCAATGCTCACTGCATCACTTCGCGGAAGGCCGTTTCGATCCGAGCCGCGCGCGTCAGCGAGCGGTTTCCAGCCTCCGCTCCCGCACGGTTGCGGGCCGGAACAAGTTCCGTCCAGCCTAGTTACCCAGGCACGGCGCGCCGGACATTCCCGGACCGCAGCCGCCGGCGCCGATCGCGGCGACGAAGGCGTTGATGTCGAGGATGTTGACCAGGCCGTCGTGGTTCACGTCGTTGGCGCAGCAGTAATTGCAGTCCGTGCCGGGCAGCGCGTCCCATTGAGCCTGGCCCTGAACGGCGGCGACGAAGTAGTTGATGTCCAGGATGTTCACGGCGCCGTCGCAGTTCGAGTCGCCGCAAGGCGTGCCGTCGCACGGATCGCTGGACTTGAAGCCGACATCCAGGCCGTTGAACGACGCGCTGATGCTGGTCGTGTAATAATCGACCGTCGCATTCTCCGGCAGGGCCGCGATGTCCACCGCATCGACGTCATTGTCGGCGTCGGTGTCGAGCGTCAGGTAGTCCACGATCGGTCCCGTGCCGCCGGCGTTGAACTGGCCGAGGTACAGGCGACGATCGGAACCCAGGGCGATCTCGCGACCGGTGTTCAGGCTGTTGCCGTTGACGAGATCGTAAATCTTGATCGTGCGAACGACGGTCCAGGTGGCAGGGTTGATCACCGTCAGCCAGTTCTTGGTGACGTTCGAGGCGAACGCCGAAGCATGGCAGAAGATGTAGGGCGCGACGGCCGGGTTGTACTCCACGTCCGTGAAGCGCGAGCCGGTGAACGTGTCGCCCGCAGGCAGCGTGACCGCGACCTGCCGCACCGGCGTGAACACGTTCGCGTTGTACTGCGTCACGTCCAGCACCACCACGGCCGGATCGCCGAACGGATCGGGGATGTAAGACATGACCTCGTCGTTGTCGAACCAGGTCGTGCCCTGCGTGATCGCGGTGAAGGTAAAGAGCGTCTGGACGTGAGCGCCGGTGACGCTGGCGCCCGTGCCGGTGCCGACCATGGCGCCCGCGTTGTAGTCCAGCACAATCAGCGAGCCGGTGTCGTTGCCGATCATGGCCAGCTTGTTGTTGTCGGGGCTGACCGACAGGCCGCCCGCGCGGGTGCACTCGATGCCGCCGGCCAGCGAGTTGAAGTCGTAGAGCAACTGGCCTTCGTCTTCGCCGTTGGTGGCGATGTTGTAGACCTTGGCCGCCTCGCCGGGCCGCATCGGGTCAGTGCAGGTCGGGCCGGAGCCGGGCGTGCCGCCGCCGGCGCCGAAGTTCAGCGTGATCAGGTTGCCGTTGGCGTTATGCGCCAGCCCGGAATTATCGAATTCCATCGACTGGTGGAACTCAATCTTGTTCCAGCGGCCGACGCGCAGCCCCGCGCGAACCTGCTCCGCCGTGCGGTTCGCGGTCGTGCTGAGTCCGAGCGCGAGGTCGTTGGCGATGGCGTCCTGCGGGCAGCGGTCGGCGGCACAAATGGTAAGAGCGCCAGCCCAGGTTCCGCCCATCGTCGTGCAATCCGCGTCCGTGAACTGCGCGCACACGCCGCCGGTCAGGCAGCAGGCGCCCAGCGGCTGCGGGCAGCTTGTCATGGCACAGGTGGTGCCGTTGCCCTGGTAGTTGCCGCCGGCGTCGGCGCACTGGCCGTTGGTCAGGTCCTGGCACGCGCCGGTATTCGGGAAGCAGCAGGCGCCCAGCGCGCCGGGGCAGGTATTCGGCGAGCAGTTGGTGCCGTTGCCACCATAGGTTCCGCCCATTCCCAGGCATGAAGCTTGCGAGGTGACCTGGCAGAAGCCGTCCGCAAGGCAGCACTGACCGACGCAGTTTCCGAAGACGTAGTTTACCGTTCCGGGATCGAGCGTGCGGTTCTCCGGGTCGGCGATGCCGACCGTGTTCCACCCGAAGGTGAAGCCGGCCCGCCAGTTGAAGGGGCCGAATGCGTCGTTTGGCGGGGCGGGCGTCTGCGTGTCACCGCCGGTCCAGACATGCGGGCGGAAATTGCAGTCGAGCACGCGGTAGATCGCATCCGGGCTGAATCCGGTAAACACACCCAAGGCTGTCCCGCCCAGGTCGTCGGCGTACTCATCATCGCTGCCGGCGTCGGCCACGCTGTCCTTGTAGGAAACCGCATCGACGACGGTAAATCCGGCTAAGGGAGCGTCGAGCGTGCCGTCGCCGTCGACGTCCAGGTCGGAAGCGAGAGCCGGCGGCGTTCCGAAACCAAGAACATACGTATTCGAGCCGTTCTCAATGTCCGGAGTGAAGTTGACGACGACGACATTGGTGCCGCCGGTCGGAGCGGGAAGAAGCACGTTGACGTTGTCCCGGATCAGCAACAGACCGTTGGCGCCGGTGCTGTACGTTCCGAGGTTGATGACCTGATCAACCAGGCCGGAATTGGAGGTGCCGACGTTGTCGCCCTCGATAACGAGGAAGAAGTACCCCGCCAGGCTGAAGTTCGGCGTGTGCATGATCTCGATGAATTCGCGGCCGTCGTCTAGGCCGCCGGGGCCGGCGAACGGATCGATGAACATCTCGCTGATGAACGGGTTTTGGGCCATGGCCGCGGATGTCAGTGCGGCGGCGCCCAGGAGAGACAACACTCGACGCATCGTTTTCACCTCCAGAATAGGGTTCTTCGTCCCAGCGGCGCCCGACGGTCCAAAACCGGCGGATCGCAGAAGGAAAGGCTAGACGTATTGCGCAAGGCTCCGGTTAACAAGTTCTGCAATCCGTGCGAGGCCTCAGAGGTCGCGCACGTCGCTGGCAGTAACATGCGGGCCGGCGTGAACCGGGCGATGAATCGCCAGCTTGCCGCACTCGTACCGGTTGGCGGAAGGGCTGTGCTTCTTATCCCAACTCTCCGCAGCGCTCAGTATATCGCTGAGGGCAGCGCCGTCAAAACATGACATCATCGTCCGATACGGTGCGCGGGCGGGCGGGCGGTGCGGACGTCGCCGTCATGGCTCGGGCTTCGTCAATCCCCAGCAGGTAGTCACTGGCGTGGGCCGGCTCAAGCCGCTCCAGCGTCCAGGAATTCGCGTGGTGAAAGGGCCCGACCGCGACGCGCGTGAGGCTGGTCAGACAGCCGCCAACACCCAGCCTCACCCCCCAGTCCCGGATCAGCGCCCGCACGTAAGTGCCGCGGCCGCAAGCCATTTCGAACGAAAGGACCGGCCAGTCGTAGTGGCGAACGACGAGCCAATAAACGCAGACTGTACGCGCCTTCAGCTCGACCGTCTTACCGCGTCGGGCCAGCTCATAGGCCGGCACCCCAGAGACTTTCAGCGCGCTCACCGCCGGAGGCACCTGCTGGATTTGCCCCTCGAACGCGGCGGCGGCGGCGCGGACTTCCTCACCCGACGGAAAGGCTTTCACCGGGACCGGCAGAAGCGGGCGGTCGCTGTCGAAGCTCTCGCTTGTTACGTCGAGACGGGCCGTGGCGCGATAGACCTTGGGCTGGTCCATCAGCCGTTCAACCAGCTTGGTCGCCCTGCCCAGGCAGACCAGCAGAACGCCGTCGGCCGCCGGGTCCAGCGTGCCGGCATGCCCACTCTTGCGCTGTCCGGTGATGCGGCGGACACGATAGACCGATTGGGCGCTGCTGAGACCGACGGGCTTAAAGAGGTTTATCAGGCCGTCCATGAACGGTTCTGCCGCGCGCGGCAGCGGCCGGCCCCCGTGCCGGCCGTTGTACGCACGCGTTTATCTACTACCGGTGGTGTTCCGGGTACAACGCCAACGGTCTTTGCGTCGGCATGCCCACGCAAAAGCCGTGGGCATGGCACCCAACCCCGCGCGCCTCGCGCTATTTCTCAACCCGCGCGAAGGACGCCTGCGAGTCGTCCGTTTCGTTGCTCATAAAGATATGGTCGAGCTTGTCGTTGGCCTTGTCCTTGTAGACGTACTTGAGCAGGAAGCCCATCGAGATGGACGGGTCCACGCCCTTGTTGTTCGTGATCGTGATCGTGCACTTGTCGCCCGAAACGGCCCAGGTGCCCTCGACGAACTTGGCGGCGTCGGTCGGCGCGCCGTCCTTCTTGACGAAGATCATCTTGTACTTGCCGTCGTCGGTAAAGCTGACCTGCCGCAGCGGCGTCGCGTCGCCGCCCGGGGCCGTCATCGACTGCCCGATGTCTTTCCCGGTCTCTTCGCGCCACGTGCCGATGAAGGCCTTTTCCTTGATGCCGTTGGGGCCTGGCGGTGGGATCTTGCTGCCGCAGCCGAGCAGCGGGGCGAACGTGGCGAGCAAGAGCGTGATCGCGAGAGATTTGCCGTGCAGTTTCATAGTGGCGGCTCCTTCTGAATTCGCTCCGGCCACCCGCCTGAACGGCTGCAGCCGGGGCGTTGTTGCGGCGTCGCGGCCGGCGACGTCCTATCAGGACAATAGTTCCTATTTCTCAACCCGCGAGAACGCGAAGAGCTGATCTTCTTCATTGCGCATCCAGATGTGCTCTTTGCCGTCGCGAGCCTTCTCCTTGTACACGTACGCCGACAACACGACCAGCGTCTTGAGCTTGTCGTCGCCGGTCAGCGTGTTGTTGGTGATGTTCAGCGTGCAGGTCTCACCGGAAACGGCCCAGGCGCCTTCGGCGAACTTGCCGGTATCGGTCGGCGTGCCGTCCTTCTTGACGAAGATCATCTTGTATTTACCGTCCTGCGTGAACGACACCTCACGCAGCGGCACCGTTTCGGGCATCACCCCCAAGACGCCGCCGCTCTCCTGGGCAGGGTCTTCCCGCCACGTGCCGATGAACGCTTTTTCCTTAATGCCGTTCGGCCCGCGCGGCGGGAGTTTGTCGCCGCCGCAGCCACAGAGCGGGGCCAGAAAGAGAATCGTGAGCAGCGGGACTCGAAACTGCGGAGACTGGGGCAAGCACGGACTCCTTCATTCGGCTCGAAGTGTCGTCGAATGGGCAAACAGCCACAGCGTCACGACTTGGCGATATTGCCGCCGGCGACGGCGTAGACGTTTAACGTGTCTGAGGGTTGCCGTCCAGAGCACGCGCCGCCGAATTGAGCTACTCAGCGCCGCCGCCGGCGCTTCTTCCGCTCCGTCGGCCGCGGGTTGTAGAACGTGGACCCCTTTTTCACCCGCGGCACGCCGCCGCTGCCGTCCAGCATGCCCATCTCGCCCAGCGCCTTGGTCGCCGCCAGCTTCTGACCCATTCCCATCCCCGCCATCATCTTCATCATGCCGCGCATTTGCGCGAACTGCTTCACCAGCCCCGACACCTCCTCCATCTCGACCCCCGCCCCGCGGGCAATGCGGCGGCGGCGCGAGGCTTCGATGATGTCCGGGTCGCGGCGTTCGCGCGGGGTCATCGAGTGAATGATGCCCTTGATGCGATTCATGTCCTCCTCGGGCAGATTCACCTGGTCGAGCATTCCGCCCACGCCGGGGATCATCTTCAGGATCGACTTGAGCGGCCCCATCTTGCGGATGCCGTCGAGCTGCGCGAGGAAATCGTCCAGCCCGAAATCCCCCTTCATCATCTTCTGCTGGGCCTTCTCGGCCTCTTTCTGATCGATGACCTCGTGCGCCTTTTCCACCAGGCTGACGATGTCGCCCATGCCGAGAATGCGGCCGGCGATGCGCTCCGGGTGAAACTCCTCAATCGCGTCCAGCTTCTCGCCCACGCCGATGAACTTGATCGGTTTGCCGGTCACCGATTTGACCGAGAGCGCCGCCCCGCCGCGCGTGTCCGAGTCGAACTTCGTCAGGACAACGCCGTCCAGCTCCAGCCGCTCGTCGAACGACTTGGCCGTGTGGACGGCATCCTGGCCGGTCATGGCGTCGAGCACGAGGTAAATCTGGTGTGGCTGGGTGGCTTCGGCGACCTGCTTCAGCTCGGTCATGAGCTCTTCGTCGATCGCCAGCCGGCCGGCGGTGTCCAGAATGACCACGTCGCGGTCGAGCTGCCTGCTGGCGCGGACGGCGTTGCGGCAGACGCGGACGGGATTCTGGTGGTCGCGCTCAGCGTGGACGGGGATTTCGACCTGCCTGCCGAGCACCTCGAGCTGGTCGATGGCCGCCGGCCGCTTCAGGTCAGCGGCGACGAGCATCGGCTTTTTGCCGCGCTGCATGCAGTAGCGGGCCAGCTTGGCGCAGGTGGTCGTCTTGCCCGAACCCTGCAGGCCGGCCATGAGGATGATCGTCGGCGGTGTGGAGACGAAAGGAATGCGCGTCTCGATCGGCCCCATCAGCCGCACCAGCTCGTCGTGCACGACCTTGACCATCACCTGGTCGGGGCTGAGCGTACTGAGCACCTGCTGGCCGAGCGCCTTCTGCAGGCACTCGTCGCAGAACGTGCGGGCGACTTCGACGTTGACGTCGGCCTCGAGCAGGGCGGTGCGCACCTGGCGCATGGCGTCCTGCACGTTCGATTCAGTGATCTTTCCGCGGCCGCGGATGCTTCGAAAGACGCTGCCGAGCTTCTCTGTGAGCGATTCGAACATGGGCGGGAGTGTAATCGCCGGCGGCGGATGCTCAAACCGCGCGGCGTGCGAGCCCTCCCCGGGGTGTGCCCGCCTGTCCGACACGCCGTCGTCGCTGCGCCGCTCCGCCGGTATACTGGCTGGTCGTCACATGATCCCGGTCACTGTTGACAACGTCGTCAAGCTCTTCGGGCGGACGCGGGCCCTCGACAGCGTCACTCTGCGCATCGACCGCGGCGAGCTGTTCTTCCTTCTCGGCCCCTCCGGCTGCGGAAAAACCACGCTGCTGCGCAGCATCGCCGGTTTCTACACGCCCGAGTCGGGCCGCATCTTCTTCGGCGACGTCGACGTGACGCACGTCCCGCCGCAGCGGCGCGACACGGGCATGGTCTTCCAGAATTACGCCCTTTGGCCTCACCTCACGGTCGAGGCCAACGTCGCCTTCGGCCTGAGCGTCCGCCGCGTCGGCCGCAGCGAGCGGAAACGCCGCGTGACAGAGGCGCTGGAAACCGTGCGGATGGGGCAATACTCCCGCCGCAAGCCGAACCAGCTTTCCGGCGGTCAGCAGCAGCGGATTGCGCTGGCGAGGGCGCTGGTGATTCGTCCGCGCTGCCTGCTGCTGGATGAACCGCTGAGCAACCTCGACGCGAAACTGCGGCTGGAGATGCGCTGTGAAATCCGACGGTTGTGCAAGGAGGCGGGGTTGACGGCGATCTACGTGACGCACGATCAGAAAGAGGCGCTGACGATCGCCGACCGGATGGCGGTGATGTTCGACGGCAAGATTGCGCAGCTCGGGACGCCGCGCGAGTTGTATCGGCATCCGGCGGATGCGCGGATCGCTGATTTTCTGGGTGAGACGAATTTCCTGAATGTGACGGTGCGCTCGCAGGAGGGCGGGGCGGCGCTGCTGGATTCGCCGATCGGGCCGCTGCGGGCGGAGAACCTGAACGGCTCGGCGGCGTCGGGGGCGTGCGTGGCGTCGATCCGGCCCGAGGCGATAGTGGTGTGCGTGGGCGGGGCAGGGGTCTCGGTATCGGGTGGGACGGGCGTCTCGGCATCGGGTGGGACGGGCGTCTCGCCCGTCCGCACAAGCACTGGAACGGGCGAGACGCCCATCCCGCCCGGAAACGTCGCACCCATCAACCCCGCGGCCAATCGCGTGTCTGCCAAGGTGGTGGACGTGCTGTACCTGGGAGAGGCGGTGCAGTTGACGCTGGCCGCCGGGACGGCGACGCTGCGCGCGAACCTGACCGAATCGGCAGCGTCGGCGTCTCCGACGGCGGGGCAGATGGTGACGTGCGAGATTGATCCGCGGGATGTGGTTGTGTTGAAAGGATAATCCGTTGGCAGTGAACAAGTTTCCGCAGCCCGTCGCTCTTAGGCCCCGGAGGGTGAAACCCGGGGCGGTGACGCCCCGGACAGTGAAGCCCGGGAACATGAAGCCCCGGACGGTGAAGCCGCGGAGGGGCGAAAGAGTAACGCCCACGGCGCAAGCCGTGGGTTCCGCGGCGGCGTTCGCGCCAGCCCCGGAGGGGCGAAAGAAAGTGGCGCGTGGGTGTATCTTGCATTCTCTCGCCGCCCGGAAATCCGGAACGCTCTCCAAGATACGCTCCCGCGCCGCGGCCGGCCCACGGCTTGCGCCGTGGGCTGTACTCTTTCGCCGCTCCGCGGCTCATGCCACTTGCCGCCGCGCGGCTCCATCGCGACGTGAGTTCTTTCGATTGACGACCGCGTGGGTTCTCGCGCTTGCGTTCTGGTCCACCGCAACCGCTCGCGCCGAGCAATATGACCTCGAAATCCTCACGCCGCACAATGAGCACATCCAGCGCGAATTCGAGCTGGCATTCAGCAAGCACGTGGGCAAGCCGCTCAAAATCCGCTGGGTCAAGCAGGGCACCGGCCAGCTTCTCAAGGTGCTCGAAGCGCAGGAACGAAGCGTCAAGGGCGGGTCGTTCGGCTTCGACGTCTTCTTCGGCGGGGGCGTGCCGGACCATGACACGGCCGCCGAGCGCGGCTACCTCGAGCCCGCCGGCGTGCCGGACGACATTCTGAAGGGAATCCCGGAGAAGATCGCCGGCGTCGGCAACTTCGACCCCAAGCACCGCTGGATCGGCGCGGCCCTTTCCTCCTACGGCGTATTGATGAACCTCCGCGGCCTGGCGCAGCAGAAACTGCCCGAGCTGAAGACCTGGGAAGACCTCGGCGATCCGCGGATGTTCAGTTGGGTGGTGATCGCGGACCCGCGAAAAAGCTCCAGCGTCCGCGTGAGCTACGAACTCATCCTGCAGCAGTACGGCTGGGAGAAGGGCTGGACGCTGTTGATGCAGATCGCGGCCAACTCGCGGTTGATTGCCGATGCGAGCAGCGCGATCCCGAACGAGGTCGCCACGGGCAACGTGCTGGCCGGGCCGTGCATCGATTTCTACGCCTACGCCCGCGTGGCGCAGGCCGGCAAGGACGTGCTGCTCTACGTCAATCCCGTCGGCGGATCGGCCATCACGCCCGATCCGATCTCCATGCTGCGCCAGCCGCCGCACCGCGAGATGGCGCAGAAGTTCATCACTTTCGTTCTCAGCCCCGCGGGGCAAAGCCTGTGGGTGCTGGCGCCGGGAGAGCCGGGCGGGCCGCAGGAGAACGCACTCTTCCGCCTGCCCGTGCGGCCCGATGTGTGCGAGCAGCACGCCGATAAGATCAGCATCAAGAACCCCTACAAGGAGGCCGAGGCGGGGGCGTTCCGCACGGTCGATGATAATCTGCAGCGTTCGCGGAATCTGCTCGTGTCCGAGCTGATGGGCGCCGCGCTGGTCGACCTGCACGGCGAATTGAAAGACGCCTGGAAAGCGCTGATCGACGGCGGCATGAAGCCCGCGGCGCTCGAAGAGTGGAAAAAGCCGCCTTTTTCCGAGCGGGAGGGGCTGGAAATCGCCAAGAAGCTCGAAGCCGGCGAACGCGAGGCGCGGCTGATCACGCGCAACTGGACGCGGGAGTTCAAGGCGAAGTACCAGCGCGTGAAGGAACTGGGGAAGTAGCGAGTAGCGAATAGCGAGTAGCGAGTGTAAGAGAGAGCGTTCGTCTCGTCTTCAACTCGCTACTCGCTACTCGCTGCTCGCTACTCGACACTTTTTCGAGTACGCACCATGCTCGACGCCGGCCTCGTCTACCCCCTCTGGAACCACCGCCAGCCCGACAGCCTGCTCGAGCGCGTCATCGGCGAGGTCGGCGTGGACCACGTCACCATCCCCGCTGTCACCGGGCCGGTCGAGCAGTTCCGCGTCTTTCACGATCGCGAGAATCCCTACTTCCACACCGAGGGCGGCTGGCACTTTCCGCCTCAGGCGAAGCTTTACGCGACCAGCGGGCTGAAGCCCGTCGTCGCGAAGTGGACCGAGCGCAAAGACTGGCTGACGCCGGTGGTCGAGCTGGCGAAGCGCGCCGGCGTGCGGGTCGTGTTCCGCATCAACATCTGCGATGTGGCGGCGGTGGCGGAGCAGCTTCCGGCGGCACACGTCTCGGCGTGGGGCCAGCAACCGCCTCAATCACCGGCCTGTATCAGCCAGGCCAGCGTGCGCGAAATGCTGGCCGCGACGGTCAGTGACTTGCAGCGGTTCGAGCCGGCGGGTTTTGAGTTTGAGGGTTTGCGAACTGACGAAACGTCAGGAGGCTGGCAATTCCGCTTTGCTTATTTTTCCGGCACGCAGGTTTGTTTTTGCGCATCCTGCCGAGCGACGGCCGCGGCGAGCGGCTTGGACCCCGACGCGGCGGCACGCGTCGTACGGACGAGCGTTGAGTCCGCGGTGAGGGAGCCGCAGGCGATCGGCGGCGTGGTTTCGCAACTGGATGATCCGGTCCTGCGCGACTACTGCGCATCGCGCGAGTCGGAAATCGGTGCGTGGATCGACCGCATTGCGGCCGAAAGCGGAGCGGAGTCGGTCCGCCTTGCGAGCAAGGAGTGGCATGGCGCGCCGACGCACCTGGTGTTTCGCCCTGGCGCGTGGCAGGCGGCGACAAGGTTGCTCTGTGCGATCCACGGTCTGCCGGATCACATTCTGCTGAAGTACGTTCGACAGTTCGGCGAGCCGCCGGGATTGCGCGTGAACTTTGGCGCGGGGGTCGACGGAGTCAATGGCGCGACTCTCGTCCGCCAGATGACGGAACATGCCCAGTCCGGCGCCAACTACTTCAGTTTTGAGAAGCCTGAAGAAGCGCCTGAAGAAGTGGTTACGTGGATGAAACAGGCCGTCCGCTACGCCCGCCGCGGCTGACGCATCATTTGCCGCGATCGCTGCCTTTTGGTGGGTGGGCCGTGCCCACCTTCTGGCGCACTGCGCGCCATGCCGACCGAAGTGGGTGAGCACGGCCCACCCCAGAGTCTTTGCCGGGGCGACGAGCGAGCGCCTGCCGGCAGACGCGCTCGCTTGCGCTTCGCGTTCTGATCGTCAACACCAGCAGACAACCGTCATCCGCCCGCCACAATCGCGATGAACGGGTTGATGTCCAGCACGTTCGCCTCGCCGTCGCCGTTGATGTCCGCGTTCAGCACATCGCAATCTGGATACGCCGCCGCGTAGGCTGCCGCATCGCCCAGCGCCAGCGTGAACGGATTGATGTCCAAAATGTCGATCGCGCCGTCGCAGTTCATGTCGCCCAACCCGAACGTCGGCCCCTGAGTCGAGACTCCGGCCGCCGCGCCGCCTGCGTAGACGCCGAGCGTCGCGGCGGTGCTTCGCGGCGGACGGTTGGCGTCGAAGCGGAAGTTGAACGCCGTTCCCCAGCGCAGGGCGTTGGCGTTCGGGTCGGCGCTCTGCGTCACGGTGGACCAGCGTATCCGCCCGCCGGTCGCATCGACCGTCCACGGATCATTCGAGAACGGTTGGCCGGTCGCCTGAATGCCGTGGTTGGCGACGTAGTGCGCGTCTATGTTCGAGAGCTCCACGCCGCCCGGGAGCGGCACTTCAAACGCGTTCAACGCCGCGCCGAGATTCATGTTGTACAGCAGATACTCGTAGTGCCAGGGCCCGTCGCCGGCGCCGCTCAGGTCCGTCACCTGGTAGGCCAAAATCACCAGCCCGTCGCCGGCGACCGGAAACGCGAGCGACTGCGACGCGCCGCTCCACACGGACAGCGCCGGCACATAATTCACCGTCGCCGCCGCGGGCGCCAGCCCGTAAACGCCGCCGGCGTCAGGACCGCTGACCGTGATTCGGCGATATCCGAGATTGTCAAACTGGTTTCCCGCCACGGAATCATCGGCCGCGACGTACTGGTGCTCAATGTAGTACGTGGCCCCCGGATTCAGGGCCGGAGCCAAGTTCGCGTCGCTCACCTGAAGCCGGCGGTCGACGCTCATCTCGCCGGGCCAGAGCGGCGGCGGATTGGCCGCGCTCGGGAAGGTCCCCGCGTACGGGTTGATCCACGATCGGGCCGACAGCGCGCCCTTGTCTGCTTCGCTCGCCGATGTCGATGACGACGAGCAGCCGGTCCCCAGACGAACGCAGGTGGCCCCCGGCGTGCAGGTCCAGCAGGTATTCTGCGCCAGCACGCAGTACTCGTGCCGCGCCCAGGACTGGCCGATCTGCTCGAATCGCAGCGTGCCGGCGACCGTGCTCAGCCGGTAGAAGTTCTGCACAACCGCCGGGTGGTCCAGATCGGGAAACGCCTCCACCTTCAGCTCGTCCGCGCCGTGGTTGCCGATGGTCGAGGCGAACGAGATGGCGACGATGCCGTCGGGATAGGCGCCTTCGCGGGCGCGCTGCGACCCGTTCGGGATGTTGCAGACGGTTACGTCCGGCCCGGCGGCAGGCGCCTGGCCGACAACCGTCGCCAGACCCGCGACGCTCAACGCCGCCTGGAAGAAACCCAGACCGATTCGAAACGACTTGCTCATGCTGTGCTTGGACACGTTTCGCTCCCAATCCTAGAGTTTGTAAACCAGCGCAACGCGGACAGGCCCGATACGGTGCCAGTATAGCATGAGCGGACCGCACTTTGGGAGACCGGCTTATTGGCCCCGGGGAGCATCGGCGTCCCGCCGGTGCGCGCGACCACGTCGCGGCTGGCCTGTCCGAACCCGCCGCGCCCAGCGGCGGGGTGACGTACCGGTCCGTCCGAACCCGCCGCGCCAAGCGGCGGGTCGACGTCTCCGGCCTGTGGGCGCCGTTCGATCACGATCGTCAACCCGCCGCTTGGCGCGGCGGGTTCGGAAAAACGGCCCGGTCGGCGGCGTCCCCCCCCCCAACTACCCCCAACCGACCCCGATATTGACACACTACTCAGAGCGGCGACCGTCAGGAGCCGTGCCGAACGTGTTTTCGATCTCATCCACGAAGCGATTCAGCCGCTTTTGCAGCTTTTCAGGAATTTCCAGCGTCGGCTCCTCCCAGGACGGCGGCTGATTGCCGAATACGACGAAGTGCTGATCTTCGCGCCCCAACCGCGTCCGCAGCCACAGATGCACCGGTGGATCAGCGACGCCCGTTCGGGCCGCGAGCCGCGGCGAGGCCACACGGAACAGCGCGTAATACTCCAGCGGCGCCAGAAACAGGGCCCGCTGCGGCTGGTTGCACTGCCGCAGCATCTCCTCGCCGATCAGCCGGGCTTCGCTGGCCACGCTGCGCCTCCCGCCCTGCATTTCGAGCAGCTTGAGCTGGTCGATGATCCTGGGAAAGCGGTAGTCGCTGTACCAGATGATGCGCGAATCCTGGAAGCCGACCTGGCGGATCGAAGACTGCTCATCGCGTGAAATTCGCTCCCGCAGTTGCGCCGCGAACTCCTTGAACGGCCGCTGGGCGCGCACCACCGGCATCAGCGTCGGCCAGGCCCACAGCCAGCCGCCCCACATCGTCGCCACGAGCGCGGCGAAGGCCGCGTTTGTGCGCCCCCGGGCAAACAGCAGCGCCGACCCGCAGAAGCCGACTGCCAGGATTCCCGCCAGTACGGCGTACGCCGGCCAGACCTGCCCCCACTCCACTCCCTCGAATCGCCCGCGCTGCCTGAACCAGAAGCGCAGACCCCAAACACCGGCCGCCAGACCCGACGGGACGAAAATGCACACCGCCCACGTCAGCGCCGCAACCACGCGCGCGTTCCGCGGCCGCCGTGAATCGAAGAACGCCGCGAGTTCGACGCCGAGAAGCACAAACAGCGGCGGCAAAGCGGGGAGTATGTAGCGATCCTCCTTTCCCGCGGACGCCGTGAAGAACAGCAGCAGGCTGATGAACCAGATCAGGCAGAACGCCATGCCACGCCGGACGGGCGCATCGGACGTGTCGGTCGGGCTCGGCGCCGGCGCTGCGGCCGCGATTGCGACGGAGGCTTGGCCGCCTCTTTCGCGTCGGACGCTGCGCCAGATTGCGGCGGGTAACGAGAGCGAATAGGGCAGGCAATACACCAGCGTGGAACCGACATAGAGCAGGTAAAAGGGCCACGTTTGCTGGCCCTCGACGTTCGGCAGGGCGCCGGTGAAGCGGTCAACGTACTCTACGTTCCATTTCTGAAGCGCCGTCGGCTCGCGCCACAGCACCGTGAGAGCCCACGGCAGCCAGCACGCGGCAAACACGGCTAACCCCCCCACGTGCCATCCGCTGCGCAGTACGCTCCAGCGCCGCAAAAAGAGCACGTACGCCGCCGCCGGCAGGCCGACGCACACGAGCGGCATGGGCATCTTGTAGAGCATGCCGGCGCCCGCGGCCGCGTAGGCGAGCAACCAGCACACCCCGCGGCGCCAGCCGGTCGCCCGCTCGGCGGCGATCCAGACGCTCGCCAGCGAGAGCGTCACCCAGGTCGTCAGGCCGAAGTCGCTGGCGCCCCGGCTCGACCAGAAGAGCAGCAGCGCGCTCGACGCGGCCGCAAAGCCGGCGAAGATCGCCGCGCGCGTCGTCGCGATCGCGCGTGCCAGGATGAAGATGACGCCGACAAAAACCACCGCCGCGATCGCGTTCGGCAGCCGGGCGGCGGCTTCATCCACGGGCGTGCCGCGCGCCAGGCTGGCGAGAATGACGGCCCAGTACGGCCCGGGGGATTTCTGCATGCGCGTCTCGCCGGAGAAGCGCGGCACGATCCAGTCGCCGGACTCGCGCATCTCGCGCGCGGTCTGCGCCACCCAGCAGTCAATCGGTTCGAAACCCGCCCCGCCCGACATGCAGAACCAGCCGATCAGCCCGGTGCAGAGCAGCAGCAGCGCCAGCCATCCCGTTCCCCCGGAAGCGCCGCGCGGGGCCGGCCCGGTCGCCGCCGACTGGCTCATGCCGCCGCTTCGCCGCCGCCGAGGCAGGCCTCGAGCGCCTGGTTGACGCGCGTCATCAGCTCGACGTAATCGGCCTGCGTGCGCATCAGGTCCTTCAGCGGGTCGTTGTGCGCCATGGCTTGCTCCAGCTCGCCGAGGCGGTGCTTGTCGGCCACCTCGATCGGCTTTCCGCCGGCTTCCAGGCCGCGGAGCTTGTCGACGTGCGACATGTAGTCCTTGAGCAGCGCCTGGGCCGAGGGGTCATGATGCACCGCGTCGCGCGCCGCGAAGAACGCCTGCACACGTTCGTTCTGGGCGATCGACTGGCCCAGCCGGCGTGCCTGATCCAGCAGATTCTCGATACCTTGCATGCGCGTCCTCGGGGTTGGGGGTGGTTGTCCGCGGTTCTTCTCTGCGACGGCGGCGGATTGTAGCGGTGGATCGGACTTGCCGCACGGCGGCCCGCGCGGGTAGCGTTACCGGCAGTGCGGGCGCCCGCGCGTGTGAACTCTGGGTGGGACGGGCGTCTCGCCCGTCCCCGCGGCATCAAGGACGGGCGAGACGCCCGTCCCACCCAAATGTCCACAATCGCTCCCGACCGCGTCGGCGGGCCGAAGGCCCGCACTCGCCATATCACACAACGTCAGGATCACGCCATGCGGACTTCGCGACGCGAGTTCATTCAGACCGCCGCCGGCGCTGCAGCGCTGGGCCTGCCCGCCGCTGCTTGTGCGCAGGATTCGTCAGCGCCGCCAACCGCCGCTGCACGCGAATTTGCGCCCCCTCGGTCGCCCATCATCGTCGGCAGCGCCAACGGGTTGAAGTCCGGCCCGCTTGCGCTGCAGATGGTCCGCGAGGGCGGCGACCCGCTCGACGCCGTCATCGCCGCCATCAACGTCGTCGAAGACGACCCCAGCGATCACAGCGTCGGCTACGGCGGGTTGCCGAACGAGGAGGGCGTGGTCGAGCTCGACGCCAGCGTGATGCACGGCCCGACCCACCGGGCCGGCGGCGTCGCGGCACTGCAACGAATTCGCTATGCCTCCAAAGTCGCGCGGCTGGTGGCGCAGCGCACTAATCACGTGCTGCTGGTCGGCGAAGGCGCCCTGCGGTTCGCGCGCGCCCACGGATTCAAGGAGGAGAATCTCCTCACCGACGAAGCCCGCGAAATCTGGCTGAAATGGAAGGAATCCATGTCGGACAAGGACGACTGGCTCGCACCCGCGTCGCAACCGTCCGGCAAGAAAAATGCCTCGGCCGAGATTCTCTACACGCACGGCACGATAAACATGCTGGCGCTGACGCCCTCCGGCGACCTGGCGGGTTGCACCTCCACTTCCGGCTTGTCATACAAGATTCCGGGGCGCGTCGGCGACTCACCCATCATCGGGGCCGGCCTCTACGTAGACAACGCCGTCGGCGCGGCCGGCTCCACCGGCCGCGGCGAGTCCAATCTTCAAAACTGCTCGTCGTTTCTGATCGTCGAGCTGATGCGCCAGGGAATGGACCCGCAATCCGCGGCGCTGGAAGCCCTGCGCCGCATCGCGGCGCGCTGCGAAAAGCATCTTCGTAACGAGAAGGGCGAACCGACGTTTGACGTGCAGTTCTACGCCCTGCGGCGCGACGGCAAGCTCGGCGGCGCCGCCATGCGCAAAGGTGGCCGGCTCGCCGTTCACGATGAGCAGGGTTCGCGCATCGTCGAAACGCCGGGTTTGTTCACCTAGCAGGCCGACCGGGGTTTGGGGGAACGGCCTCCGGCCGGCCTCTTTTCCGTCCGAACCCGCCGCGCCAAGCGGCGGGGCGACAGCCCCGGCCTCCAAGGCGCCGCTCGCTGACGATCGTCAACCGGCCGCTTGGCGCGGCGGGTTCGGAAATGCGGCCCAGCCGTCGTCGTCTGCCGGGAATGTCAGCCACACTCCGTCAGCCGTCGTCAGTTGCGAGCACGGCGTCGCCGCACTTGTCTCCCCGCGCCGTGGCCGTATTATGCTGGTTTCGACCGGCGCAGGGCCGGCAGGGCGTTGGACAGAGCCGGCGATTCACCGCGGTCGATCCTTCGGCAGAAACGCGTCGCGTTTTCGGCGGTTGACCGCCGGGTCTTGGCACAAAAAGTGACTCCATGAATCTGAACCGTTACTTTCGCGAAAACAGCCGTACGCTGCTCATGGTCTTCATGGCCCTGCTGCTGGTGGTTTGGCTGCTCGGAGACGTTATTTCTTCCTGGCGCGACAGCAGCCGGCAGGAATTGAACCAGAAGCTCGGCCATTCCGACGCGCTCGCGTTGGATGTCTACACGAGCGACCTGCAGCGCGTCGCCGGCGACCAGCGCATCTGCCAGGCGGTGGGTTTCCTCGCCGTGCAGATTCTCAACCCGGTGGACATGCTGCTGGTCACCGCCGAAGCCGAACGGCTGGGCGTGCGCATCGGCCAGTCGCAGGTGATTGATTACGTTCAGAACACGTTCAAGGAACGCGCGGGCGAGCTGCTGGCGAGCATCCAGGCGCGCGAGGGGCGCAGCTACGAGGCGATCTACGCCTCCATCGGCCGCTGGCTGGCGGTCGAGCAGCTCCTGCAGATGCAGTACAAGGCCTTCGATGAGAGCGTGCCGCGGCTGGAGTCCACGTTCCGCGACACGCAGCAGTCGGTGAGTATCGAATACTGCGTCATCGACGGGCGCGTCTTCGAGCCGCTGGCGGGCGAGGTGAGCCTAGAGGACATTCAGAAGACCTTCGAAGAGGGCAAGGCGCGCGTCACTGCCCACACCGAAGATCAGCTTTCTTTCGGCTATCTCCAGCCCAACCGCGTCAAGGTGGAGTACGTCACGCTCGATCCGCGCGCCATCCGCAGCAAGGTGCGCATCAAGGAAACCGAAGCGAAGCGCTACTTCGAGGAGCACGCCGCCAACTATCAGAAAACCGTCATGCCGACCACCACCTCGACCCAGCCGGCGGCGGCGACGCGCGTGCCGATGACCTGGGAGGAAGCCCGGGAGCAGGCCCGCAACGACTTTCGCGAGCTCAAGGCGGTCGAGGAGGCGCAGCGCGTCCTGAATGAACTGCGCAGCGAGGCCTATCGCCCGTGGGCCTCCTCCGGCAAGGACGCCGACGGCTTCCGCCAGCCGCCCGCGGCCGCCGGCCCGTCGCTCGAGGAGCTGGCGCGCAAGTACAGCCGTGATTACGAGATCGTCTACGGCAAGAGCGACTGGCTGACCGAGCAGGAGCTGCGGACGTTCCTCAATCTCAACGAGCCGACCTATCGCGAAGGGCAGTCGCGGCTGAGCGCGTCGCAGCTCGCCATGCGCGTGAAGGGGGTCTTCACGCCCGGCAAGAACGAGCAGATGCCGGTGCTGATGGTGAATGAGCCCAGCCCGCTGCTGGCCACGCAGGAGTCGATCCCCGGCGGCCGCGGGCCGGTCGCGTTCCAGGGCTACGTGTTCCGCGTAATCGAAGTGGCGCCCAGTGGTCCGCCGGCGTCGATCGACGTTGTCCGCGACGAGATCATCCGCGACATCAAGCGGCAGCGCGGATTCGAAATGGCCCGCACGCACGCCGAGCAGCTCGCCGAGAAAGCCGCGGCCGACGGCCTGCTGGCGGCGTCGCTGGCGGACACGGCGCTCAAGGAGGCCATCACCGCCGCCCAGGCCGCCCCGCGGCCGGCCGACGAGCAGGCGCCGCGTTTTCTCGAAGCGCTCGGTCCCAACACCGGCCCGTCGCGGTTTACCCGCCGCGCCTCGCCGCTGCTGCACGTCGGAATGACGGCAAACGTCCCGAAGAAGGCGTTTGAGCTGGCTGCCGCGCCGCCCAGCGCCACCGCGCCGGCCCACAAGGTCGCGGCTGTGCCGGTCGCCAGCGAATTCAAGTGCGTGGTCGTCGCCGTGAACGAACTGAAGCCGCTTTACCAGGGTGATTTCAGCAAGCAAAAGGACATGCTGAAGATGCAGTCGATGAGCCAGCGCAACATGGCCACGATGCTCTGGTTCGACCCCACCAGCATCCACGAGCGGCTGGGCTACAAGCCGGCGGCCGGCGCCAGCGCCGACGCGACTCAGGACGCGCAGCAGTAAGCCGCGATGAGCCACTCTCACCCGTTCAACGAAATTGACGCACGCTGGCAGGCGTACTGGGCTGAGAATCACACCTTCCGCGCCGCCAATCCCGGCCAGCCGGGCGGCGAGAAGCCGCACTACTACATCCTCGATTTCTTTCCATACCCGTCGGGGGCCGGGCTGCACGTCGGCCACCCGCTGGGCTATATCGCGTCCGACATATTCTCGCGCTTCATGCGCATGCGCGGGTACAACGTGCTGCACCCCATGGGTTGGGACGCCTTCGGACTGCCCGCCGAGCAGTACGCCATCGAAACCGGCGTTCACCCGGCCATCACGACCCGCAGCAACATCGACACCTACACGCTCCAGCTCCGGAAGATCGGCCTGAGCTACGACTGGGATCGCGAGCTGGCGACCTGCGACGAAAAATACTACCGCTGGACGCAGTGGATCTTCCTGCGGATCTACAACTCCTGGTACGACCCGGAATGGGAGTGGACCGATCCGGCCGGACGCAAGGTCCGCGGGGCCGCGCGGCGGATTGAAACGCTGCCGATTCCGGCGGACGTGAAGGCCCAGGGGCCGGCCGCCGTCGCCGCCTACCAGTCCGAGCATCGACTGGCCTACCTCGCGGAAGTCGCGGTGAACTGGTGTCCGGCGCTGGGCACGGTTCTGTCGAACGAAGAGGTCACCAATGACGGCCGCAGTGAGCGCGGCAATCACCCCGTCTTCCGCCGCCCGCTGAAGCAGTGGATGCTCCGCATCACCGAGTACGCCGAGCGGCTGCTCTTAGACCTGGACGGCCTGGACTGGCCCGAGCCGATCAAGCTCATGCAGCGAAACTGGATCGGCCGCAGCGAAGGCGCGTACATCGATTTTCACCTGACCGCCGAACATGCCGGCGACGTGATCCGCGTCTTCACCACGCGGCCGGACACGGTCTTTGGCGCGACGTACATGGTGCTGGCGCCTGAGCATCGACTGGTGTCGATCATCACCAGGCCCGAGCAGCGGGCGGCGGTCGACGCGTACGTGTCTCAGGCGCGTCAACGCTCCGACCTCGACCGCACCGCCGACAGCAAGGTCAAGACCGGCGTCTTCACCGGCGCCTACGCCGTCAACCCGGTCAACCGGCAGCCAATCCCCATCTGGGTCGCGGACTACGTGTTGATCGGTTACGGCACGGGCTCGATCATGGCCGTTCCGGGACACGACACGCGCGATCTCGAATTCGCCCGGACCTTCGGCCTGCCGGTGGTGCAGGTCGTGCGGCCGCAAGACGACGCGACGGAGTGGCGCGGCTACGTCGGCGACGGCGTGGGCGTGAATTCGCCGCCGCAGGCGACGTTTGAGGGGCAATGCACGATCAACGGCCTGCCCACGCCGGAGGCCAAGCGCACGGTGATTCGCTGGCTCGAAGAGCGCGACCTGGGTGAAGGCACGGTGCAGTACAAGCTGCGCGACTGGCTTTTCTCGCGGCAGCGCTACTGGGGCGAGCCGTTCCCGATCCTCTACCGCCCGGACGGACTCATCGAGGCGGTCGACGAGCGCGAGCTGCCGGTGGCGCTGCCCGCGATGGATGACTTCAAGCCGCAGGCCAGCGACAACCCGAACGCCCAGCCGCAGACGCCGCTGTCGCGCGCCCGGGAATGGGCGACGGTGAAGCGCGGCGACGCGCTGTTGCGGCGCGAGCTGAACACCATGCCGCAGTGGGCCGGGTCCTGCTGGTACTACCTGCGATTCCTTGACCCGCACAACGAAACGGCCTTTGTCGATTCGAAGGTCGAGCGCTACTGGATGAGCGGCCGGCGCGCTGACGGCTCGCCCAAAACCGGCGGCGTCGATCTCTACCTGGGCGGAGCCGAGCACGCGGTGCTCCACCTGCTCTACGCCCGCTTCTGGCACAAGGTGCTCTACGACCTGGGCTGCGTGTCGACGCCCGAGCCGTTTCAGAAGCTCTTCAACCAGGGCATGATCGGGGCCGCCGCCTATCACGACGAGCGCGGCACGTACGTCCCGGCCGAGGAAGTGAGCGAGGGGCCGCCGGCCGCGCTGCGCATCGGCCACAGCGAGCACACGACGACGCATTACTGGCAGGACCGTCCGGTGGTGCAGCTCTTTGAGAAGATGTCGAAGAGCAAAAAGAACGTCGTCAACCCCGATTCGATCATCGCCGAGTACGGGGCGGACACGCTGCGGCTGTACGAGATGTACATGGGGCCGCTGGAAGCGAGCAAGCCCTGGAACACGCGCGACATCATCGGGGTGCACCGCTTCCTGCTGCGCGTCTGGCGGCTGGTGATCGACGAGCAGGACGACGCGCGCGTCGATCCGAGCCGCGACGAACCCGGCGACAATCCGCGCCGCGATGGGCCGCGCGACTATCCGAGCCGCGACCGTGAGGGAGCGGTTGCTCCGGAGGGCGCGCCGCGCGAACCGCTCCCTCACGGTCGCGGCTCTGATTCTGCGCGCCTCAGCGCCAAAATCGGCGACCGGCGCGATGCGGACGTGGAGCGCCTGCTGCACAGGACCATCCGCAAAGTGACCGAGGACATCCCGCGCTTCGCCTACAACACCGCCATCGCCCAGATGATCGTCTGGGTGAATGAAGCCCAGAAAGCCGCCGCGCTGGCGCGAGATCAGATCGAGCGCTTCGTGCTGATTCTCGCCCCCTTCGCCCCGCACGTCTGCGAAGAGCTGTGGCGGGCGCTGGGCCATTCCCAGTCGCTGGCGCACGCCCCCTGGCCGGCGTTCGACGAAGCTCTGACGCGCGACGAATCGGTTGAGCTGGCCGTGCAACTCAACGGCAAGATCAAGGCCCGCATCACCGTTTCGGCCGACGCGGCGGACGACGCCGTCATTTCCGCCGCCGCCGCCGCCGCCGCCGAACACCTGGCCGGCAAGCCGATCAAGCGCTCGGTGGTGGTGAAGGGGCGGCTGGTCAACCTCATCGTCTGACCGATGCCGGTCGCCCGTCTTTCGCATGCCGCCGCGCGCTTCGTGGGAGCAATGAAACTCCGCGTGATTTGACCCACCGCTGCGTCAATTCACGCAGCCGGTCGCCGACCCACGAAGTGCCGCAACCCGGAATCTGCGGCGGGAATGGGGAAATCGCACTACCTGCAGCGCGGCACGCGACTTGCCGGCATCTCCCCCATCCGGGGGCTTGAGTACGCGGCTCCCATCGGATTGGTCGCCTCAAAGCGGGTCGTGCGCCAGGTACGAACGCAGGGGCAAATGGTCTGCCCGCCTGACGTGGCGGGTGTTCGGGGCGGCCGGAAAGAAGTCGGAACACCATGCTCCGTCCCAAGCGATTTCTCGCGATCACGGTGATGCTGCTGACGCCGCTGGCGTCGGCGTCGGTGTACAAATGGAGCCCGACCAGCGGCTACGGTTGGGACTCCTGCGACAACTGGAAGCCGATCGGTTCGCCGCAGAACTGCGTTCCGCAGGCGAGCGAGGACGTGGCCCTGATCTTGCCGGTGCTGGAGTCGACGCAAATCGTGCTGAAGTCCGTGACGATCGATACGCTGTCGATCGAGGCCGACACGGACGTCACCGGCGACGACCAGACGGTGAGTGTACGTCTGTTTTATGTCGCCGGCACGGCCAGCCGCGATACAGTGGTGACGGTCGATGACGGCGTGATCGTGACGTTTCCGCACACGCCGCCGGAGCCGCCGGACAACCCGTGAACGCGTCGCGGACCGAATCCAAATGGAGACCACAATCATGAAACACGCATCCATATCCATGCGCGGAGCGTTCGGAGCGGCGCTGTGCCTGGCATTGGCGGCGCTGTCCGCGGCCCAGACGCCTCCGGGCTATCACCGCGAATACCTGACCGACTGGACGTACTTCAACCGCGTGGGCGCGATCAACAATCACAGCCAGATCGTCTTCTCGACGCGCTTCGTATGGGACGATCCGAACACGTCGGAGATCATGCTGTATGACAACGGCGTGATCTACCAGCTCACGCTCGACACCTACCGCGACGAGTTTCCCGACATCAACGATGACGGGACGATCGTCTGGAGCCGCGGCGTCGGCCCGGGCGGAACGCTCGAAGTAGCGATGTACAAGAATGACCAGATCACGTTGATTACCAATGACGCTTTTCAGGACTATGCGCCCAAGATCAACAACCTGGGGCACATGGTCTGGAACAAGCGCCTTCCGCAGGGCTGCGCCAACGCCGACAGCGATATCTACTTCTACGACGGCATGACGCAGCAGAAACTCAGCCAGGACGGATTCAACAACCAGGGCGCCCGCCTGAACGATCTGGATCAAGTCATTTGGACGCGCTACAACGATTGCGACAATCCCTGGACTGCGGAGATCATGCGGTACGCTGATGGTCAGGTCACGCAACTCACGCAAAACCTCATCGAACCGCAGGTGCCAGATATCAACAACGTCGGCATCTGCACTTGGCAATGGCGCCCGTCCGCCGACCGGTTCGAGATCCTCCGGTGGGAAAACGGCGTAACGAGCGTCGCAATCAACTCGTGTGCGAACGCGGCCATCAACCTTCGCGGCGACATCGCATGCAATCGATGGCACGAGGAGAACCAAACCTGGCAGATGTGGTCACTCGTGAACGGCACGCTGCGCCAGATGACGTTCGACGCTTTCTGGAACGTCGACGGTCGAATCAACGACTTGGGCGAGATCGGGTGGAGCGCCGGGACGCCGTTTCAGGTCGCGGCGGCGTACAACCGGCGGTATCCGCTCGGTGACCTCAACTGCGACGGCGCCGTGAACATCCTCGACGTCAATCCCTTCGTCTTGGCGCTCGAAGATGCCGTCGCCTACTCAGAAGCACACTACTGCGACCCGCTGCTGGCCGACACCAATGGCGACGGGAATGTCAACATCCTTGACATCAACCCGTTTGTAGACATCGTTGCCGCGGGCCGCATGACGAGCACCGTGCAATGTGCGTCCGCAACGTCTTCACCACATGAACCATCGCTTCAGAGACCGAACTGGGCACCCTTTCGACCGTCCGGCGCGGCCTTCTCTCCTGATCAGGAGTACAAGCCATGAAACGCGCATCCATCATTCCACTCGTGTTGACAATGACTGCGGTCACCGCGTACGCCACAGACTTTACGTTCGCCGTGACCGCCGGTGACTGGAGCCAGACGGAGAATTGGTCTCCGGCAGGGCGACCGGGATCTGGCGACACTGCGACGATCCTCAACGGCCAGACCTGCCGCGTCGAGAACTCGAACGAAGCCGCCTTCGCCGTCACGGTGAATTCCGGCGGCGTCCTGGCGATCAAGGGCAAGGACCTCTCGATCGCCTACAGCGCCAGCAATACGCAACGCGTCACCGTCAACGGCCGGATCGAATTCTCCAAGCCCTCCAGCGTCACGCCCCGGCTGGTGGTGAATTCGTCCGTCAAGCTGGGCGGCAACGGCTCGCTGCAGGCCAGCCTGTTTGACAGCCTCGGCCCGGCGATCATCGAAGTCGTCGGCAACCACGACTACCGGCTGACCGTCGAATCGCCGCTGCTGGTGCGCGGGTCGTTCTCGATCACGTCGCCTTGCATTCTCTATTGAAACCGGGCGCAAACTGGAGGGAAAAACACCACATCCACGCCCGAACTGTGCGCTTTATCTCGCGGAGAACTGGCCGATGGCGGCCGGGCTACATTTTTCAACGGGCGTCTAAACGCGTTTCATGTGCTCGAATTGGTTCCGGCAGCGTTCGCAGTAGTAGATCATCTTGCAGCGCGTCGGCCCGAACGCGCTCTCCAGCGACGTGTCAGCCGAACCGCACAGCGGGCAGGCGACCGCGTCGCGCGGGTCGCCGCCGATACTCAGCGGCACCAGCCGACGCTCGTCCGGCAACGCGCCGCTTGAGCAGGCGCTGCCCGGCTGCGGCACCGTGATGCCGACCCGCGCCAGAGACTCGCGACCCGCCGCGCTGATCCGATCCACCGACCAGGGCGGGTCGTATACAAACGACACGCGCACCCGCGAAACGCCCGGCAGCGCCGCAACCCGCCGGCGAATATCAGACTCGATCACCGGCAGCGCCGGGCAACCGACAAAGGTCGGCGTCACGTCAATCTCAATCTCCGCATCCCGCGCAAGCCGCACCGCCTCGACAATGCCGAGATCGACGATGTTGATTGGCATCTCGGGATCGTTCACGTCGCGCAGCGCAGCAAAGACGGATTCAACGCTCAGCATGACCGCCAGACCTCACCACGACGCCTCCGGCTCCACGGCCGACACTTCCGTAAGCTCCGCCAGCACCGCCGCAAACTCCGCCGTGTGCCGGCCGCGGCGTCCGCCGACGTACTCGGCCGGCGGCGGCGTGAGTTCCAGCCGCAGGTGGGCGTCGGCCACGACGCCGGAGAGGTTGCCGGCCCAGTAGGCGAACATGTCGCCGGCCGCTTTCGGGTAGAGACCCGCTGCTTCGAGTGCCGTGACGCCGTCGGTCGGCTCGAGCAGGCTGGTCGCCAGAGGCGCAAGCTTGTCGAAGGCCGCCTGCATCCGCTCGCGCGCGTCCTGCCCGCCGCGGCCCAGGCGGCGGATCCACGAATCAGCGTGCGTGACGTGCATCGCCTCTTCGGCCCGCAGCCGCGCCGCCAGCGCCGCCAGCGGCCTGTGATTCGACGCCGCCAGCCGCGCCAGCCGCAGATTGTCAAAGTGGTCGCAGAAAAACTGGCGCACGATGGCCACCGCCCAGTCGAAATCGTCTCCGACCTCAACGATTGCGGCGCAGCGGTAGTCCGCCGGGCTGCGCCCGAACGCCAGCCGATCGGCGGTCGTGTCGCCGCGGACGCCCGCGATGAACTGGAAGAGCGCGCCGGCGTGCGAGATTTCGTCCTGGGCCATCGACGAGAAGGCGATGTCCTCTTCAAGAATCGGCGCCAGGCCGGTCCAGTCGGCGTTGCGGTGGCCAAGAAGGAACTTGTCGTCGGCGATGCTCAGAAGCAGCTCGCACAGGGGTTGCCGCAGATCGGCAGTGATTGTTTCCATCTCTGTTCCAACTCGCGATCAGGGCCGCAATGGCGCGGGAGCAGAAGCTGATTCCGCGACACGCCTCAAAACGCTTCCTTCAAGTCATCCTTCTGATACTCATCGACAGCCTTCCGAGCGCGGAACGTCTCCCACTTCTTGCGCACGTCCAGGTACCCCTTCGCCTGCCGATACGACTGGTCCGACAGCCGGAACACCACGTCCTCGTCGTAATTCGTGCGGCGAATGGCGTCGCGCGGCACCACCCAGACCTGCACGCAGGGTTGGTCGCGCCCGTAGTGCTCGCGCGCGAACAAAAGGGCCATCTCGTCATCCGGCGCGTCGAGGCCGCCGGCGTGCACGTGCGGCTTGCCGCGCTCGAGCTGAATGAACACCTCATAGGCCTTCAAGTCGCCCTCGGCCGGAGATTCTAGCTCGGAGGCCTTCAGCGGGACGTTCTCGCGGATTTTCGACACGTCGACACCTCCGTCCGGCGGTGCGCTTGCGCGTTGAGCGAAGCGCGCCAACCGGAGTATACCGCGGCTCAATCACGTCCGCGGACCGGCGCGAGCTCGAATTCCAGCGTCGCATAGCCGTCGATCTCGAAATACTCGACGACGATCTGCACGTCCTTCGCGCCGCTCAGCTCAAATTCACCCGTGTCAACGGTCGGCACGTGCCACGTCCAGTTCTCCACCACCGGCCGGCCGTCCACGATCACCCGCACGCCGTCGTCGCTGCGCGTCCGCACGCGCCACGCGCCGGCGTCGAGCCGCACGCGCGTCTCCGCAATGCATCCGAAGCGGTCCGCCGCAAGCTTCGCGTCGCCAAGGTCGAGCCGCGGCTTGAGCGAGCCCGGCCCGCCGTGGCCGAAGGGCAGCGTCAGCCCGCCCCGAATCGCCGTTCGCACCGCAGCCGGACTGCGTGCCAGATCGCGCCATTGGGCGAGCTTCTCGCGCGGATCGGCGTCTTCCGTCCAGAGAAAGAAGATCGCGTTCCAGTCGACGACCAGGCGCTGCAGCGCGATTGACCACTCCTCGCGGCCCGCCTTGAATCGAAACACGGCGTCGGACCAACCGGGCGGAAAACACGCATCGACCAGCGCGAAGCCGTCTTCCAGGCGGGGCTTGGCCGATACGCCGCGGCCGCCGGTGACGGTGACCTCCGGGATCTCACTGCAACCGAGCAGCCGCAGCGTCGTGCAGTTTCCGCTCTCGGCAATGACCTGCGCCATGCGGTCCGTCCCGTTCCACGGTCCCCACTCGGTGATGATCATCCGCCGCCGCGGCGACACATCACACGCCGCGACCTTCGCCGCCTCCGCTCGCGGCTGCTTCTCTCCCAGAACTGAGTACGCGGGCGTCGCCGGCTCGGGCGCCTGCCACGAGTCCTGCGTTTGAAATTCCGCGACGGCATCCACGTCCGACTGCCGGACGACGTTCACAAACTCGTTCGCCGCCAGCCGCAGCTTCTGCGAGCCGCGCAGATGCAGCCCCAGCAAACCGCCCTCGAAGCGGTTGCCCGCGACAAGATTCCCATCGCTGGCGACGCCGTTCTCCTTGGCCCATGGCCGCGCCGCGATCCCCTCATCCGCGTCCCACCACAGATGCACTCCGCACGCATTCCCGAAAAACCGGTTGGAGACGATCGAATTCCGCCGGCCGTGCTCGATGTTCACCCCGCCGCGCTCTGCTCCGTACCCGCGATCGCCGTTGCAGGATATTTCATTGCCAGAAATGAGCGTGTCCTGCGAATACCCGCCCCAGATGCCGCAGATGCAATTGCCCACCAGCCGGTTCCCGATGATGCGGTTGTCAAATGAGAACGTCAGCTCCAGCCCGTGCGCCGCCGCGTATGAAAAATCGTTGTTGATGATCAGGTTGCCGTTGCAGCCGCGACGCCGGTGCCACTCGGGCGGGTGCTCGCCGGACTCGCCCAGCGCCTCGCGCCCGGCGAACGCGAACAGCCCGTCGCCGCAATGCGTGGCCGAATTCTCGGCGATCGTGTTCTCGCAGCATTGCTCAAACATCAGAATCCCCGCCGAATCCTGGCCGCGGTTGTAGACGCCATCGCTGTATCCGCGGATGCAGAAGTTCATCGCGTTGCGCGTGATCACGCACCGGCTGGTGCGCCACAGCGCCAGCCCCCATCCGCTGTTGAACGAGAAGTCGTTGTCATAGACGCGCGCGTTCTCGACCCGATCGAGAATCAGCCCGTTCTGCCCGCCGTTCACGCGGCAGCCTCGCACCGTCACGTCGCGGCTCGACTCGATGCACACGCCCGCCCCGTATTTCGTCCGCCACTGGCCGGTGTCATTGTCATGCGGCCATAGCCAGTCGCCGGCGTCCTCAGCCATCGGCGTGGATTTGAGCCGATCGCGGCGATTGCTGGAGGCGTCGCAGTCTTCCAGCGTCAGCCCATCGGCCCCGCTCGCCCAGATGCCGCACGCATACGCGCGAACCCGCGCCCCGCGAACGGTCACGCCGCTTTTTCCATCAACGCGAATACCACAGCCGCGCCGCTGATCGTCGGGGACATTCGCGTCGCCGCTGAGAACGGCGCCCGGCTCAAACTCGATCGTGACGTCAGGCTTCGTGACGCGAATGACCCCGTCGCCGTCGGCGTCGATGAGCGACGCCGACGCAAACGTCACGCGGCAGGAGCGCTCGATCAGAAAGTCGTCGTGATCGACGACGACGAGCGGCAGGACGTCGGCGAGGACAAAGAGCATCACGGCAATCATGCGTACCTCAAGCGCACCCGAGCGCGCCGCGACCTCTGAGCGATGCGCACGCACGAAGGCCCGACCGACCCGGACACGACTTCAGATCACCCTCAGCCACAGCGCCTTCAAGTACGCCGACTCCGGGCAGTTCAGCATCACCGGATGATCCGGCCCGGCGCCGCTGACATCGAAGAGCTGCGCGGCCCGTCCGGCCCGGCGAACCGCCTTGTGAACCAGCTCGATGAAAACGCCCTGCGAGACGAGCCCGCTGCAACTGCACGTCAGCAGCACGCCGCCGGGGCGGACGACGCCGGCGGCGACCTGGTTCAGATCAAAGTACTTTCGCAGGGCATCCTCGTATTCGTCGCGCGTGCGGGCGAGTTTGGGCGGGTCTAGCACGACTACGTCATACTGCCGCCGATTCGCCGTCATCTGCCGCAGGTAGACGAACGCATCTGAGTGCACAATGTCGATTCGGGCCTGGTTCAGATTGGCGTTCTCCCTGGCCAGCACGAGCGCGGCCTCGTCCAGATCGACGCACGTCACGTCCCGCGCCGTGCCGAGAAGCCGCGCCGCCAATCCGAATCCTCCGGTGTAGCAGCAGACGTCCAGCACGCTCGCCTCTGCACACAGCCCCGCCAGCCGTCGGCGGTTCTCGCGCTGATCGCAGAAGAACCCGGTCTTGTGTCCGCCGGCCATGTCCACGCGGTAGCGGATGCCGTGCTCGCGAATCACGACGCCGGGCGGGACGGCGTCTTTCTGCGGCCGGACGCGAAAGCCCTCCATGTGTTCAACCCGGCCATCCGCCCGCATCAGAACATGCCAGTTCTCGCCCGCCCGACCGGGGCGGTCGAGGCTGGCCGGCGGTCCGAGTTCCGCCGCCACCCAGGACGCGATCTGCTCGGCCCGCTGGAACATCCCCAGCGAGAACAGCTCGAGAACCAGGCAGTCCGCATAGCGCTCGACAATCAGCCCGGATAGCCCATCACCCTCGGCGTGCACAAGGCGATAGGCGTCCGTCTGCTCGTGCAGCCGGAGCTGCCGCCGCAGGTCGATCGCCTGCTTCAGCTTCGCCTGCCAGAAGGCGTCGTCGGCCGCGGCGTCGCCGTGCAGCAGCATGCGAATGACGATTTCAGACTTGGGATTGAAGAGCCCGCGGCCGAAGAGCGCGTTCGACTTGTCGTACACGCTCACCACGTCTCCGGGCCGGGCGGCCGGATCGACGTGCCCGATCATGCGGCGGAAGATGAACGGATGAAACGTGGCGGAGCGCAGCACGACCCATGGCGATTGGCGCGCACCCGACGGCGGCGCCGACGGCGATTCGGCGGCGTCCGGCGGCTGACTCTCCGGCGGCGGCCTGCGCGGCGGACCGTGTGAGCGACGGTTCATGGCGGCGATGATAAGCGCTTTGGGCAGATGCGTACGCGGGGTTCCCGCATAGTCTCGGGCGCGCGTGGGAGAGCCTGTGAACTTTTTCGGGTGGAACGGGCGTCTTCCCCGTTCCTGAGACCGCGGGGACGGGCGAGACGCCCGTCCCACCCAAATCTCCACAAGCTCGGACGCCGCATTCCCCGGTCAAAGCTGCGATTTGACGTCCAACTGGTGCGCCTTGCGGCCGCCGCGCTGGGTTCGGTCGTCGGACGGGGCGGCGGCGAGCAGGATTGTCGCGACTTCGATCGCGCGCGCGACCAGATCAGCCGCGCCGGCTCGCAGCTCGGCGCTCTCCGCGACGCAGCGCACGTTCCGCTCCATGTCCTCGGCCGACCAGCCGCGCGAATGGGCGATGTACGGAAACGGCGGCAGGTGGCAACCCAGCTCGGCGAAGAAGCCCAGCATCTGTCCGGCGACGGCCTGCACGTTGTCCTGCCCGCCGGTGATGATGAACGCCGCCACCTTATTGTGCATCAGGACCTTGTTGGCGATAGTGATCTGGTTCTGAATGCAGTTCATCCGCTCGACCATCTTGTAATAGAGCGAGCTGGCCCCGCCCCAGCGGATCGGCGTGGCAATCAGAATCACATCGGTCCAATGCACGATCGACTCGTATACGCGATCGAGCTGATCGGCGGGGTCCATCTGCGTGATGCTGCACGGCCAGGTGCAGGCGCGCGAGCTCTTGCTGTAGTAGCCCTCGCAATGGCGGAATTTAAGGTCGTTCAGGCGGATCAGGCGCGTCTCGGCGCCGCGCTGCCGGGCGGCGAAGTCGAGGGCGTGCTCAAGCAGCGCGTCCGAAGTTGAGTAGCGCGGATTGCCGGAATCCATGGCGGTCGTCGAGACGCCCAGCACGCGCACCGGTCCCTCGCCGCGCGCAATCGGGCGCGAGAGCGGGTGCGGCGCATGCGGCTTCCGCGTCCGCGGAGATGCGGGCGTCAGGTTGATGAGCACGCGACCGTTCTCGACCTTCACGTCATGCCGCGGGACGGCGTCATCCTCGTAGCCCGGCTCGCCCAGGCCGGTGCGGCAGTGGAACTTCCAGTTGTGCCATGGGCAGACGACGTACTCACCGTCGAGCCGCCCCTCGCCCAGCGGCCCGGCGGCGTGATTGCAGACGCCGGAAATGGCGCTGAACTGACCGTTGACGCAAGAGAGTGCGAGCTTGACGCGGCCGACGGTGATCTGCTGAAGCGGTCGGCTGCGGAGCTCGTCGACCGCTCCAACGTCGTTCCATGCGTCGCCGGACATTCGAGGGCCTCCTCTTAGTAAAGTTCAATGGCGTCGAAGCGAATCTGCACTTGATCCATCGGGGTGAGTTCGATGAAGCCGAGATTCGCGAGTCGCGAGAATTCGCGGATCATGGTCCGGCGTGTCTTGCCGCGATACAGCGGGTTGCATGCCGCGACGATTCCATCCAACGACACCTGTAATGCGACATGCGCCGAAAATGGATCAGGGGGTCTGGTCCAATCCAGCAGGGCGTGAAGCACATCGGCCTCGCGCTGATTCAGCAGTCGCCTCCGTTTCCCGACGCGTTGGTTTGTGCAGCGGCGGATCATGTCCCGGTATTGCAGGCGATGCGTGCGGTTCCGGACGTAGGCGTTTATTCGCTCGAGTTCCTCAATGAACCCCTGCAACCCGAACATCAGGAATTCGGTCAGGTCATATCGGTGGGTCGTGCGAGTTTCCTGGAGCTTGCGAAAGTAGTCGTCACGCCGTCTGTAGAAGTAGTTGGACAGCGAGTAGAAGCCGTGCACGTTGTATCCCCCCGCGAGCAGGAAGGCGGCCTCGATACAACGAGTGGTCCGTCCGTTTCCGTTTCCGAACGGATGCAGCGTCACGAAGTAGAAGTGCGCGATCAGCGCCTGAACCACCACGTTTTCTGCGCGAAAGGCGCGTGAGTTCACGAACGTCAGGAAATCGCTGACGAGACGTTCGGTTTCCGCGCCGCCCGCGGGCGCTCGGTGCACGCCTCCCAACTGCGGACTGCCGACCGTGACATTGTGGCCGGCCGCGCGGAGCCGGCCCGGGATGTTGTCGGCCTCATCGCTGCCTTCGGTAAGCAGCTTGTGAATTGTGCGGATGTCGCCGATCGCGAGGTTGCGCGGCATCCTGAAGTGCGCCTCGATCCAGCGGAACGCTCTCTCGGCGTTCGCAACCTGCCGATGCACCGCGTCGCTTGACACGCGGCCCCGCTGAGGCTGCAGGCGTAATGCCACTTCCCCCTCAGTCAACGGATTCCCTTCGATCGCGGTCGTTCCATGAACCGATCGCACGATGTGCAGCCGCTGAAGATCCTCTTTCCACTCGCGCGGAAGGTGCAACTTGTTCAGCGAGAGGCGGTACGATTCGATTTCGATCAGCGCGTGGCGGAGCTTGTCGCGGTCGTAGCGAAGTCGAAACTCAATCGCCTGACTTGTCACGTTATTTGGCAGCCTTTGGATCGCCGTAACATCTTTATTCACAGCGTGTTAAGCACGATAGACAAAGTGCTTCGTCGTGCTATTTGGCACGCTGTTCGAACAGAATGCTGGTACGATTGCCTCGGCCGCGACCCACACGGGCCCGTCGCGTTCAACCGCCTGCCGACGGTCTGTATCGGGTCGCGCACTCCGGTCCAGAAGAGTATACCGCGGACCACCGCCGACGGCTGATCGAGTACGTACCGCTCGCGAAGGAACGGCACATCACGCTATCAGCCGCCTCGCAACGCGCGGGTGAACTCCAAATACGCTTTCGCCCGCGCCTGCCACGTGTTGTCTGACGCAAACGCAACCCGCCGCGCCGCCACCGCCGCGTCAGGGTGCATCGCCGCCCGTAATGCGTCGGCCGCCTCATCGGGTGTTTTCACGATTGCCAGGCAGTCGCCGAACGACTCGGCATCCGCGATCGGCGTTGAAACGACCGGCTTGCCCAGCGACAGATACTCATACGCCTTTACCGGATTCGCCGACAGCGCCACTTCGTCCTGCCGGAACGGGATCCAGCAGACGTCAAACGCCTTGACGTACGCCGGCACAAGCTCGTAAGGGCGCGGGCCGAGGAACACGACGTTGGGTCTCGCGCGCAGCGCCGCGATCGCGTCGTTGCCGTCGTCGGGGCCGACGAAGACGAACTGACATTCCGGCAGTCGCCGAATCACGCCGCTGATCAACTCCCAATCGATCCATGAGTAGAGCGCGCCGACAAAGCCGATGATCGGCCGCCCGGTCGGAACATCCACCGGCCGCGGCGCGGCCGCCGCACGCCCCTGAAAGGCAGCCGCATCCACGCCGTTGCGGATCAAGCGGATCGGGAGCCCGGGCTTTCGCTCTCGCAGGTCAGCGCCAAGTCTCTCGGCGCTGACGACCGCGCCCGCGGCGCGCTGCAGCAACTCGTCCTCCCACTCGCGAAAGGCGCCGGCCAGCCTTGGCGCCGGCACGTGGACCGACAGCTCGTCAATGCAGTCGTAGATCACCGTGCGGAACGGAAGCTTTCGCAACCACGGCGTCCACGCGGGCGTGACGACCAGGGCCGCGGCCTGCTCCAGATCGACGCGGCGGCGAAGCGCCTTCAGCAGCGCGGCGGCCGACCAGCCCGCGGAGCGCGTCAGGCGCCAGTCCTGCGGTCCGCGGCACCAGCGCAGCGGCCAGACCGGCAGCGTTCGCACGACCGGCGCCCCGGCGACCGACGGGGCGCGAAGCGTCAGCCGCTGGGCGAACGTCCGCAGCGAAGGCGATTCAACAAACAGGCAGGGTTGACCGTGGGCGTGCCACGCCTCGGTCAGCATGCGCGTGCGGCCGACCAGCGGAAAGTGCCACGGCACGGCGGCCAGCGAGACGAGCGTGAGTGTGGAGTGGTTGGGCGGCAAGTGACTGGGGCTACGAGTCATGCGGTGCCGGGCGCCGGCCGTTGGCGCCGCCTGTCCGAACGCGAAGCACGAGCGTGCGCGATGACATGCTGGGGCCAACGCCGCGCGCGTGGCCAACTCCTTCCGCCGCCGCGCTCGCTTGCGCTTCGCGTTCTGACTGCGCGGATCGGCCGCGGGACCGGGTCGGCGCGTGCCGGCCTAAACGACGACGCGCGGGCGATAGTCGTCGGTGTACTCGACCACCCGGCACTTGCGCAGGTACTCGTCGTCCGAAATCTTCCACGTGTGTTCGTCGGTCGACTTTCCGCGACGAACGACGTAGTTGAAGCGGTCGGTCGAATACATGCGAAAGCCGAGGTTGTGGCAGTCGGCCAGGAACGCCGTGTCTTCGCTGACGTTTTTTTCAGGAAAGCGAACCTGCTCGCTGACGCGGCGGCGGACGATCAGCCCCGAGCCGGCCAGGAACTTCACGTAGCGATGCTCCTGATTCGCAAATCGCAGCGCCAGGCAGCGCGAGCCCTCCAGGTAGGCATAGTACGTGCCCTTCCCCACGAGGTCCGCTTCGGAATACGTGAAGGCGTGCATCAGGTCTGTCACGAAATGCTCGCCGTGAAAATTGTCGTCGTCGAACTTGGACCAGTACTCACCCTCCACCTGATCGACGGCGTGGTTCAGGCACTGGCCGAGCGTGCAGGCTTCGGGCAACTGGTACACGCGCGCCCCGGGGACGCCCTCGAGCCGGCGGCGGACGTCGTCAACATCAAATGCGTCGTGGTTGAGGACGAGGATTAGCTCCTTGTCCGCCCAGCTCTGCCGCGTGTAGTTCGCAACCACGTTGTCCAGGAAGGTCGGGCGATTGGTGCAGGTGATGACGCTGACGCGCTGCCGCGGCCGCTGGAAGGGGATGCCCAGCTTTTCGAGGATGAACTCCATGCGGTGCTGGTAGAGGTGCTCGTTGAAAATGCGCCGCCGCCCGCGCAGCGCCAGCCGCTCGCCGGTTTCCGGATTCGTCACGAGCTCGTCCATCCAGCGCTCCGCGTCGGACACGTCGCGGACCAGCGGCACCGCGTCGGGTCCGAGCATCTTCTCGATTCCGAGCGAGTAGCTGCTGATCACCGGCGTTCCGCAGGCGAGCAGCTCGAGCACGCGGCGCGAGAACATCGTCGGCGAGTCCTTCACCGAGTTCACGTTCAGAAACGCGCCGTAGCGCTTGTAGGCGTCGCACATCTCCGGGTAGTTGAGCGATCCGCGAATGGCCGCCGTGTACTCATCCGGGAAGCGATAGTTCTGACTATGCCCGTAGTTGTGCATGCGGTCGAAAATGTGCAGGCCGCGCGACAACGCCGGCTTGAGCAGGATATCCACGTCGCCGCGGCGATCCTCGTGCCGCTTGGCGTAGTACGTGCCCGCAAAGCAGAAATTCGCATACTTCTCACGGTGTACGCCGATCGGATTGTGGATCAGCGGCTGGGCGGCGAAAGGCAGCGCGTACACCCGATCGTGCCCCAGACGCTCACGGTAGCGTTCGATGCAGTTCTCGTCGGTCGTGAACACGTGGTCGAAGAGGCCTGCGGCGTAAATGAAGTGTTCGAAGTTCGGCGGGTCCTCCTTGTTCCAGAAGACCGTCGGAATGCCCTGCGCACGGCACCATTGGGCCAGCGCCACGAGCGGACTCTCCGAAAGGAACTGGGCCCGCGTAATCTGCGATTGCCACGCGCCGCCGTTGCCGCGCCAAGCCGATTCGACAAACAGGAAATCCGGGCGCTCGGCGGTGAGCCGCTCGCGCCAGTCGGCCGGCGTGACCGGAATGAGCTGGCATTCGCCTTTGAAACACTCAATCGTGAACTCGTCCATGATAATCGCGGCCTTCACCGGAAAGCGCGGGGCGCGATCCGGCGCGATGACCGGCGAAAACTTCAGCGGGGCGACAGCCGGGGCCGCCGTGTCGGGCGCCGGCTGGACCGACGTTCCGTTCGTGGGGGCGGCCGACGTCATGGAACCCGCGACAGCCGCCCGCGGCTCGGCTCCCGCGGTCTTGGCGGCAGCGCTCGGCAACGCGGGCGCGGCCGGCTTCGCCAGGGCCGCGGCGGAAGGCTGCGAGAGCGCCTTGGGACCCGGCAGGGCCGGAGCCGGCGTGCGTTTGCCGGCGCCGTTTGTCCGCGGCAGCGTTTGCGTCTCCGCGTCCACAACGGCTGACCCGGCGACCGTCACGCCGTGTCCGTTTTCGGTATGACGGCGCTCGGCGCGACGCTTCAATCCCGTTGCCAGGAGCTGCGCCATGCGGATCGGCAGGAGCACGAAGTCCTTCGGACTCGTGGCCGCCTGAACCATGGCGTCGCCGAGCCGGTAGCGGACTTCGCGCTGCTTCAGTTCCAACTCAGACTTCAAATAGTCGATGTGCTCCAGTTGGCGGCGGTTGCGGTCGCGCAGCCAGCGGATCGTCTCGGTCATCTTGTGCTCGGACGAGGCCAGCCGGCACAGGCGTGCATCCTGAACCGCGGCCACCCGCCTGCTCTCGGATGCGTGCGCGTCGAGTTGCTCCCGGGTGCGCGCCAATTCCTGACCGCTGCGGGACGACTCGAGCTCGTGCTGGCGCTTCAACCTCGCGACTTCGTCCCGACGCCGCTCTTCCTGCCGGGCGGCGGCGGTCAGCGTGGATCGCACCCATTCATCGACGCCGGCAGACAGCTCCGCAGCAGAGATGACGCCGCCGTTGCCGCTCGCTCCGGCCGCGAGGCGCGCCAGCCGCCGGTGGGCTGTTTCGTCGGTCGCCGATTCGGCGCGGGGCGCCCGCATCAACTTGCCGGCGACGTCCACCGCCGCGAGGCGCCAGGTGTCAACCTCGCGGCGAGCCGCGCTGAGCTGCGCCTCGACGCCCTGCACTTGCTGCACGAGCTGGGCGATGCGGCTGTGCGCCTTCCGCAGCTCTTCACTCGTCGCTTGCAGTTGCTCGCTTTGACGCCGGCCCAGGTCCTTGGCTTCCCGCAGCGATTGCTGCACCTCGGTGAAGCGACGACGTTCGCCCGCAATCCGCTTGAGATAGCGGTGCTCGGCGCGCTCGAAGGCGCGCTCCGACAGCGTGAGCAGTCGTGCGTCGCTTGCGACCGCCGCGCTGGGCGCAGCCGACAGGTCTGCGACGCAGCAGATGTACTTGTCGAGGATCCGCAGCTCGGCCGGCGTGAAGAGCGCGGCGACACAATCGATGAAACTTCGCAGAAAAAAGGTCCGCTTGTGATCGGGGTCGGGGTGAACGCCGAACGGAACCGTGATGACGACGCGCCCATCCGGCCGCAGCACGCGCCGCGCCTCAGCCAGAACGAGCTCCGGCCGCGTCAGGTGTTCCAGAATCTCGCCCAGCAGGACCGTGTCGAAGGCGCCGTCGTCGAACGGCAAGCGCCCGCTGCCGACCAGCCGAAACTCAACCCGCTCGCGGATGTCCTCGGGCCCCCGCCGCCGGTCTTCCTCGGCGAATCGCAACGCTTCTGCGTCAACGTCGACCCCGACGACATGATGCCCCTCGCGCCCCAGGATCATGGATGCGATGCCCTGCGAACAGCCGATGTCGAGAACGCGCTCGCCCCGCACGCGCGAGCACATCCAGTGAATCCGGTCCTGGCAGACGCGCTGCGTGCGCGTCTGAAAGATCTGTCCGCGATATAGCTCGGTTACCCGATCGCCGGGCATAGTCACTCTCCCGCTTGCACGTCAGCCCTGCGTAGCAACCGGACAGCAATCAAGCCTGGTTCGTCAGGATCCGATCCGGCTCCGCCGTGAGCCACGAATGTCGCCACGCGTCGCAACCGCTCCCGAACCGACGCGCATTCCAGACCGCGTCCCGGCGCTTCCATCCTCTTAAGCGACGTACCGCGGCCGGAAGCTCTCGTTGCGACCTGCGCCGGAAATACGCTAAGCTCCACGCGGCCGCACGGGACGCTGCCGCGGGTATCGAACGTGATGGACGCACAATTGTCAAGCGCACGCGACGCCGGCGCCGGCTCTCCAGCCGCGGCGCGCGGCCGCCCGATCGACGCCGCGGCACGCGACGCCGTGCTGGCGCGCGAGTTGGCGGCGCTGCGGATGATCGAGTCGCTGGGAGAGGACCAGTTCCGGCGCTGCTGCGCGGCGGATCTGGCGGCCGAGCGCGACGCGGCCCGCGCCGCGATCGCGCCGTTGACGCATTGGCCGGCTTGTCCGCAGGCCCAGTACCGGCACTTCCTGGACGGCGCGAACCTGGTGCGCGTGCACCGCGTGCTCCAGTTCACGCTGCCCGGCGACCGCGTCATGGATATCGGCTGCGGGCGGGGCTACCTGGGCGGCGTGCTGCTGCGCGACGGAAAGATCGAGGCCTATCACGGGATCGACATCGCCCGTCACCTGGTCGATTGCACGCGTCAGATGGCCCAGGTCAACGGGCTGCTGGACCAGCGCGTTTCGCTGGACGCCAGGAATCTCTTCGACCTGACGTCTGAGTACGTGGCCGCCCGCCGCCCCGATCTTCTCCTGTGCCTGGAAGTGCTGGAGCATCTTCGGAATCCGGAAGAGGCGGTCGCGGTCCTGTCCGCTGCCATGCCGCCGCATGCGGCGCTGCTGCTGACCGTGCCGTTGGTCGGTCGGCTCGAAAACGTCTGGGATCACTGGAGCGTGTTCGGCGCCGACCGGTTGGTCGAGATGTGCGAGGCGACCGGCCTGACCGTGCACACGCTTCAACCGCTGCATAATGCGTGGGCGCTGGTCGTGGCGTCGCACGATTCGTCGCAGCCGGCGCGCGTCCGTGCATCCCTGCAACGCGCCGCGGCGGATGCGCCCGTGGCGCTGGGCGCCACGTTTGCCGCGATCGACCTGCCCGATCCGCCGACGCGTTTCGACAGCCGCTGGGGCGTGCGATCCGAGCGCATCTTCACACGCGTCGGCGAGCACGGCATCCTTTGCGAGGTCGCGGCCGGCGCGGCCGCAGCCGGGGGCGGGCACTACGGCGGCATCCGCATTCCGCTGGATGAAGCCAGCGTGGTCCGCGCCGAGCTTTCGTTCTCAGGCGAAATCGAGGTCGTTTTTGCGGATGCGTATGATGAGTTCGGCGATCGGCGGGCGCGCTGGAGCTGGCAGGTGACGGCGGCGACGCAGCCGCCGGCCAAGCCGACCACGTTTGTCTTCCGCAGTGGACAGCGAACCGGCGCGTTTCAGCCCGGGCTGGCGGGCGAGCTGTCCAGCGCCTGCGAGCTGCACATTTTCGTGAAGCTCCCGCCGCGGGCGCGGGCGGCGCTGACGTTGCACCGCGCGGCCCAGGCTACACCGCCGCGGGTTGTTCCCTGACGTCGCTGGCCGCAGTGTAGGCGTCGACCACCTCATCGGGCGTTCCGGACATCACGATGCTCCCGCCTTCGAGCCAGACCGCGCGGGTGCAGGAGCTGCGCACCTGCTCCATGTTGTGCGTCGCCAGGATGACCGTCTTGTCGGTGTTGCGAAAGCGGTCGAGGATCGAGCCGGCCTTGGCGCGAAAGGCCGCATCGCCGACGCCCAGCACCTCGTCCAGCACGAGGATGTCGGGGTCGATGTGAATCGCGATCGAAAAGCCCAGCCGCCCCTTCATGCCGGCCGAGTACGTCCGCACCGGCGCGTCGATGAAATCGCCCAGTTCCGCAAACTCGATGATGCTCTCCAGCCGCCGATCGATGTCGCGCCGTGGCAGCCCCAGAATCGACCCGCTCAGGAAGACGTTTTCGCGCCCGCTCAGGTGCGGATTAAACCCGACGCCGAAGGAGAGCAGGCACCCGACCTTGCCGTGAACCGTCAGGCGCCCGCGGTCGGCGCTGCAGATTCCCGCGACGCTCTTGAGAAAGGTCGTCTTGCCCGAGCCGTTGCGCCCGACGATGCCCACCACCTCGCCCGGATGAGCGGCGAAATTGATGTCGCGCAGCGCCCAGAATTCCTGCCGGCTGCGGCGCGCCCCGTTGCCGCCAGAAACGCTCCGCAGCGCGTCCACGAACATCTCGCGCAGCGTCACGTCCGTCCGATGGTAGCGGATCAGGAACTTGACCCAGACGTTCTCGGCGAGGATCGTCGGTTCGCCGTCGCGCTCAGACATACTTCGCGAACGTCCCTTCACCACGCCCAAAAAGCGCGAACCCCACGATCAGCGCCAGCGCCGCGGCACACGCCGAATACGCCAGCAGCGAAAAGTCCGGCATACCGCCCGAGATCAAGACGCGGCGGTAGTTCTCAACCTGCGCAGCCACGGGGTTGAGCAGCATCAGCGGCCGGAAGCGCTCCGGAATCGGCGCGTTCGGGCCCTCAAGAAAGTAGAAAATCGGCGTCGAGTAAAACCAGAGCCTCATCGCGACGGTCGCGACGTTGGGCGTATCGGCATAGAACGCTCCCAGATACGCGACGCCGAACGCAATCCCCGTGACGAAGGTCAGTTGCAACAGCAGCAGCAGCGGTAGCCAGACGACCATCGGCGAGAGGCTATGGCCGGCGACCAGCAGCACGCCGACGTACACCAGGAGCCCCCAGGCGAAGTCGTACAGCCGGGCCAGGCAGACCGCGATGGGAAAGATCGCCTTGGGGAAGTTGATTTCGTGAATCAACCCGCGATTGCCGCGGATGCACAGGGCCGACTGGCTGACGGTCGCATCCAGAAATCGCCACGCCAGCACCCCGACGAACAGATAGAGCATGAACTCCGTGCGGCGCTGCGCGGCCTGGCCGAAGATCAGCCCGAACACCACGTAATACACCGCCATGAACAGCAGTGGATCGAGCATGCTCCAGAGGTGCCCGAGCACCTTGTCGCGATGACCCGCCTTCAGATTACTCGTGACCAGGTAGCGAATGGTCTCGCGGCGGTCGAAGAGCTGCCGGGCGCGCGCCAGAAAGCCCGGGCGGAAGATCGGCGCGGCGTCGGGGGATGGCATGGCGCTCATGGCGTTTCAGCGCTCCGTGTCAGACTGTCCTGCGCATCGTCGCGCCGGAGCAGCGCGGATGTTTGATCGGACACCGCTGGGCGGCGGTTGTCAAGCCGCGTCGGGCGGGATCGTCGCCCGGCCCGGTCAGACCAGCGCCTCCAGCCGAAGCTGCAACTCGCGGTCGGCCAGCTCGGCGATGAAATCATCCAGCTTGCCCGCCAGCACACCGGGAATATCGAACACGTCCTTGCCGACGCGATGGTCGGTCACGCGATTCTGCGGGTAGTTGTAAGTCCGAATGCGGTCGCTGCGGTCGCCGGAGCCGACCATGCTGCGCCGGGCCGACTCGATCTTGGCCCGCTGCTGCGACTGAAAATGCTCATACACGCGCGACATCAGCACGCGGCGGGCCTTGGCGCGGTTCTTATGCTGGCTCTTTTCGTCGCGCATTGAGACCGTAATGCCGGTGGCGATGTGCTCGAGTTTGATGGCCGAGCTGACCTTGTTGACGTTTTGCCCGCCTGGGCCGCCGGCGCGGCTGACGTGCTCGATCACGTCTTTTTCCCAGTCGATGTCGATCTCGACTTCCTCAGGCTCGGGAAGCACGGCGACGGTCGCGGCCGAGGTGTGAATTCGTCCCTGGGCTTCGGTCTTGGGCACGCGCTGCACACGGTGGCCGCCGGCTTCGAAACGATAGTGCAGGTACACCTCCTCGCCCGTGATGTTGATGATCGCCTCCTTGATGCCGCCCAGCTCGGAGTCGGACATCGACATCAACTCGGTCTTGAAGCCCTTGCGGGCGGCGTACGAGGAGTACATGTTCAGCAATTCGCCGGCGAAGAGGGCGGCTTCATCCCCACCCGTTCCGGCCCGGACTTCGAGAATGATGCTGCTGATCGCGGCTTCATCGCCGGTCACCAGCTTTTCCTTCAGTTGGTTGAGCAGCGACTCGCGCCGCGCCTCTAGCTCGGGCAACTCGGCTTCGGCCAGTTGTTTGAGGTCGGCGTCGCCGGCCGGGTCGCTCACGATGGCGTGCGATTCTTCGACCTGTTGCGTAACGCTGCGGTAGTCGCGGAACGGCCGCAGGATTTTTTCGAGCGCGCCGTGCTCCTTGGCGAATTTCACGATCAGCGCGCCGCTCGCGGCCACTTCCGGCTTGTTCATCAGCTCGCCCAGCTCGTTGGAACGCCGCTCCATCTGCTCAATGCGGGCGATCCACGGCGGATCCTGAACGAACGTGGGCATGGGCGCTGCGTCTCCTGTCGAATGGTCTCGCCCGTCTATTCAGAGTCGCGAGCGTAAGGACGCGCTCCGCGAACATTCGCCCGCGCACGGACGCGGCTCGGACGGGCGCCGGCCGATGGCGGCGCGCCTGAAAAAAGACAACGGCCCGGTGCGCGCACCTGGGCCGTTACCGCGATTCGACAATCAGCCGCTACTTGCCGGCCTTGGCCTTTTCGCCCGCCTTGGCGCCGGCAAAGTACGAACCGCCGAACTTCTTCTGGAAACGCTCGACGCGGCCGGTGGTGTCCACGAATTTCTGCTTGCCGGTGTAGAACGGGTGGCAGGCGGCGCAAATATCAACGCGAATCTGCTTGACCGTCGCGCGGGTCATGAATTCGTTGCCACAGGCGCAATGGACCTTTACATCCTGATACGCCGGGTGAATCTTCTCTTTCATGGCGTCCTCTTCTAGCTCGGGCGCTTGGCGGGTGAGTCCGCTACCCAGCCGAGCAACGTATTATCTTCGATGCCTTCCAAAATGCAACCCCGGGCAGCCGCGGGGTACTGGGTCAGTTTGGGGGACCGGCCTCTGGCCGGTCTTTGCTTCTTCGGCGAGAACGAGACCGGCCAGAGGCCGGTCCCCCAAACTGACCCAGTACCAGCCGCGGCTGCGGTTCAGCGGTTCAGCCGGAGCTGGTCAAGTTCGCGTGGCGCGCCCATGGCCTCCTGTGTGGGCATGCCGACGCAAAGGCCGTCGGCATGGCTCCCAACGTGGCACGATGCGGGCTGCTATCGCGGCCATCGTACGGCGATGGGCATCCGCCGCCCAAAGCCGAAAGCCCGCGACGTGACTTTCAGACCCGGCGCCGCCTGCTGCCGTTTGTATTCGCTGGATTGAATGAGTCTCACGACTCGCTCCACGGCCGCCCGGTCCGCGCCCGCGGCCACCATCTCATCCACGCTCTGAAGCTGCTCCTCGTAACGTCGCAGAATCTCGTCCAGCACTTCATACGGCGGCAGCGAATCCTGATCGGTCTGGTTGGGACGAAGCTCGGCTGACGGCGGCTTTGACAGGCTTCCGTGCGGGATCACGTCGCGGCCGGCCCGGGCGTTGATGTGCCGCGCCAGCGAATAGACCATCGTCTTGGGCACGTCGCTGATCACCGCCAGCCCGCCGCACATGTCGCCGTAGAGCGTGCAATAGCCGACGGCCAGCTCGCTCTTGTTTCCGGTGGTCAGCAGCAGGCTGCCGAACTTGTTGGACAGCGCCATCAGGATGCCGCCGCGGACTCGAGCCTGGATGTTCTCCTCGGTCACGTCCGCCGCGCGACCGGCGAACGCCTCGGCCATCGTCTGCTCATACGCGCGATGCACCGGCTCGATCGGAATTTGCGAGAAACGGATTCCCAGATTTACGGCCAGCGCGCGGGCGTCGGCGACGCTGTGATCGCTGCTGAAACGGCTGGGCATCGCCACGCCGAGCACATTCTCCGGCGGAAGCGCGGCGGCGGCCAGGGCTGCGACGACCGCCGAATCGATTCCGCCCGACAGGCCCATGACGGCGCTGGTGAACCCGCACTTGCGCAGATAGTCGCGCAGCCCGAGGATCAGCGCGTCGTGCACGCCCGCGACGCCGGCGGGGATCGGCTCGATCCGCGCCGGCCGCACGTCCGCGGCGTCGGATTCGACCAGCAGCAGGTCCTCGTCGAACGCCCGTGCTTGCGCAATTGTGGCCCCGCGGCGGTCGATTGCGCAGTTTGCCCCGTCGAAGATCAGCTCGTCGTTCCCGCCGACCTGGTTCACGAAGATGATCGGCACGCCGCTGCGTTTCGCGTGCGCCGCCATCAGTTCGATTCGCAGCGGCTGCTTGTCGATGAAATAGGGCGAGGCCGAGATATTGATGATGGTCTCGGCTCCCGCGGCAGCCACGTCGCGAATCGGATCGCAGTCATACAGCGGCCGCGCGTACAACTCCTCCTGCGACCACATGTCCTCGCAGATCGTCAGCCCCAGGCGGACCCCGCGGAACTCGACGGGCTGCTGGGGTCCGGCCGGCTCGAAGTAGCGGGCCTCGTCGAACACGTCGTACGTGGGGAGCAGCCGTTTGCGGCGCACTGCCGCGATCTGCCCCTTCGACAGCAGCGCCGCGGCGTTGTAGAGCGGGCGGCCGAAGGGGCGATCGGTCGGTTCGGCGAAGCCGACGATTGCGGCGATGCGCGTGCATGCGGCCGCAATCCGGGCGAGCGCCGCCTGATTGGCCTGAATGACTTCGCGCCGCAGCAGGAGGTCCTTGGCCGGATAGCCGATGATCGCCTGCTCAGGAAACACCGCCAGCTCAGCCCCCGCGCGCTCCGCGTCGGCCAGCCGCTCGATAATCCGGGCGGTATTTCCGGCGATGTCGCCGATCGTGGGATTGGTCTGGATCAGCGCCAGCTTCATGCGCGTGTCCGAACGGGGAAGACTAACCACGGAGACACGGAGACACGGAGAATGCGGGGGAAGGGCATAGACGGAGAGGACGCGCGCGGACTAGAGAGCCCGGAACGCCGCTTGTTCATCCACTCCTCTGTTCCCTTGCTCTGCATTCTCCGTGTCTCCGTGACTCCGTGGTTGTTTTCCTATCCCGGCGGCCTCAGGTACACAGCCCGGAACGCCCGTTGTCCATCCGTTCCTCTATCCCCTTGCCCTGCTCTCCGTGTCTCCGTGACTCCGTGGTTGTTTTCCTATCCCGGCGGTCTCAGGAGCCGCTTCATGATCTTACCCGTCGCGGCCCGCGGGAAATCGGCGGCGAAGTAGACCTCACGCGGGACCTTGTACCCCGCCAGCCGCTCGCGACAGTATGTCTGGAGCGCGGCGGCGTCGACCGCCGCCGCTTCGCGCAGCACCACGAACGCGACCGGCCGCTCGCCGTGCCGCTCGCTTCGCACGCCGATCACCGCCGCCTCTGCGACCGCGGGGTGCGTCGCGAGCACGCGCTCGATCTCGCCGGGGAAGACGTTCTCGCCGGCGACGATCATCATCTCTTTCGCCCGGCCGGTGATGAACACGTACCCATCGGCATCGACGCGGCCGATGTCGCCGGTTCGCAGCGCGCGGTCCTGCGACCCGTCGCCCAGCAGCGCCGCCGCCGTCGTTTCAGGTTTGTTGTGATAGCCCTTCATCACGCAATGCCCCGCGACGATCAACTCGCCCTCCTGGCCCGCGGGACGGTCGCGCCCGGCCTCGTCCGCAGCCCAGACGCGCACGCCCGGCAACGGGCGGCCCACAGAGCCGTGCCGATTCGCCGCCGGTGTGTTCAGCGTCGCAACCGGCGACGTTTCGGTCAGGCCGTAGCCCTGCATGATCCGCACGCCGAAACGCTGCTCGAATCCGTCCGCGATGCTGTCCGGCAACGGCTCGCCGCCGCTCACCGCCAGGCGCAGCGACGCGAACATCGCCGGCTCCGCCGCGCTCATGCCCAGCAGCACGCCATACATGCTGGCGACGCCCATGAAGACGCTGATGTGCTTTTCGCTGACTGTGTCGAGAATCGCGGCCGGAGTGAAGCGCGGCAGATAGTGAACGGTCGCGCCAAGAAGCAGCGGCGTGACGGTCATGGCGGTGAAGCCGAAGCTGTGAAACTGCGGCAGGACGCTTAGAAAGCTCTGATCGGGCGTGATGCCGGCGTGCTCGATGCAGGCCAGCGCATTGCTCACGAGATTGTCGAACGAGAGGCAGACGCCCTTCGGATCGCCGGACGTGCCGGACGTGTAGAGGATGACGGCGGTCTGGTCCTTGTCTGCCGGCGGCGCGGCCAGCTCGCCGGGAATGAGCGTCGTTTTGCCCGACAGAACTAGCGGCGTCGCCCCCGCAGCCTCGGCCAGCGGGGCGAAGCGCTCGATCGTGACAATCAGCGTGATTCCGGCGTCGGCGACGATCCGCTTCAACTCGTCCGGCGGGAGCATGAAGTTCAGCGGAACAGGCGTCAGCCCGGCGTACCAGCAACCAAAAATGCTGACCGCCGCGGCGGCGGAGGTGGGGAGGAGGATGCCGATGTGCCGCTCGCCGTCGGCGCCGCCGGCGATTGTCTTTCCGAGCCGCGACCGTAAGGGAGCGGTGCTTGGAGCTCCGCTTGCTGAAGCGCGTGGCTCGGATTCGCCCCGCGATCCGGCATCGATCGTATTGAGCAAGACGCCGCCGACGCCGCAAGCCAGCGCCCGGAACGACTCGAACGTCGTAACGAGGCTCTGATCGCACGCGGCGGGCGCCTCGCGCCGCGATCGGACGGTGGCTTCGAATCGGTCGAGAAAGAAGTGCATTCGCTCGTTTTTCCGGATGAATCAGCCCGTGCGATGCGGGAACAGACGTTTCATACGCGCCGCCCGCCGGTGCGAGCGCGCCGCCCGCACTCCCCGTTCGCCATTCCCGCTCCAGTCTTCAACTCGCTACTCGCTACTCTGAACTCGCTACTTCACGCATGTATCGCCCTCCCATCCACCGCCAGCGCCGCCTCCTTCATCGCCTCCGCCAGCGTCGGATGCGCGTGGCTGCTGCGGGCGATGTCCTCGGCCGACGCGCCGAACTCGATCGCCACCGCCGCCTCGGCGATCAGGTCGCCGGCGCGCGGGCCGATGATGTGCACGCCCAGCACGCGGTCGGTCTTCGCATGCGCGAGAATCTTGATTCGCCCGTCCACGCGGTTGATCGCCCGCGCCCGGCTGTTGGCCCGGAAGTGATACACGCCCTTGCGGTACTCCACGCCCGCCGACCTCAGATCCTCCTCAGTCTTTCCGACCGACGCGATCTCCGGCTCGGTATAGACCACGCCCGGAATCGCGTCGTAGTTCACGTGGCCGTGTCCGGTCGCGATGAATTCGGCGCAGGCGATGCCCTCCTCCTCGGCCTTGTGCGCCAGCATCGGCCCGCGGATCACGTCGCCGATGGCGTACACTGCGTCGATCGGCGTGCGGAAGTGCTCATTGACGGGCACGCGGCCGCGCTCGTCGAGCATCAGGCCGATCGCATCGAGGCCGAGGTTGTCCGTATTCGGCGCCCGGCCCACCGCCAGCAACACGCGGTCGCACTCCAGCGGCTCTGCCCCCTCGCACTCCACGACGCACTTCTTCTTCACGACACGCGCCGCCGTCACCTTGCTCGACAGCCGGAATTCCAGCCCCTGTTTCTTGAACACCTTGAGCGCTTCGTTCGCCAGCTCGGCGTCCATACCGGGGAGGATGCGGTCGAGGTACTCGAGCACCGTGACTTTCGCCCCGAGCCGGCTCCAGACCGAGCCCAGTTCGAGGCCGATGTAGCCGGCGCCGATCACGGCGAGATGGCCGGGCACGCTCGGATACGCCAGCGCCTGCGTGCTACCGCCGATCAGGTCGCCGTCCAGCTCGACGCCCTTGAGCGGCGCCAGCTTGCTGCCGGTGGCGATGATGATGTGCTTGCCGGTCAGCTCACTCTTCCCCTCCGCCCCCTCCACCCGCAGTTTCCCCGCCGTCACGAACCGCGCATGCCCGTTGTAGCGCGTGATCTTGTTTTTCTTCAGCAGCATCGCCACGCCGTCGGTCAGTCCTTTGACGATGTCATCTTTGCGTTTGAGCAGCGCCGGAAGGTCCAGCTCGACTTTGGACAGACGGATTCCGTGCGCGGCCAGGCCGTGCAGAGCCTCATGATAGCGCTCGCTCGATTCGAGAAGGGCCTTGCTGGGGATGCAGCCGACGCGCAGGCACGTCCCGCCCAGGGCCGGCTCGCGCTCGACGCAGGCCACGTTCAGCCCGAGCTGCGCCGCCCGAATCGCGGCAACATAGCCGCCGGGACCGGCGCCGATAATGATCACATCGTGCTGTGGCACGGAAACTCCTTCATGGTTGCAGCCGTTAATGCTGCTGCGGATTGGAAGCATCCGGCGGGGCGGTCGTCAAGCACGAGTCGGCATCGACGCCGTGGGGCGGGGGCATCCCGATAGAGGTTGCGAATGGCGGTGTTTTTCCGAACCCGCCGCGCCAAGCGGCGGGATGACGGTCGTTAGCGATCGGCGCTCCACAGGCCGCGGACGACACCCCGCCGCTTGGCGCGGCGGGTTCGGACGGATCGCCACCTGAAACCGGATGCACGCCCGTGGCGGCGCTCCTTCACTCCCGCCACAATCCGGCATCCTACAAGCTTATCGAGGATCAGCCATGCACCGAATTTCACGCATGCTCGCCTGTTCGTTCCTTCTCACTTTCGCCGCCCTCGCCGCCGATCCGCCCACCCGTGCGCACGACATCACGATCGACGACTACTTCACGCTCGCCGTTGTCGGCGAAGTCGCCGCCTCGCCCGACGGCAAGCTCGTCGCCTACACCGACACCCGCTGGGAGCCGCCCGCCGAAGACCGCAACACCGAGATTTGGATCGTCGCCACCGACGGCGCAAGCCCGCCTTATCGACTGACGTTCGATCCGGGCAGCGACGGCTCGCCGCAGTGGGGCCCGGACAGCCAGCATCTGTACTTCGCCGCCTCGCGCAAACGTGATGACGGCAAGGCCGCTCCGTACAACGGGAAGACGCAGGTCTGGGCCACCGGCACGCACGGCGGCGAACCGCTCGCCATCACGCGGCTGGCCGACGGTATTGGCGCCTTTCAGCTCGCGCAGGACGGCCGGCACGTCTACTACACGACCTCCGGCGAAGATGCGCAGGAAGAGTGGAAGGAGCTGCGCGGCAAGCACAAGGACGTGACGTATGTCGGCGCGAAGCGAGCGGTCTCCGAGCTCTGGCGACTCGACATGCAGACCTGGCGGGCGGAGAAACTCGTCGCCGAAAAGCGCTACATCCGCTACTTCGCCGTCTCGCCCGACCAGCAACGAATCGCCATGATCACCGACCCGAATGACGAGCTGATCACGCACGAAGGCCGCTCGCGCGTCGATGTCTACGATGCGGCGACGAAAAAAGTCGAGACGCTCGCGGACGAGCTGTGGCGAGCTCAGGCCCCCTCGCCCTACGGCTGGCTCGAATCGGCCGCCTGGAGCAGCGACGGACGGTTGCTGGCGTTCACGATCTCATTTGACGGCTATCCGAGCGAGATTCTGTTGGCCGAGTGGAAGACCGACGCCGCCTCCGGCGCGGCCCCCGCCTTGCGCCGCGCGGCGCGCCCGGCGGACGTTTACGTCACCGGTCGGCTGCAGTGGATTCCAGACTCGGCTGATCTGTGCTTCGTCGCCGATCAGCGCGCCCGCCGCCGGATCTACTGCCTGGAAAGTCTGCGCGACGGCGCCCCCGGAAAAACGCGCCTGCTGACACCGACTGATATCGTCGTCGACGGCTACGCGTTCTCGACCAACGTCGCCACACCGCCCGCCGTCATCCTCAACGACCCGAAGCACACCGCCGACGTTTTCTTAATCGAATCCGGCGCGGACCCTGCCAAGGGCCAGATCTACAAGCGTCTGACCAACGTCAACCCGCAGGTTGACACTTGGAAGCTGCCGCAGGTCTCCACCGTCACCTGGAAATCCCGCGACGGCGTCGAATGCGAAGGCATCCTCGAACTCCCCCACGACTACGAGCCCGGCGGCGGCAAGCTCCCGCTCATCGTCGAGCTGCACGGCGGCCCGACCGACAGCACGCGCATCGCCCTCGACTTCCGCATCTACGGCCGCACCAGCTTCCCCGCCGCCGGTTACGCCGTCTTCAGCCCGAACTACCGCGGCTCGACCGGCTACGGCGACAAATTCCTCACCGACCTGATCGGCCATGAGAACGACATCGACGTCGCCGACATCCTCACCGGCGTGGACGCCCTGATCGAGCGCGGCATCGCCGATCCGGACAAGCTCGGCGTCATGGGATGGAGCAACGGCGGCTTTCTCACCAACTGCCTGATCACGACGACGACGCGTTTCAAAGCCGCCAGCAGCGGCGCCGGCGTCGTCGATCAGTTCCTGCAATGGGCGGCCGAGGACACGCCCGGCCACGTCCTCAACTACATGCGCGGCTTCTCCTGGACGGAGCACGACGCCTACCGCCTCGGTTCGCCGTCCTCGCGGCTGGGGGACGTCAAGACGCCCACGCTGATCCACGTCGGCGGCGACGACGCGCGCGTACCGGCGATTCACAGCCGCGCCCTGCACCGCGCCCTGCGCGAATACGTGAATGTGCCCTGCGAGCTGCTGGTCTATCCGGGCCAGGGTCACGGCCTCACGAAATGCAGCTTCCGCAAGGCGAAGATGGAATGGGACCTGGCATGGATGGAGCGCTACGTCCGCCGCAAGCCAGCGGAAATGCCATGAGCGCGAAGCCGACTTGCGGCTATCCCAGAATCGTTATCTCGATCTAAGCGCGCGTCAGCAAGCGGTTTTGCAGGATCCTCTCCCTCACGGTCGCGGCTCGGAAAGAGCCCGCCAGACGGCCGCCTCCGCCGGTCGCTCCCACGCGACATACAGGTCGGCCAGACAGCGGGCCGCGTTTGTGGTGCGGCGGTCATCCGGTCCCAGCACGCTGGCCAGGTGGGAATGGGCGCTGAGCAGGTGCGATTCAGCTTCGGCCAGGCGGCCGGATTTCATCAGGCATCGGCCGAAACCGAGCCGGAACCAGCCGCAGTACCAGTGGTCCGGCGTCAGCGCGTCCGGTGCGCTGCGAATCACATCGAGAAAAAGCGACTCCGCCTCGTCGCAGTCGCCCTTCTCGCAGAGAAGTTGCGCCAGGTTGAACGCGCCGATCAGCGTGTGGCGGTGCAAGGGGCCGAGCGCTTCGCGCTGCGTCCGGACCACCTCGCGGTAGAGCGGCTCGGCTTCCGCCAGGCGGCCGGCATTCTTGAGCAGTAGCGCCAGGTCGTTGAGCGTCGTCAGCGTGTCCGTGTGCTCGTTTCCCAGCCGCTGCCGCCGGACCTCCAGCACGCTGCGGTAGATCGGTTCGGCTTCGGCCGGCCGGTTCAGGTCGCCGAGCGTTCCAGCCAGCGAGTTCATTGCGATCAACGTCTTGTCGTCCTGCTCGCCGACGGTCCGGCGATAGCCGTCAGAAGCGTCGCGCAGCCGAGGCTCGGCCTCGGAGAAGCGACCCAGTTCCCGCAGCACTTCACCCCACCCGTACAAAATCTGGATCGTCAGTGTATTGTCGGCCCCCAGCGCGCGGCGGGCCGCGTCCATGGCCTCGCCGTAGAATCTCTCCGATTCTGCGTACTTCTTCTGCATCTTGAGCGTCAGCGCCAGGCTGTAGAGCACGGTGCAGCGCGCCGGATGGTCGGCCGCGAGGATGGGGTGCATGCGATCGAGCTGCTCGCGGTAAAGCGCCTCCGCTTCTGCATACCGGCCGCGCTCATATGTGACGCGCGCGACATTGCCCAGCGACGTGAGCGTATCCGGGTGCGCCTCCCCCAACACACGGCGGGAGCCGTCCAGGACGTCGCGGTACAGCCGCTCGGATTCGTCCAGGCGTCCCTGGGCCATCAGCAGCGACGCAAGGGGATCCAGTGAGTTGATTGCGAGCGGGTGCCCGGTTCCCAGCAGGCGTTGGAACCCGTCTGAGGCTCGGCGAGCGACGGCGTACGCTTCGTCGATCCGGTTCATGCCCTGCAGCACCCAGGCCAGGCCCGTCATGGTGTCGAGCGTTTCGGCGTGACTTTCTCCCAGCAGTCGCACCTGGCCCGCCAGCGCCTGGCGCACCGCCGCCTCGGCCTCCTGCTCGCGTCCCAGGCGATGCCTCGCCCAGCCCAAAGCGCCAAGCGCTCGCAGCGTGTCGGCGTGGTCGTCGCCCAAAGTTGCGCGTCGTATTTCCCAGACCTGGAGGATCAACCGTTCGCACTCGGCATACTGGCGCTGCGCCTCGCGAAGCTCTGCGACCAGCTCCAGTGCGGTCAGCGTGTCCGGATGCCGCTCGCCCAGGAGCGTGCGGCGAAGCGCAAGCGACTGTTCAATGTGCGGGGCCGCCTTGTCCACTTCGCCGCGGTGCAGATACGTCGCTCCCAGCGTCGCCCTGACAGCGGCTTCCACTTCGGGCTGGCCGGCGAACGCGGTCGCGACCCGCGCCGACGCGACATCGAGCGCGCCGCTTACGCCAGCCTGACGCGCCGGTTCAAATAGCGGGCGGGCGGCGTAGGGGTCGCCCGCCGCCAGCGTGTCGTGCAGGAACGCGTTCACGGCCCGCGCAACCGCGGCTTGTCGCCGGGCCTCGTCGCGCTGGCCGGCGGCCTGCGCCCAGAAGCGCAGCGATGCCGTGAGCCCGGCCAGAAGCGCCAGGGCCAGCGCCGCAGCCAGTCCCAGCACGGCGCGATGACGGCGAACGCGTTTCCGCAGCAGGTAGATCGCCGAATCGCGCTTGGCCTCAATCGGCTCGCCGGCCAGGTAGTGCCGCAGGTCGCGGGCCAGCTCGCCTGCCGATTGGTAGCGGCGGAGCGGCTCCTTGCTCAGGCACTTGAGCACGATGATGTCCACGTCGGCGTCGATCCCGCTTCGCAGCAAGCTCGGCCGTTTCGGGTTCCACTCCCGGATGTGCGTCACGAGTTCGCGCAGCCCACCGCCAGCGGGGTACGGGGAGCACCCCGTGAGCATCTGAAACGACAACACGCCCAGCGCGTAGACGTCGGTGCGAACGTCAATACGCGATGGCTCTCCTTCGAGCTGCTCGGGGCTGGCCCAGGGCAGCGAACCGGCAAAGTCCCCGGTTCGACTCAGCGATGTGCGCGTGTTTTCGCCGGGTTCCTCCGCGACCCGCTTGCCAAGTCCGAAATCCAGCACATGCGGCGCCCCGTCCGGGTCGAGAAGGATATTGGCCGGCTTCAAATCGCGGTGAATGACGCCTCGCTGATGGGCGTAGTTCACCGCTTCGCAGATCTGCGCCAGCAGCTCCAGCGTTCGACGCACGGGCAGGGCCGCCGCGGGAGTCCCATTGTCGGCGCGGCGCGCGTCGCGAACGCCGGACGGCGCCAGAAGATCGTCCAGCCCGACCCCCTCGATCAGCTCCATCACGTAATAGGGCAGTCCCTGGTCGGTCAATCCGCGGTCGTACAGCCGGACGATGTGCGGGTGCTGAAAGCCGGCGATCAGGTCGATCTCGCGCTCAAATCGCGCCCAGCCCTGGGGCGAGGCGAACGGCCCTCCGTGGAGAATCTTCACCGCGACGCGCCGCCGGGTCGAAAGCTGCGTGGCGCTGAACACCACGCCCTGTCCGCCGCGCCGCAATTCGCACCACTCGGAGTAGCCGGCGATGCCCGGATCGGGCGGCGCCGTCCAGCGGCTGCTGCGAATCGCCTTGATCAGCGCGCCTTCCTCAGAGTACCAATCGGAGTCGCGTGCCATGGCTCACAAACGCTTGCGACGCCTACCCCTCGTCCTGCGTCTGCTCCTCGATCAGCTCGGCCAGCCGCTTCATCACGCGCGACTTGGCCTGGTAGACCTGGTTCAACGACAGGCTCAGGGCGGCGGCCGTCTCCTGCGCGCCGCGTCCCTCGACGCCGTACCACTGAAACGCGCGAAGCTCGGTGCGGCCGAACTCGACTTCGAGCGTCCGCATCGCCTGGCGCACGTGGTGGGCGCGCCACTCCTCTTCCCACAGGCTCTCGACAGCCGGATCGGCCCCGGCGTCCTCGACCTGCTCTAGGGGGCGCACGCCGGTTTTCTGCCAGAATTTCCGATTGACGAGCCGCAGCGTGGCGGCTTTCAGATAGGCGCGAAAGCGGCCCTTCTCGGCGCGATACTCGAAGCTCCGCATGGCCTTGGTCAACGCCAGCAGCACGTCCTGTGCGACGTCGTCGCAGTCCGCGGCCTGAAGCCCGCGCCGCTGCGCGAAGCTGCGGATCAGCTCGCCGTAGCGATCGAGAAAGTCGCTCCAGGCGGTCGCGTCGTCGCCGTCGGACAGGCGCGCGAGCAGGCTGACATGTGTCGTTAACGTTCCCCGCATACCGTGCAGTTTACCGGTCGCGCCGGCGTTCGGCGAGCGCGCTCCGACCCATTCTACTTGGGAGATTCCCGCGACCGGAGCATCGGCGTCCCGCCGGTGCGTTTCCAGTTTGCACCGGTGGGATCAGTCAATCGCCGAAAGTTGCGACAACGACTGGAGCGCCGGGAATTCCGTTCCTGTCGCCGGCGCGTTCCCCGGCCGCACGGCCAGGCGCACCGGCACCCCGGCCGCGCGCGCCGCCGCCAACTCCGCCGGTACGTCGGAGATGAAAAGCATCTGCTCCGCGGGCAGGGCCAGCAGTTCCGCGATTCGCTGGTAGCTCGCCGCCGACCGCTTTGCCCCGACCGTCGTGTCAAAATAGCGTTCAATGAGCGGCGTCAGGTCGCCGGCGGTGGTGTGCGCGCAGAACAGCCGCTGCGCCGCCGCGCTACCGCTGGAGTAAATGCTGATGCGCACACCCTCCTCGCGCCATCGGCGAATCGCCGGCGCCACGTCGTCGAACAGCGGTGAGCGCAGTTCCCCGCTCTCGAAGCCCCCGCGCCAGATCAGCCCCTGAAGCGACTTCAGCCCCGTCGTTTTCGCGTCGCGATCCATCAACCCCAGCAGATGCGCGATCAGCGCGTCGCGATCCAGCGGCGGCGAATGCGCGTCGTCGGCGATCTGTTGCCGCGCCGCGTGGACTTCCGGCGTGTCCCAGTGGCGCTCCAGAAACGCATTCAGCCTTGCGCGGGCGAACGGAAAAAGCACGTCATGCACGAACGCAATCGGCGCGATCGTGCCTTCGATGTCCAACAGGATGCAGCGAACGCCCGGTGTCACGGGGTTATTCGCGACGAAGGGGCACGAGAGCCTGCGAACGCCTGCCCGCCGAGGTACGTCGGGCCCCAGCACAGCGGCTGAAACTCGCCGTGCACGCCGCCGGCCTCGTACAGCGGCGTCCAGCCGGAAATATCCTGAAACAGCCGGATCGCCCGGATGGTCCGCTCGGCGCACAGGTCGAACCAGTGTCGCGTGCCGCGCGGTACGGTGATCAGGTCGCCGGCCTCGACCGTGATCGAGAAAACCGGGCCGTTTTCCGGGTTGATGTGAAACAGCCCCTTGCCCTTCACGATGAACCGCACTTCATCTTCCGTGTGCCGGTGCTCCTTGTTGAACTTGTTCAGCATCGCGTCCAGCCCCGGCGTATCGGGCGTCACGTTGATCACGTCGGCCGTGACGTATCCACCCCCGCGCTTCAACTCCTCAATCTCCAGGGAGTACGCCGCCAGGATGTCGTCCGCAGTCGCATCGGGATCGACCCGGTCCTCGAGCGGCCAGCGCTGGTAGGTCATGCCGAAGGGTGCCAGAAACGCCGAGATTTCGGCCTGGCCGTGAATGGTCCGGGCTTCTTTTGGAACGCAGATCGTCGCCATATGCGATGCTCCATCGCCGTCGCGGGCACGGGTTGGAAACCCGTGCAAACAACCACCGGTTGGAAACCGGTGCCACAAAAAACCGGTGCCACAAAAAACCGGTGCCACAAAAAACCGGCGACACCGACGGCCGTTACAGCCCTGAACTTCGACCGACCACCTCGAACAAGAACTCCAGAATCTCCACGTGCCGCCGGGCTTCGGCCAGGTCGCGCCCCCATGTGTACAGCCCGTGCCGCCGAATCAGAAATGCCCAGGGCAGCCCGTCGCCGGTCTCATCCAGCCGCGCCGCCACGCGCAGCGCCAGGTCCGGGATATCCTGCGTGTTCTCGAAGATCGGAATCTCGATGGCGCTCTCGTGGGTCGTGACGCCCGTCAGCCCCTTCAGCATCTCGTAGCCCTCGATCCGCAACGCCCCGCGCGCCGCATGCAGGTCCGAAAGCACCGTGTTCCAGGTTGAGTGCGTGTGCAGCACCGATCCCACGCAGCCGCGCTGCGCCAGCGTCACGTGCAGCATCGTCTCCGCCGATGGCCGGGGCGCGCCGGCGTCGACCGTGCGCCCCCGTTCGTCAACGATCGTGAAATCCGTGTCCGTCAGCCGTCGCTTGTCGCGCCCGCTGGCCGTGATCAGCAGCCGCAGCGGCTCGTGGCTGAGCAGCGCGCTGTAATTGCCGCTGGTTCCGAAGGCCCAGCCGCGCTCGTAGAGCATGGCGGACAGGTCCGCGAGCGCATGCCGCGCCGCCGCCACCGCCGCCGGCCCGCGATCCAGCAAGCCCGGCACGAACTCAAGCATGGACCGGCGCTCCCCGGAAGCTCCGGATTCGCCTGGCCGCCTCGCGCAGCAGGTCGTCTTCCTTGGCGAAGCAGAACCGCAGCAGCTTCTGCCCCGTTTCGCTCTGATAGAACGCCGTTCCCGGCACGCTGGCCACTTTGGTTTCCTCCAGCAGCGCCATCGCCGCCGCCTTCGCATTCGGAAAGCCCAGGTGCCCGATCTCCGCCAGCACGTAATACGCCCCCTCCGGCACGATCGGCCGCAGCCCCGCCGCCGCCAGCCCGTCGCACAGAATGTCCCGCTTCCGTTGATACTCCGCCTTCAGCCGCGAGAAGAACTCCCGCGGCGCCTTGAAGCCGTTTGCCACGCCGTGTTGCAGCGGCGTCGGTGCGCACACGTAGAACAGATCCTGCGCCAGCGTGATCGCCCGCGCCAGGGGCTGCGGCGCGACCGCGTAGCCGATGCGCCAACCGGTGATGCTGAACGTCTTCGACAGCCCCATCAGCGTCACGGTTCGGTCGCGCAGGTCGCCCACCGTCGCTGGGCAGACGTGCGTTCGGCCGTCGTAAATGATGTATTCGTAAATCTCGTCGGTGATCAGCAGCAGGTCGCGCTCGCGGCAGACGCGATCCAGCATCTGGAAATCCGCCTCGGCGTACATTTTCCCGCTCGGATTCGAGGGCGTGCAGAGCACAATCGCGCGCGTGTTCGGGCGGATTGCCGCCCGCAGCGCGGCCTCGTCGATGGCGAACGCCGGCGGCGACAGCGGCACGAACTGCGGCTCCAGCCCCGCCAGCAGGGCGGCGTTCAGGTGATAGCCGTAGTAGGGCTCAAACAGGACGATCCCGTCGCCGGGGTTCAGGCAGCCCATGATCGTGCAGGCAAACCCGCCCGACGAGCCGACCGTGACGACGATCTCGCTCGTGGGATCAGCCTCGATCCCGTTGTCGCGCCGCAGCTTATCGGCGATGAGCTGCCGCAGCTCGACGATGCCCTCGGGAAACGAGTACAGGCTGCGGCGGTCGTGAATGGCCTGAATCGCGCCGTCGCGCACCAGGGGCGGCGTGGGCAGATCGCCCAGCCCCTGCCCCAGATTGATGCCGCCGACGCGCTCGCACTCGCGCGTCATGTTGCGGATTTCGGACTGGCTCATGCCTGCGAGGCGCTGCGATAGGAATCGGCTCATATTCGAGGCTCCGGATGGACTGAGTCGGGCGAGGCGGCGCGTTCGCGCGCGGCGACATCAGCGGGCAGCGCCGCGCAGACGACAGCAAATCGAACAGCGATGATGGGGGTTTCGGCCCTGCACGAAGTCCATGATATGAGGCAATCCACGCGCGGGCAATCGAAACAACCGCGAATGCCCGGTGGGGAGTGCGGGCCCGTTTTGGCGGCGTCGCAATCTGAGCCCCGAGCGCAAGCGCGCGGCTGTTTGTGCGGGAATCGTCCAACCCTGAAAAAGCCCACGCGCTTGCGCTTGGGGCTCGGTTCCCAGTGGGCCGCCGTCGCCCGTTCCGCCCGCGCAATCGCGCGCGGTACACTATCGGCGCGTGCTGCGGGGCTGCGTCGGGCGGCGCGGCGCATGCACGGCGCATTTCTCGACGATCGGCGGAAGAACCCGGAGGGCGGCGCCATGGCGGAAGGCAAGATCGTTATTCGCTGTGATCAGTGCGGATCCAGACTCAAGGCGCCGGAGAGCGCCGTGGGGCGAAAAATCCGCTGCCCGCGCTGCCAGCACGTGCTGGTCGTCCCCGGCGCAGAGGAACCCACGCCGATCGTTGCGGATGACCCGCTGGATTCGCTTGCGGCGGCCGAATCCTCCGCCCAGGCGATCTCGACCCCAACCCTGAAAGCGTCGCCGCCACCGACCGAGGCCGATTCGAACTGGCACGTCGGACAGTCGGCCGCGACGATCGCATCCGCGGGCGGCGCGCTGGTGGGCATGGCGGCCCGCGTCGGCGGGCGCTTCGCGCTGGGCTGCCTGCTCAGCCTGGTCGGCGCGCTGCTCGGCGCCGCCCTGTGGGCCGGCGTGGCCGTCGGCACGGGATACGAGATCGGTTATATCGCCTGGGGCGTCGGCATCGCCGCCGGCGTGGGGATGCCATCGGCTACGGCGAGCCCAGCTCCATGGCCGGCATCGTCGCCGCCGGCATTTCGCTGCTCGGGGTGCTGGCCGCGAAGATTGTGATCTTCGTCTGGGTGATCGGCGCGGTGATCAGCGGCGACACGTCCAACAGCGAGCTGAAGCAACTGTTCGTCGCACGGCACATCGCGGAAGAAATCCTGGCCGAGAAAGGCGTCAAAACAGAGGAGGCCAGCGACGCGCAGTGGGAGGAAGCGGGCGAGAAGGCGGAGCGGCGTGTGAAGAGCATGAAACGCGCCGAAGTCGACCGGCTGGCGGCCGAGTATCGCGAAAAGGACCGGCTCCTGGCCGAGGAGGAGGAGAAGAAGGCGAAAACGGCCGCGGCGTCAAAACCGTCACGAACGGCCGCGCAGCGCGGCGGGGAGGATGCTGCCGAGGACGACGAGGACGGCGGCGAGGATGGCGACGGGGCCGACCCAGGCGCAGGCGCCCTGGTTGCGTTCTTCTTCCAGGCTTCCTTCGGCATCATCGACGCGCTCTTTATCTTTCTCGCGGTTTCGAGCGCGTTCAAACTGGGCGCCGGCGGGTTCAGCAGCAGCTAGTAGAGCGCCGAACAGAACCCGCCACGGAAGTGGCGGGCGAGCATGCCCCGCACTTCCGTGCGGGGTTCTAAGAAGAGTTCAATACCGCAGAACGATGTGTCCTTTTGTTGGGAAGCGTGCCTCCGTCGCGTCGCGCGGCTCGTTCGGCGCGCCGTTCACTTCGATCGCCCGAATCGGCCGGTTGAACGGGCTCACAAGCGCAAATCCACCCGGCGGCGATGCGTCGGTTGACAGCTCGAGCGTCAGGCTCGCGGAATCGCCGAAGAGCTTGTAAGAAACCGGCCCATACTCGGTCGGAAAGTCCTCGACCGCGACGCCCGGCGTACTGGTCCACTCCGGGCGCACTCCCGCTCCGAGCACCAGCGCCTGATCCGCGTCGCGCTCGTACACAAACATCGCCCGCGCCGCGCTGAGAAAATCCGACCCGACCCAGGTGTGCGGCATGTCGCCGATGAACTGCGGCGCGCTGTGATCGCGATGGACCACCTCCGCCCACTGATTCCACTCCGGCGGGCTCTGATCCGCCAGGAAGAAGTCCGCCAGCTCGTGCGCCCGCTGCGGCTGGCCGAGCCGAACAAATGTATTGATCAGTCGCACCTCGTAAGGCGTGTAGTCTTTCCACTCGGTCTTCTGGTCGCGGCGGTCGCAGAAAAAGCGGAAGTAGCGGTCAAACGTATTTCGCCCCGCCGGCTGCGGCAGGTTGGCCGCCTCGCCGCAGGGGTAGAGGGCGACGGCGGTTGACGTGGCGTCGAAGTCGCCCAGCTCGGCACAACCGGGAATGTAATCCACTTTTTTCGACTCGATCGCGAGCGTGAGCGAGTCGTAGAGGCAGCGGTGGAACTCATCGCGGATGGCCGCGAAGCGCTGCTCCAGGTCGGGCCGCTCGACGATCTTCGCGATCGTGGCCGCGTCTTTGAAGCCGCGCAACGTGAAAAAGTCGTCCCAGTAGGAGTGCATCGGCTTGGCTGAGTAGCCCTCGTGACTGATGGACTCAGTGACGAGGCCGTACCTGACGCGCGTCTCCGGCGGGCCGTCGCGGAATTCCGGCGTCATGCGCTGCGCCCGCAGCGACTGCAGATACGCGACGCCGGCTTCGACCCGCGGCAGGTGCCGCACGAGCATCTCGCGGTCGCCGGTGAACTGGTAATACTTCAGCAGCAGGTAGATCAGTTGGCCGGTGCTGTCGTGCTCGGGCACCGGGTCTGGCCCGCGGCGATCGACGACGCAGGGGACTTTTCCGCTCTCGAACTGGTAAGGAGCAAACCAGTCGATGAAGCGCTGCACCTGCTCCGCGTGACCGGTGTACAGCAGGGCGGTGGAGGTGAGCGCCCCGTCGCGAATCCAGCTTCGCTCGTAGCTGCGCGAGCCGGGCTGAATGCCGGGGCCGTCGGCGTTGATGAGAATGTGCGCCTGGATCGTGCGGAAGGTGTCGGCCAGCTTCTTGCCGGGGGGTGGCAGCGACAGGCGCACGCGGCTCAGCTCGCGCCGCCAGTATTCCGCCGTCTCGCGCAGCGCCGCCTCGAAGAGCGCGTCGCCCGCGTTCTCGGCCGCCGTCGCCAGCGCCGGCATCGCGTCGCCATGCAGCGCCGCGGCGGCGATGATCGTCCGGCTTTCGCCCGGACCCAGCGGCAGGTCAAACGCCGCAGCGCCCGACGCCAGTCCGGCGCGGTCTTCGCCGACGAAGCCGCTCGGCAAGTGGTCGAATTGCTCGATCCACGCGGCGCAGTCTCCTAACGGCCGGAACGGCGTGGTCCCGCAGTCGTCCGGCTTTCGCGAGAACGCAATCGGCCGGCCCTCGACGCGCCAGGCGGGCGGCTCGGCGACGATCGAACGAATCCGACCGACGCCGCCGGTGATATTGAGCGCCTGCCACGGCGGCAGCACCTGGAACGGCCGCATGAGCAGCGTCAAACGCACGGGTTGCTCAGTCGTGGACTCATTGACGACGCGATAGCGGAGCCAGAGCGTTGATGAGCCGGCCGGTCCGGCGGCGAGTGCGGTGATTTCGAGCCGCAGTCCGTCAATTAGCCAGGAGATCTGCGGAATCGGCAGGTAGTCATCCATCAGCGCGCGCGAGATTGACGCATCCGCCCAGGTACGCAGCCCGCCCGGCGTTTGGAGAAACGGCTCGATCCGCCAGCCGAGTTTTTCCACTTCGACCGCCCCGTAGATGTCGACCAGCGCTTCCTTATCGTCGCCGGGCGCGCCGACGACGGTCCACGGCGTGGCCTGCCCCAGGAAATACTGCGGGAAAAGACCGCGGCGAGACTCGCGGGCCATGATGCTCAGCAGCTCATTTTGCGATTCGCCCGCCTCGACCGGCAGCAGCCGCAGCGTGCGCAGCGTCGGCGCTGCAGCCGCGGGCGCCCCGCCGCGGTCGATCGTCACGCGCAGGTAGCGGGTCTGAAGGTCGGGTGCGGCGAAGTAGCCGCGGACCGGCGTCGTCTGATCGATCAGGGGCGCGGACCACGCGCGGCCGTCCTCCGAAAGCGAAACCGCGATGGGTTTCGGCGGGCCGTCGAAATCGACGTAGAGCCCGCCCAATTCGCGCAGGCTGTGCAGATCGATGTTTAGATGAGGCGTCTGATCGTTCGCCGCAGGCGACCAGCCGATCTCGCCGCTTTCGGCGAGCGTCTCGCGCGGCGCCGCGCCGGGCGCCCACGAGCTGGCGCGCAGCGCCGGCGGCGCGGGTGTGCGCGACGGCGGATCCAGCGTCTCGAATCGCAGATCGTCGAAAAAGACCGACCCCTTTCCGCCGCTGGCCGCGGCGATGGCGAATTCGATAGCGCCCAGTTTTTTCAGCGTCGCGCCGCCCGATGGTCCCCAGGCGAAGCGGAAGTGCCGCGCGCGGTAGGAGACCGGCGTCCACTCGGCCGGGAACTCGAAGTTCTGCCGATTGACCCACCAGACGTTGTCGCCGGATGGATCGACCAGCTTGAACTCGAAGTTGTTGCGCGGGCACTGGCCGCGAACCCGAAACGCGAAGCGATAGTTCTCCGGGAGCTCGAGCGCCAGCTCGCGTCGCAAGACGCAGAAGCCCGCCCCGGTCGTAAAATCAAAATCGAGCCGCAGGACCTTGCCGCCGTCGAGCTCGACCGAATTCACGGCGGCCTTCACGCCGTCGGAGGAGATGATCCTCCAGCCGTCGGCGCTGTCGCACGAACCGCTGAGGTCCGACTGGGCCCGGGCGCATACGGGCGTCACGAGGCAGAGGAGCGCTGCAATCGCTTTCATACGTGGGATTCTAAGTGCAGCGCGCATTCAGGGCGAGCCGGCTGGCTCGGACGGACGTTGGCGCCGCGCCACAATTCAGAACGCGAAGCGCAAGCGAGCGCATGCGCCGGCAGGCGCTCGCTCGCGCTTCGCGTTCCGACTCAGGCCGCTACGCCCGCCATCAGCGCCATCAGTCGCTCCTGCGTCGCCTCGGCCCGCGGCACGTGGCCGACGATTCGCCCCTCGCGCATCACCAGCACGCGCGTCGAGAGACTCACGATCTCCGGCAGTTCTGAGGAGATGAGCAGGATCGCCAGTCCCTGCCGCGCGAGGTCGTCCAGCAGCGCGTGGATGGCCGCCTTGGCCCCGACGTCGACGCCGCGCGTCGGCTCGTCCACGATCAGCACGTTCAGCTTTCGCGCCAGCCACTTGGCGATGACCACCTTCTGCTGATTTCCGCCGCTCAGGTTTGCGACGGCCGTCTCGATCGAGGGCGTTTTCACCGCCAGCTTCGCGAACAGGTCGGCCGCCTGGCGCCGCTCGCGCGCCCGGTCCAGCAGCAGGAATCGCCGCAGCCAGCGCAGGATCACCATCGAGCAGTTCTCGCGCCCGCTCATCTGCAAGACCAGCCCCTGCCGCTTGCGGTCCTCCGGCACGAGGCCGACGCCGCGGTGCAGCGCATTGCGCACGTCTCCCGGCCGCAGCGCCGATCCGTCGACTCGCACGACGCCGCGGGCCGCCGCGTCCAGCCCGAAGATGGCCTGCGCCAGCTCGCTGCGGCCGGCTCCGACCAGCCCGGCCAGCCCGACGATCTCGCCTGAACGCAATTCGAGCGAGACGCTCTCGAATCGGCGCGGCGAGCTGAGGCGCTCGACCTGCAGGCGCAGCGGGCCGGGCGCGGCGGCCAGGTGCTGCGGAACGTATGCCGACACCGAGCGCCCGATCATCATTCGCACCAGCTCGTCCTCGGAGGTCTCGGCTTTTTCGACGGTGCCCACGTAGCGGCCGTCTCGCAGCACGCTGATCCGATCGGCCAGCCGGAAGACTTCGGGCATGCGATGCGACACGTAAATTACCGTGACGCCGCGGCCCTTCAGCGATTCAATCAGTGCGAACAGGCGCTGCGCCTCGACCTCGGACAGCGAGCTGGTCGGTTCGTCGAAGACGATGATGCTGGCCCCCGAGCCGACCGCCGCGGCGATCTGCACCAGTTGCTCCTGCGCGGTCGAGAGCTCGCGCATCGGCCGGCGGACGTCGAGCTGGGCCCCAATGCGGCCGAGCAGGCGCAGCGCCTGCTGCTCCATCTCGCCGCGGCGCACGAATAGCCCGGCCCAGCGCGGGTAGCGTCCCATGGCCAGGTTTTCGGCGACCGAGAGGTCGGGGCAGAAGGCCAGCTCCTGATGCACCATGCCGACGCCGGCGCGGGCCGCATCCGCCGGACAGGCGATGCGCACCAGCGACCCGTCGATGCGAATCTCGCCGCTGTTGGGACGGTGAATGCCGGCCAGCACTTTGCCGAGCGTAGATTTGCCTGCGCCGTTCTCGCCCATGAGGGCGTGACACTCGCCGCGGCGGATGGAGAGCGAGACGTCGGAGAGGGCCGTGACGCCGGCGAAGGTCTTGGTGACGTGGTGAAACTCGATCATGAGGCTCGGCGCGGCTACAGCAGGCTAAGCGGGACCAATTCGACGGTGCGTGTCAGCGGCAGCCGTTCATTGATCATGCAGACAATACCGCCACACGCGAGCGGTTGGTCCAGCCGGCGCAGCGCGTCAAACGCGGCGGCCGCGTCGACGCGCGGCGCCGAGGATTTCTTGATCTCGATCGCGTAGAGCCCCCGGTCTTGCGCGATGAGCAGGTCAACCTCGCGGCCGTCCTTGTCACGGTAATAGTACAGGTTCGGTTGCTTCCCGGCGTTCCACCAGCTCTTCAGGATTTCGGCCACGACGTGCGTCTCAAATACCGCGCCGCTCATGGCGCCCGCCTCCAGGGTGTCGGGCGAGGACCAATCGGTGAGATACGCGCATAGCCCGGTGTCAAGGAAGTACAGCTTCGGCATCTTGACCAGCCGCTTGGTGACGTTCGTGTAATAGGGCGGCAGGAGTATCACCTGAAAGCTGGTCTGCAGGATGGAGAGCCAGGTTTTGGCGGTGTTGACCGAAATGTCCGCGTCGCGCGCCAGGTCGGATAGGTTCAGGAGCTGCGCCGTTCGGGCGGCGACGCTCTTGACGAAACGCAGAAACGCGGCCTCGTCGCCGACGCGCGCCAGGTCGCGCACGTCGCGCTGCAGGTAGGTCTGCACATAGGAGCTGAAAAACAGATCGCGATCGCGCACCGCGCGCGTCACCAGCGCCGGAAAGCCGCCCAGCCAGATGTCCCGGTAGGTTTGCCGCAGCGTCAGGCGCGGCGCGTCAGCCTCGCGGCGGCGCAGCACGTCGTGCGTCGGCAGGAACGGCGGCAGGTCGAGATTTCGCCGTCGCCGCTCGCGCGACGACAGCCCCAGCAGGTTGAGAATCGCAACGCGCCCGGCCAGCGTCTCCGAGACGCCGCGCATCAGGTGAAACTGCTGCGAGCCGGTCAGCCAAATCGACGTGCCGCGGCGGCCGGAGTCGACCGCGATCTTGATCAGGGGCAAGAGCTGCGGTGCGTACTGAATCTCATCGATCAGGACGGGGGGGGAGAAGCGCTCCAGGAAAAGGGCCGGGTCGCGCCGCGCCAGTTCACGGCTGGCGGGGTCATCGAGCGTGACATAACGGCGCTTCGCGCCGGCAAGGCGCCGCAGCAGCGTGGTCTTGCCGACCTGCCGCGGGCCGCACAGAAGCAGCGCGCGGAACTGCCGCGAGGCGGTTTCGACGGCGTCGAGCAGGGCGCGGGGCAGATGCATGGCGTCGTCCCGTTTGCAGCCGACCTGCAAAGTAGACGATAACGCAGATCATGTCAATTCGGATAAGTCGCGGGTCCACGTGCACGCGCATGTCTTTAGAAATAGATGTTTTCGTGACTGTCGCGCCGGCTACTTTGCAATCTTACTGCAAACTGGACGGCAACAGTGGTTTGTCCGCTACGCTCCCACGTACTTCGCGTAGACGCCCCGCGCCGTCGCCGCGTCCGCCGTGCCCTGCACGATCGCCCGCCCGTCGGCAAACAGCGTCACCTGGTAAGGCTCCACGCGGAAACGCAGCATGAACGCGTTCATCTCCGGGGCCGCACCGGACTTGAGCCGCTCCGCCACGCGACGGAAGTCGATCGTCGCCCCCGGCGGCGGAAGAATCTGCACCGCGTTGCGGCCGCAGAGTGAGACCGAGGCGGATGTTTTTTCGCCGCTGAGATACTCGAATCGCCCCTGCTTGCAGCAGACGCACTCACCCTGGCCGCGGGCCGACTGCATGTCCAGGCTGCGGACGCGGCCGCTCCAGCCGTCGATTGTGAGCATGCAGCCTTTGCCGAAACCGGAGTACGGCGGGCGGGCGTCCTTTTGTGCCGGGGTCGCGGCGCCGCGCGAGTCCGTTTTCGCGTCATACGCGCCGATGAGAATCTTCATCGCCTCCAGCACCTGGAAGCTCGCCACGATCTCCACCACCGGCCCCAGCACGCCGGCCGTGTCGCAGGTGGGCGTTGTTCCGGGCGGCGGGGCGTCTTCCCAGACGCAGCGCAGGCAGGGCGTGTCGTGCGGGATGATGGCCATGACCAGCCCCTCGCCCGCAATGCACGCTCCGTACACCCAGGGCAACCCGAGCTTCACCGCTGCGTCGTTGACCAGGAAGCGCGTCTCGAAATTGTCGGCGCCGTCGAGAATCAGGTCACAGTCGCGGCAGAGCGAGAGGATATTGAGATGGTTGGCGTCGTCGACGACGGCCTCGATCTCCACGGCGGAGTTGATCTTCCGCAGCTTGCGGCCGGCGGCCTCGGCCTTGGGCAGGTTCTGGGCGAGGTCGTGTTCGTCGAAGAGAATCTGCCGCTGCAGGTTGTCCAGCTCGATGAAGTCGCGATCGACGATGCGCAGCTTGCCGATTCCGGCGCGCACGAGCGAATTGGCGATCACGCCGCCGAGCGCCCCGCAGCCGATCAGCGTGACGCTGGAGTGCTTGAGCCGTTTCTGCCCCGCCTCGCCGAAGCTGGGTACGAGCATCTGGCGGCTGTAGCGCGCCAGCGAAGGATCACGGAAGGGCGGCGGATCGCTCGTCATGCCTGCGTCTCCGCCGGAATTGTAAGCACTGGTCAGGTTCGACGGTGGGTGCCATGGGCAGCCCTGGGCGCCATGGGTGCCATGTGGCGCCATGCCGACGCCTTTGCGTCGGCATGCGCACTCAAAAAGCCGTGGCGGATGTGACTTTGTCTTGACTTTGTTCGCGCCGAAAGGCTAGCATCCATTGATTCAAGTCCGAGAATTCCCGCGGCGTCGGTCGCGGTGCAGCGAAGGAACAAGTCGTGAAGCGTAATACATCGGGATCGACGATCGCTTTCTGGATCAGCATTCTGACCGCGGCCGGCTCCCGCGGGGATTCGCTCGCGCAGTTGCATGGCGACGGGCTGCACACGCACAGCGGCGGGTTGGCCGGGCTGTCCGAGTTTGTCCCCGGGCGGGTCTACGCGGTGAGCGTCGGCGATCGCAAGTCGTGCGGAATGGGCGGCCTCGAGCCGGACAGCCTGTGGGAAATCGACCCGGCGACGGGGGCGTTTCGCTCGATCGGTTATCCGGGTGGGTGTCAGGGTTTAGGCGGGGCGGCGTTTCGGCCTGACGGGAAGGCCATCCGGCTGACGCGCTATCACCGGAGCGATGTCCTGGAGATGACACCTGGCGGACAAAGCAGCGTTCTTTACGATCTAGACGACGGAATTGGCGGACCCCAGGGCTCCAGCAGCGTCGCGTATGACTCCGACGGCAACTTCTACGTGTCGAACTTTAACGCCGACAATATCGTGCGCTTCCCGGTCGACGGTGGACCATCGGAGGTGTTCACGAGCTCCGTCGGCATGAGCGGATCGATTGCGTTTGCAGCGAGCGGAGACCTGTTTTGGGCCGGGCAGACGTTTATTCCGAACATTCGCGGTCAGATCATGCGGGCCAGGCCCGACGGATCATTATCGATCTTTGACGTGTTTCCGAGCTCGTCCATCGTCAAGTCCGTCACCACAGATCGGTTCGGTAACGTGTTCGCGTACACAACCGACAATCTCGGGACGCTATACCGCTACAGCAACGAAGACCCGACGACGAGGCAGGTGCTCGTTTCCAACTTCGGGTTCGATGTGGCATTGACAATGTCCGCGGATCACTCGCTGGTTTACCTTGGAAAGGGCGGTTTTCTCTACAGTGCGGATCCCTCGACGGGCAACCCGCTGCTTATCGGCCACCGGGAGGGCGTCCGCATCGATGGCCTTGCGGTTTTCGTCCCCGAGCCTTGGACGGCAACGTTGGTTAGCATCCTCGTCGTCCTCGCGTTTCCTCGAACCAGAGCACAGGACGCGCGCGCCGCGACGCGCAGGCTTGTCGGATCATGTACCACGGGAGTCTCGAGCGGCGCAACGTCGCGCTGCCCGGATGCTCCCGAATCGAAATAGGAGAATGCAATGCGCAGGAGCAACGCAGTTTCGCTGTTGTTCGTCGGCTGGCTTTGGCTTGGCCCGCCGGTATCGCTCGCGGACTCGTGTCAAAATCCGTCGTCGATGGGTTGCTGGGGGCCGCTCGTCGCGCTGAAGATCAATGCGGGTGAAGTCGGCGGCTTGACTGCCAACAGCCAGGCCATCCACGCCGTCCTGCTGAAGAATGGAAACGTCCTCTTCGCTGACTTGATGAATGACGTTTCCGACTCCCGCCCGGACGTGCTCATTCTCGATCCGCGACCAATGGAGGGCTACCCTGATGGCCGCGTCAAGAACGTCGGCTGGCCCACGACGAACCACCGATTGTTTTGCGGATCGCAGAACGTCCTACCCGATGGCAGAGTCGTGTTTTTCGGTGGCGGCGACTTGACCGGCGACCGTGACTGCCCCGGAACGTACCAGACGACGCTCTACATTCCTGCACTCGACACCGATCCCGATTGGATCGGAACCTGGCAGGCCGGCCCCGACGAGAGTTGGGATATCCCCAACGATGGGTCGGCATCAACTTAGTGGGTAGTTTTCAGGCGACCCTGGCTAACGGTCGCGTGTTCCAGACGCGCTCCCAGTCGCTGTTGAGGTGGGCGACGCGGAGCGAGAGGACGTTTTGGGATCCGGCCTTGGACCAGCGCATTCCGCAGCGTTTCATTCGCAGGGCGACCACGTGCTTGCAGGCCGCTTCGACCCGGCCCGAGCCGATGTCCAGGCCCATCTCTCGGAAGCGGTCGTAGGCCAGTCGATCGTCCTGGTTCTCGATGTAGGTGATCAGGGCTTGTAACGCCGCCCGCTTGTTCTTGGCGCGCGTGCCGCAGCGCTCGGCCTTCAACTGGTCGAGAATCGCGCGCACCTGCCCGTCCCACAGCAGCGTTTCGATCGATTTCACCCAGCTCGCCGTTTCCGGCGTTTGCTCGCCCCCCAGGGCCCGCCCGCAGGTCCACACGTGCTCCATCGCGTGATACCAGTCCACGATGCAGACCGCCTCTTTCAACAACCCGCCGATGTGCTCCCAGATCCACCGCGCCCCGTCGCCCAGCAGCACCACGCGCCGGGCCCGCTCCAGGCCGCAGCGACAGGCCAATTCCCAGACAAACGACACGAACGCCGCCGCGCCTTCAAACCGCACCCCGTAGCGCACTTCGCGATCCACGCCGGCGGGCTGGCCGGGCTGATCCCAATAGCACGCCACGCACTTGGCTTCGTGCCAGCCGTCCGCCTGGTGCACCTGCACGCCGTCCACGGTCACATAGAACGTCTCCGGCGACGCCTCCGCCGGCGGCGCTTTCCACTCCGCCATGGCCGCGGCCCGCTGCTGCTCCTGCTGCGCCGCCACCCCGCCCACCCGCTCCGTCAGCCGCCCAATCGTCGCTTCGCTCAGCCGCTGACCGGTCAGCGCGTGCAACGTGGACGCGGCGCTGGCAAACGTGTTCTCAATCCCCAAGAGCGCCGCCGCCTTCGCCAGACCGACGCTCTCGGCCCCCGCCCCCAACCCCACCCGCTCGTCGTACGGCAACGCCGACCGGCCGCAAGACCGGCAGCGGTAGTACGCACGCCGAATCCCGATCTGACCCATCTGCGTCGCAATCAGCTTGGGCCGCTGATCCACAAACCGCTGCGCCCCGCCGCACCCGCACACCCGGCTGGTTCCCTCATACCCCAGCTTCTGCCGCCCCAAATGAAGCTCGACCGCTCTTGCCCCGATCCGCCGAACCGCCTCCAGAACCGCCGTTTCCACCTGCGTCAAATCATCCGACAGCAAAACCCCATCCTCCCCGCAAAACGCCAACACCTGCTCGGCAACGCTGGTAAGATCCACGTTTGGCCCTCCTTGGCCAATGGCTCGCTCAAACCCCACGCCATTGAAACCGAGGCCAGGGCCTTTGTCTTTTACCCACTAAGTTGATGCCGACCCCCCAACGATCCAGTCGGCGCCAATCCCTGGCCAACCAAGCGCTGGTACCCTACCAGCACCCTGCTCCCATCGGGCGAAATTGTCGTCCTCGACGGTGTGTGCGAATGCGTTGATTGCGCCCCAAACCCGACCAACTGCACGTCGACTATGACGAACTACCCCTTCTGCCACGGCAACCCGCGCACGCCGGTCAAGCTGACGCCCAACAGCGGCTCGCCCAGCACCTGGCAATGGACGCCTTACCACGAGGCGCGCTACTGCAAGCCCGATGCCAGCGGGCCGTGCTTCGTAGGCCCCGAGGCGCCCTCCTCATATGGCCAGAACGCGCCCTGCCCCTTCGGCGGCGTGACGGCCAACAATTTCGACCTGGCCTACTACCCCTTCGTCTTTGCCCTCAGTGACGGTACACTCTATAGTCCGTCATCTCCCTACGGCGCGACCGGCGGCAGCCAGCTTCAGGGCCGCAAGCTCCGCCCGGCGTTCACCGACTGGCAGACCGCGCCCACGCCGCCCATCCCCGGCGGCGCCGCGGTGATGTTCGGAAAGGACCGGATCATGCTGGCGGGCGGGACCACCGTCTCTTGCGGCGAGGGCTGCGGCGTCCACAATCCTAACCAGGTTCCGAGCAAGAAGGCGTACGTGATCGAAATGAGCCAGTCCAGCCCGGAGTGGGTTGCGAAGGCGGACATGCACAATGCCCGTGTGCACTTCTATCTGATAGGACTGCCGGACGGAAATATATTGTCGGTCGGCGGAACCCGCGCCGCCCCAGCCACCCCGGAGCCGGAGTACATTCCCGATTGCTATGTTCCCAACGGCGTGCTGGAGCCGGAACTCTACAACCCGAGCAGCAACGTCTGGACCGAGCTGGCTCCGATGGGGACCCCGCGGCAATATCATTCGACCGTCCTTTTGCTACCGGATGGTTCAGTGATCGCGGCGGGAGGCCAGCTCGTCGATCCCTACGGCGCCGCATGGGAGCAAAACAACCAGTGGACGTACCAGATTTACAAGCCGCCCTACTTCTTCCAGGGCTTGCGGCCGGTGATCAACGACGCGCCCGAGTCAACGCCCTACAACGATACGTTTGTCGTCGATGTCTCGACGCTGGCCAGCAGCATCACCGCCGTGCGGCTGATCCGGCCGGGGTCGGTGACGCACTCGGTCGATTTCGATCAGCGCGTGCTGGATCTGCAGTTCGCGACCAGCACCGGCTACGAAATCCGCGTCGCCGCCCCGCCGAACGCGAACGAGGCGCCGCCCGGCTACTACCTGCTTTTCGTCTGCACGGGGACGAACGGCTCGCTGCCGTCGGAGGGGCGGTTCATCCGAATCGGAGCATAACCCCTGTCCGGCGCGGACACGGAATCGCACCCGCCGGACGCCGATGCGCCCCACGATGCGGCATGGCGCGCAAACCGGCGCCAAATTGCAGGCGGGAGCGGCGCATCAGGTGTCGACGGTTCCGCTCTGGCCTGCTTGCGTGATTGAGATCATCCCGCCCACCGAGCAGGCCAGCTTGTCCGTGCTGAGCAGCGCGTTGAAGTTCCCGATCTTCACCACCGAGGTCGAGCCGGGGGACCAGGGCGAGGTCGTCGCCGGAACGCAGGGCGTGGGAACGCCGCTGGCGCTGGCGGTCAGCGTCTTGCAGGTGCCGAAGGGCTTGATGTTGGCCATCGGCGCGTGGTCCATCACCGTGGCGGCGTACTGGTTGCCGATCTTGACGGTCATCTGGCTTGTCACCCACAGCGGCGTCGGCGCGTCGCCGCACGTGCACTGCAACTGGGCCATCGCTACAACAGCATCTGCCATGGGAAGCTCCGTTCTAGTTCAGAGTAGCGAGTTCAGAGTAGCGAGTTAAAGGCAAGGCCGGCGGCCGACTGCTGAATTCAACTCGCTACTCGCTACTCGACACTCGCTACTCTCTTCATTCTGACGCAGGATCCGGTCGAGGAACCCTTGCTTAGAGGCCGAGATTCCTGCGGTTCTGATCCACCGTGTCCTTGGCGCCCTGATAACTGTCTTTGAACTCCTGGGCGAGCTGTTTGGCCTTGTTCTCGCCCTGTTCCTTGATGAAGTCGAGCGCGCGGTCGATGCAGCCCGCCAGTCCGGCGAAATCGACGCCCCAGTTGATGGTGGCGCCCTTGATGTCCTCCCACCATTTCTCGAAGCCGCCGCGGTTCTTCCAGTTGTTGTACCACTCCTCGAACTTCTTCCAGAGCAGCACGGCCTTGAGCAGAGCGCCGCCGCCGTTGATCAGCGTCTCGACGCTTACGCTGCCGAGCAGCGGCAACTCGACCGCGGCGACTTCCTTTTCTTTGAAGATGTACTGGCCGACGACCAGGTCGGGCACGTGCGTATGGCTGTTCACCGTGATGCGGAACGGGTGCACCGCCGGCACGTTCTCGTTCTCGCGCTGGTAGCGCTTCAGGAAATCGTCGCCGCCGAACTGCACCAGCAGGAACCAGGCGAAGACGCCGGGCTGGAACATGCTCGCTTCGCGGTGCATCATGTATTCGTCGAGCAGACCCTCGCCGAACGCCAGTTCCGAGATCTCGTAGGCCAGGTTCGTGATGAACGCGCCGAAGGGCTGGCCGTCGATGTTGCTGTCTTCGAAGCGGTGGCCGTGCTCGACCCACAGGCCCGGCTCCGAGTAGTACGGAAGGGCCGTGCCCACGCCGTCGTCGCGCGGCACGCCGCGGTAGCCGTCGTGATTGCCGTAGACAAACGTCGTGCGGCAGCGGCGGAAGGCCTGCACCACGGCCCGGTTCCAGAGGCCCTTGTCACGATTCTGGCCGACGATGTTGCCGGCCCCGAGCAGGCGCCGGTCTTCGGCGTTGCCCTGCGCGTTGCTGGCAGGGCGCAGCGAGGCTTCGAACGCCTCAACCTGCGCGATGCGACGGTTGACCTCGCGGACGAGATACGCCTTGCCGCGGTCGTTGCCGGCGTTGAAGGGGCCGAGCGAGCCGTCATCGCGCGGCGTGCCGAGGCGGAACTGCGTGTACTCAATTCCATCGGCCGAAATCTGGCCGCCTCCCGGCGGACCCTGGACGCCGCCGCCGATGACGCCCGGCCCGGCGGCGGGCGGCGTGAAGCGCGGCAGGTGGATCGTCGGGTCGAACTTGTCGAGGTTGTACGCCTCCTCCGGCTGGAGCATCATCTGGTCCGGATCCATTTTCGGATCGGCGGCAGGCTTGTTGCTCTCGCGGCGGAACCAGAGGTCGTGATCGGTGGCGTTCAGGCCGCCGAGCAGGATTTTGACGATCGAGCGGGCCAGGAACTTGAGCGCGTCCATGCCGGCGCCGAGGATGCCGCCGCTGGTGGACGGCGTCGAAAGACCCGACATGAGGTCGGTGATCTGTCCCACCGGGTCATCGGTCTCGTGGAAATCTTCGAAGAGGAAGCGGCGGTTGACCCAGAGCTCGTACAGGTCGCCGGTCTGAATCACGTCGATGTTGGTGTTCTGACCCTGCAACTGCTGGATGACGTTCAGGAAGCGCAGCAAGTCGCGGGCCGGGGCGGCGTCGATCTGGTCCGGACCGTAGTTTTCGGTCGCCGGACGCGTACCGTCGGACACGCCCAGGCTGGTGCCGGCGTGCGTGTCTAGCACTTCCTGCGCCAGGCCGGGGACCAGGTTCTTGGCGGTCCGCTCGCCGGCGCCCTCGGGCGGGGCGGGGATGTTCTTGTCGGAGTTGAAGCCGTAGAACCAGTTGAAGATCGAGTCCTTCAGCCGGCCATAGCCCTTCTCGGGGAACGAGTCCGGGTAGACGCGCACCATACGGCGATAGTCGTCCTGCGAGAAGGTGAACATCCTGAAGCCGACCTGCATCAGGAAGTTGTAGGCATTGCGGGCCGCGTCGGCGACGGCGCTGGCCGCGCCGGCCAGGCCGCCCTCGTCGGAGGCGCGCGACTCGAGCCGCGGGCCGCCGAGCGTGTAGATGTGCGGCAGCTTCAGCCGCGGAGCGTTGTTCTCGAAGAAGTCGCGGCACATGCGGCGGTCGAGCGTCGTCAACCAGGGCGTCATGGCCGCGGGCAGGCGGTAGTCGCGCTTGAGCTGGTGAATCACCATGCTCTTGACCGATTGCACGCGACGGACGCACTCGTCCGTGGCGTAGACCGGATCGCGGTCGTCGAACTTGCGCGGCAGGTGCATGTCCGGGAAGAGCACCTTGAGCCGCTGCTTGTCCGGGCCGTCCTCGGCGACGGCCTTGCCCATGATCAGAATCTTGAAGTTCGGCCCGAGCGCCCGCACCGCCTGGTCCAGCTTGTCGCACAGCGGCGTCAGGTCCTTGTCGAAGCCTTCGGAGCACGGCCGCACGAAGCCGGCGTTTTCCGTCGACTGGAAATAGCACTGGAAGACGAACTGGCCCTCGATCAGACCGAAATAGCGGGCCGGGACGCGTTTCACGCCGGACTGGCGCGCGGGGTCTTTCTTGCGCTCGTCACCCCAGAAGCCGATGTCCATCTTCACAACGCGGATCGAGCCGGCCTTGATCAGGTTGAAGTCGTCCGCGTTCACCTCGTCATTCGGCGAAACCGCCACCGCCGGCGCAAACACGTCGCGAGCCGGAACGCCTTCTTCCTCAATCATGCGGCGCATGTAGTAGCTGTAATGTTCGCCGCGCGGCGGGAGGTAGCAGCCTTCGGTAATCTTCACCGGCTCGTCGTCTACCCACTTCCAGTGGTCAAAGACCGGGCCGGAAGGCTGCACCGGCGTGACCGGCTCGACGGGCGGCGTCGGCCCCTGCTGACAGTCGGTCAGGCGCAGGTTGCGGACGGCATTCGTAAACGCGTCGTAGAACTTGCACTGGCGGAACGCGCGTCCCGTGGCGGTCAGGTTGGCGTGCTTCGGGCCGGGCTGGGCCGTGCTGAGCTTGCCGCAAACGGCAAACGTGCTTTCGGCTGTCAGCTCCGACTTGTTGCCGGCAGGGCAGGGGAACTGCCCGTCCGGCCATTGCGACGGCGTAATGCCGTTGGCCGCCATGAGGTTCGTGCGAATCTCATTGATGATTCTCGTGATTTCGCTCGGCTTGCCGGTGCTGCGTTTGTAATCCGGGATCACGAACAGCTCGATGCGGCGGTTGTTGCGGTTGCCGATCTGGTCGTCCGTGGCCGAGTTGTGGTTCGCGAAGCCGCTGGTGGCCTGCTCGGCGCGCAGCTCGTGTGACGTGGGCGTGCCGATGTCCTGCGGATTGAAGTCGGCGCAGGGGACCAGGCCGGCGCTGCGGCCGGTATTGAACTGGGCGTTTCGCAGCGCCTGTGCATCCTCGGCGGACACGGGCACCGACGCGGTTCCGCCCTGCATGACGACGCCCAGCGTCAGGTTGCGGCGGTGCGACAGGCCGAAGTTGTAGGTAAACGGCGCACACATGTCGGCGTGGCCGAAGACGACCAGCTTGCGCTCGAAGCCGGTCTGATCGATCGGGACGGAGCCGCCATTTTCGCGCTGCGCGGGGGCGCGGATCGCGGCCGCGGTGCGGGCGACGTCGCCGGCAAGGTCGGCCGGATTCTCCAGCGCACTGGGATAAGACGACGTGGCCGCGCTCGCCTTGGGCTGATCGAACTTGAACACCGTCCGCTCGGCGTCGCTGAGGACGATCACCTCGGTGCAGACGTAGGGCGGCGGCTCGACCGGGCGCTCCGGCGGCTGTTCCGGCGGTGGGGGCTGGCGATAGACCGGCTCCCAGTGGCCGTTCGGATACGTTTTCTCTTCGGTCCACTCTTTCCAGACCGGCAGCTTCTCCACTGCGGCGCAGACGTCGAACAGTCGCCAGATCTGGCCGCCTTTCACGGACGGCTGGCCGGGCGGCGGCGAGATGGGCGCGGGCGGCGGCGGCGGCGGCGTGGGAAAGCCGGCCGGCGGCGGCGTGGTCGCGGGCCACGAGCCGGTCGCGCCGGCGTCCTGCGGCAACGTCACGTAGACCATCACCGGCCGCGCGTTGCACATGTCCAGCGCGACGTTCAGCGACGCGGTGATTCCGTCGGGTCCGGCACTGAACGCGCCGTCAATCGACGGCGCGCCGGGAATGGTTGGAAAGGCGCTCATGCGTTCTGATCTCCACGCGGCGAGGCGCTCTCGCCGTCGATGCCGTTCGTTTCGTTCGTTGCCGAGCCCGGGATCCTCGTTTCGCGCGTCACTCTTGAAGCAAGCGACCGTCAGTCCGCGGCGGTCACGCCGCGCCCTGCGACTTCATCCACGCCTGGGCCCAGGCCTTGTGCTTGGGGCTGTTGCTGTTGATCCACTGTTTGGCCAGGGCGTTGTTCTGGTCGGTCCACTTGCGGAGCATGTCCATGTTGTCAGACGCCTCGCCCTCGACCGTCGCGTAGAAATTCTCGACGTTGGCGAAGGCGTTGCGGGCTTCGGCCACGCCCGGCTTGGCGCCGGCTTTGGCCGACTTGAGCGCCGGGCCCTGCGCGCCGACCTGGGGCTTGAGTTTGCCCGCCCAAGCCTGCACTTTTTTCATCGCGTCGATGTGCGGGACCGCCTTGGCGCCGAAGGCCTGCAATTCCGTCGCGGTCGAGCCGGCCGTATTGCCGATACGGTCCAGCGCGCCTTCCACGTCCGACTGCTGACCCTTGGGGAACTTGTCGGGCTGGTTGCCGTAGTCCTTCTTCCAGGTCTTGCCTTCTTCGCCCTTCTTGCCCATGTCCTCGGCGAGGAGCTTGTGCTGCTTACGCTGCTCGGCGTTGCGTTTCATCGAGTCGTCGACGGACTTGCCGAGATTCTCGTCGATGTATTTCTTGGCGTCGGTGGCCTGACCCTTGGACTGCGCCGCCTTGCCCTTGAACCCCGGTTCGCCGGCCTCGCCCATCGCCGCAAGTCCCTTGACGTGCTCGTCGATCTTGGACTTCATCTCCTCCTTGACCTTGTCGATGTCGAGCTTGGAGCGGAAATCGGCCTCTTCGGCGGCGTCCTTGTCGTCCTGACGGACGATGTCGTTCCACTTCTCGGAGTCCTTCATCTTCTGGTCGGAATCCTGCTGCTTCTTCTGACCCCAGGCCGCCCCGTCGTTGTTGACGTCGTTCGACCAGGTTTCAACCGTGTTAAGGTCTTTGTCCACGCCGCCCCCACCGGTGGTCGGAGCACCCGGCCCGACCGGTTTCTGGCTCTGCTTGGACTTGTATGAGTTGTAGGCCTTGAGCTTCTCCAGGGCCTGCATCATCTGTCGATCATCAATCGGCTTATCTGCCATCGCCTGCTACCTCGCGCCGGTGGCGCACCGGCGAGACGCCGATGCTCCCCGAACAGTTCATTCGCTATTCGCTACTCGACATTCGACATTCGCTAGCATCCGTGCGTCTTCTTCAGCGCCTCGATCGTCTCCTCGTCGAGCTTGCCCGTCAGTCCAACCGCGGCCATCATCGGTCCGGCGACGGCCGTCGCGATTTCGCCCAGCGGGCCGCCGCCGCCGCCCATGATGCCGCCGGGGGCGGTGAGCGATCCGAGCGGCCCGCCGGCGCCGCTGTCGAGCTGGCCCTGCTCCTTACACCACGTTTGAAACTGCATCAGGGCCGCGGAAAACGCCGGCGTACGCTTGTTATCCTTCGGTTCGCCGGGCTTGAAGCCCATGCTCTTAAGCCGCTGGGCCGCGGCGAAGATGTTCGGATCGGTGTCGCTGGGCAGCATGCCCTTGAGCGCATCGCCGACGGCGCCCACGGCGCCGCCGATCGCGGCTGCCGCGGACTGAAGCGCCTGCTTGCCGATGCCCGCCGCCGCGTCCTTAAATCCACCCGCCGCGCTGCCGGCCGCCTTGCCGATGCCGCTCAAGCCGCCGCTGAGGCCCCCGCCGCCGGAGGCGCCGCCGCTGCCGATGCTGCCACCCAGGCCGCCGCCGCCTCCGCCGCCCAGCCCGCCGGTGAGTCCGCCGGCGGCGCCCTTGGCGGCGTCCAGCAGGCCGCCGGCACCCCCCGAGGCGATGCCCTTGGCGCTGTCCAACAAACCGCTGGCGGCGCCTTCCAGCGAGCCGGCGAGATCGGGCGCTTCGACCGGCGGCTGCGTCGGAAGGGGCAGCAATTGGCCGATGAGCAGCTTCACGCGCAGATGGTCCTCTTCGAGCACAAGATCCGCCTCGCGCATGTTGTGCGGGATCTCCTCTTCGATCTTTCCGTCGGCGTCAGTCGTCTGGTTTTTCTGCGCCCACGTGCCGTTGAAGCGCGCGCCGGGGTCGATCTTGTAAGGGCGATCGGCGATGGCGCTGCCGTCGGAGTTCTGAAGCTTCAGTCTCAGGAAGCGCTTGGTGCGCTTGACGTGGAACTCGTGCCATGAATCAACGGCGCGCGATTCTTCTTTCTGCTCCAGCTCCGGGATGACGACCTCGTCGCCCGGAACCAGCATGTTGGGGTTCGGCCGCGATTCCTTCAGCGTGGCGTTCCCCCCGTCGTTCCATATCTTTTCCCAGTCGAAAAAGCCGTACTGCGACGCGATTGATTCGATCGTGTCGCCTTGCGCCACCTTGTGCACGCCATCCTTCGGTCGTTTGTATCCGTACGCCATGTGCGCTCGTCCTTCAGAAAATCAACGTCGTTCTACCGGGGAGCATCGGCGTCCCGCCGGTGCGCACCGGCGAGACGCCGATGCTCCCCGAAAACGGAGACGCGACCAACCGCTAACCCAGTCCCGGCACGCCTCCAGGTGCGCCGGGTGCCACGGGCGGCTTGTCCGCCCGTGCCGCCGCCGACTATCCCAGTCCCGGTACGCTCGGGGCGCTTCCGCCGCCCGGCACGCTCGGCGCGCCACCGGCGACCGGGGCGCCTGCCGCGCCGCCCTCTTCCGGCGGCGGCGGACCGGCGTCCCACGTGGCGCCATCCAGATCGGGGAAGATGACCGTGCAGCTTCCGGGATCGATGCCCTTGACCTCGACCTCGCCGTCCTTGTTCGTCTCGCCCTTGGCCACCTTCGTCCCGTCGGGCATCTTGATGTAGTAGCGTTCGCCGGCCAGCGGCTGGCCGTTGCTGTCGAACAGCCGCACGCCGATCCAGTGGGACTCGGTCGGGTCGGCGGCGTTTTCGTCGTGCGTCGGGGCCGATTCGAGCGGGTCGTAGGCCAGCGCTTCCTGCGAGTACGTGAAGTCCTTGCCCGGATCGCCGGTCGCGGCTTCCGCAGGGCCGGCCGGGGCGACTTCGGCCGCCTCGCCTGTCGTCTGCTCCGGGCCGGGGCCGCCGCCCGAGTTGATCTTCACTTGCCCGCCGAAGATCGTCACACCGCTGCCGTCGATCTTGATGAAGCTGCCGCCGGACTTGAGCGTGATCGAACTGCTTCCGAGGATGTAGACATCCGAGGATTTTACTTTGGCGAAACTATCGCCGCATAGAGCGGCCTTCACACCGATCATCGTAATGTCGGCCTCGCTCACGAGGTCGAAATTGCCGCCCGTGCTGATTAGCGCGGTACCGCCGGTGTTGAGGCCATACTTGCCCTTGACGTCGATGCCGCAGTCGCCACCGACCGAGCGTCCCTCGTTCCCGCCGATGCTCTTGGCCTGCATCCCCTTGATGATCTCGTGCTTGTCCTTGCCGATGAAGTCCTTCTCGGTCTCCTTGATGCGGATGTCCAGATCCTTCTGCCCGTGCATGAAGATCTGTTCGCTGTCCTTCTTGTCCTCGAAGCGAATCTCGTTGAACCCGCCGCCGCCCTTGCTGCTGCGCGATTTCCAGGTGCTCTTGGTCTTCTCGCCGGGCAGCGCGTAAGGCGGCATGTTGTCATTGTTGTAGACGCGGCCAGTGATGATCGGGCGGTCGGGGTTGCCTTCGAGGAAGTCGACGATGACCTCCTGCCCGACGCGCGGCAGGCAGATCATGCCGTAGTTGCCACCGGCCCAGCCCTGGCTGACGCGCACCCAGAAGGAGCTGTTCTCGTTGTACTGGCTCTCGCGGTCCCAGTGGAACTGGATCTTGACCCGGCCGTAGCCCTCGTCATCCGTGTAAATCTCCTCGCCGGACGCGCCGACCACCAGCGCCGTCTGCGAGCCGACGATGACCGGGCGGGGCGTCTTGCGCGGCGGGCGGAACTCGGTCGCGGCGGGGATGGCGCGGATGTCCACCTCGTAGCGCGTGCCCGTGCCGCTGTCCTGCTCCTGGGTCGACTGGCTCTGCGTCCCGCGATGCGACAGGTGCGTGACCATGAACTCGGCGTTCAGGGCGGCGCGCGGGTGCTCGATCATGGAGAACTTGTAACCGGGCATCAGCCCGCGGATGACGGCCGACAAGTGGACGACGCGCCGCTGGCACTGCTGCTCTTCAAGCCGCATCTTGGCCCAGCGCGTGCCCGTGCCGCTGTCGATGTACTCGCCCGGAAAGTCGCTCAGCTCCAGCGCGGTGAAGATATCCGCCTTCGCGGTGGAGCGCAGCTCCATCGAAGGGCTCTGGAAGTTGTAGTCGTCCAGGACCACGGAGCCGATCTGCATTTCTTCGCGGTCGCGAGCGGAGAATGCGTACTCGTGTTCCTCCTCCGGCACCAGCCCGTTCGGATCGCGATACGGGTATTCCGCCAGGTTCGGCGTGGCCGTGTGCGCCACCTTGCTGTCGCCGATGACCATTTTGTGGCCGTCGGCGGTGTGCTCGAAGAAGTAGAAGATGCCCTCCTGCTCCATCATGCGCGAGATGAAGTCCATGTCGGACTCGCGGTACTGCACCACGAACTCGCGCGCCGGCGTGTAGCTCTCCTGCAGCGCAAACTTGAAGTGCGTGTTCTCGGCCAGGCCCGCGTCCTCGAGCACCTTCTTGATGATGCCCTTGACGGTCATGTCGGAGCAGTTGGCTTCGATGAACAGCCGCGACTTGATCCGCCGCGAGAGCTGCCAGTGCACCGGCACAATCTCGGCCGCGTAGTAGGTCAGCTTGGCGCCGGCGGTGTCGGTGTGGTAGACGCCTTCGCCGGTGTGCTCGAAGCGCTTGACGATGGCGTTGACGTAGCGCGAGCCGGCCTCGGCCGTGAACTCCAGCAGGCATTGCTTGCCGACGATGGTGGTGAAATCGATGTTGGGGTCGTCGGAGCACAGTTCGACTTCGAAACGGAACAGCTCGCTGACGCCCTCCGTCCCGCTGAACGCGGTGACGCGCAGGACCTCCGTGGTCAGCTCGGCCACCTTGAACGTGAAATCTGCGGTTTGAGCGGGATTCTCTATCGCCGGCGCGTCGGACATGCGGCGCTCCTCGTAACGATCCGGGTATCGATCGACAAATTCGGCGCAGTTTAACAGACGCCGGAGGAGCCTGAGTCCCTTTTACTCTTCGGCTTCCGGTGTGTCAATTATGATCTACGCCAACCGGCCGCGACAGGCGCTTTCTGTAATCGTCTGCCATCGGTGCGACACCAACCTCGGCGCGTTTCGCCTTGGATTCGTCAGGGAGCCCGTCTTGTACGGCAAGCCTGCGCGCTTCGCAACCCGCGCATGCTGCCGGTACTTCAGCGACGGAAAACGCCCGTACTCACGCGGCCGCCGACCTCGGCCGCCGCGCGAAAACGCGACGCCGGCGCCGGCAGCGGCGCGGCCGGAATCCCCCCGACATGTCCCCCGGTTGAAACGTCGCGGATCACGATCGACCCCGGCTCGACCCGAGCGCCGGCCGCGATCCGGCGTCCGGGAATCACGGTGCAGCCGATCCCCAGCGTGACGTAGGCTTCAACCGTCACCGCGCCCGCCAGCCGCACCGCAGGATGCAGGAACGACCCGCGTCCGACGCTGCCCTCATGCTCGACGATGCACCCCGCGCCGATGACGGCGTGTTCGGCCACGCGGGCGTGGACGCAGAGCGTCGCTCGCGGCCCGATGATGACGTGCGCGCCGATCTCGGCGTGAATCGATATGCTTGCCGCCGGATGGACCGCTGACGCCAGCTCCAGGCGCCGCGCCCGAATCGCATCGGCGATCTCGACACGTGTGGGGTTGTCACCGATCGCGACGACGGCGTGGCTCACGCCGCGGCGACGGAGCGTATCGATCGACTCCAGCCCCCCGATGACCCGCACCGCGCCGACGGTCGACCCATGCAGGGAGCGGTCGGAGTCGAGGAAGCCGACCACGTGAATTCCGCGGGCCGCGTGCAGAATATCGAAGACCATCTGCCCCAGGCCCCCGGCGCCGAATATCACGAGGTCGATCACGCCGCTGCTCCCGACCGACTCTATCGGCGTGGGGCCGACCCTTGACGGCGGGTTTGCGGCTTACCCTGCGCGAAGATTCCGCATAGGATAGCGCCGGACCGCACGACGCCGGCCGAACAGGCCGACGGCGGGCCGGAGGTTGCTGAGAATGAATGCAACTTGCTGGATTATCAGTGTCTTATGTGCGTCCGCCGCGATGGCGCAGACGCCGCCACCCGCAACGCAACCGGCCGGATCACGACCCTCAGGGGCGGTCACGTCACGCAAGCCGGCGCAGCTGGACATCTACCAGGACCTCATCCGCGAACGCGAGGGGCCGGTTCCGATACTCCCGCAAAAGCAAAGCGGCAGCGGAAGCAGCGCGGGCGGGCGCACCGAACTGATGGTTGAGGGTGTCGTGCTCGTCGAGCGGCCGGGGCGGTACGTTCGGCTGGACGGCGTTCCCTATTTTGTCTTTGAACCGGCCGAGCCTTCGCAAGGTGAATTGCGGCTCGAAGTGCTGCGCAACCAAATGCTTGAGCTCATGCAGCGGGAAGCAGCCTCCGGAAACTCGGAATTCATTGTTTCCGCAGAGGTTACGCGATACGAGGCGCGAAACTACGTCATCATCCGCAAACTGCTGCGTCGCGTGCGACACGGAAACGTTGGGCCGTAGTTGCGAGCGCTTCAGCGAAAAATGGGTAATTTGTATCCGGACTAAGAAACTGAGATTCAACCCGGATATAGCTACATCGTCGGTTAAAAGCACAACATATAGTCCGCCTGACGCCACCGCACTCGTTCGTCACACCAATAACAGCGGCATCATGTTAAAATGGGTATTTTTACGGACGCCGGATATGGAAAAATGTGTTATTCTGTCTCTCGTAGAAGTGGAAGGAGTGGTCAAGTCTTCAGTCTGCTCCATCCAGGAAGTTTTACCAAACTGCGGATCCAGGTCGCTCAGACGGCTCAGGGACGGGCCGACGCGGCCGACAGCATCGGCTTAGAAGGGACGCTTCGCCGATGTTCTTTCTCTCCCCCGGACCAACGGGTGGATTGGAGTTTGACGTCGCGTCCATCAGGACAGGAACCACTGGTCACCTGCTTTGATGGCCCTCGCTCGAAACCCAACCCTGCAAGCGGCGGCAACGCCAATCCACCCGTCTCCCTCTTTCACTTGTCTTCCCGTTCCTTCCGGCGCATCGCGGTCCTTCGCGATCAGCGCTCGTCGGTCAGTTCATACAACCCCTGACCAGCCCGGCGAATTTTTCCCTGCCGCGTGAGTTCGTCCCACACGGACTGCGGAAACTGATTGGGCGGCACGATCGCCACGATCCCGGAACTTCCGCCGCTGCTCATCGGACCATGCCCGAGGCGCGATTCGTCGTCGAGTCGGGCCATTTTCAGGCGCTTTTTGAATGCTTTCATGGCGCTTTTCAGTTGGGCGACGTCCGGACCGCCCACGGGGGACGACTCGGGCGGCGGGTTTTCCATCGACATGCGCGGCTCCAGGAAACTCCCCCGACGGACGCTTATGATGGCGCAGTTCGAGCCGATCGGCAACGTCACGCTACGAGAGTTGCACCTTTTTCGTCCGAATCGCCGATTCGCTCAATACCAACGAGGCGCCGACGATGACCCCACGAATTTTCCGCATCATCCTGCCGGTAACTGACATCACTCGCGCGGCGACGTTCTATGCCGCGGTGCTCGATTCTCCCGGATCGCGCGTGTCCGGCGGGCGGCACTACTTCGCCTGCGGCGGCGTTGTGCTGGCGTGTTTCGATCCGCGGGCCGACGGCGACGCCCACGATCCGACACCCAATCCCGAGTGGCTCTATTTTGCCGTCGAAGACCTTGAAGCGACCTACGCCGCGTGCATTCAGGCCGGCGCGACGCTCGCTGCGGGCGACGTGCATGGCGACCCGGCGGGGCAGATCGCCCGCCGGCCGTGGGGGGAGCGCTCCTTCTACGTGCATGACCCGTTCGGCAATCGCCTTTGTTTTGTCGATCAGGCGACGTTGTATACCGGGCCGCGGTAGTTCACGATCGCTTTACGCCGACGATGTCGAACACCGGCGGCGTAACGAAGAACGCGCTGGGGTTCTGTGTGCGCTCGGCCCACTCGCGCTCGAAGTCGTTCTGCTCGTCGCGCGTCAGCAAGCCCATCTCCACAAGCGCCGGCACGTAGTTCGAAAAAAAAGTCGTCGGCCACTGCCACAGGGCCGATCCCGGCCGCGCGACGCGCAGAATCGGGCGAATCTCGCGCAGCTCCAGCCCGCAGCGCTCCATCATCGCCGGCAGTCGTCCCGCCAGGTCCGGGTCGCCACCGTGTTTGCGCCAGCTCTCGCCCACGGCCGCCACGACGCGCTCAAAGGCCGGGCTGCGCGGCGCCACGCAGAGCGATTCGTAATTGAAATAGTCCTGCACGGCGAAGAAACCGCCGGGTCGCAGGCCGGCCGCGACGTGCGCGACGACCTTTTGTGGATCGGTGAGGAAGCAGAGCACCCAGCGGGCGTAGGCGCCGTCCAGCGACGCCGCGGCCGGGCGATATTCGTGCACGTCGGCGACGATCGGCTCGACGTTCGTCACGCCGCGGGCGCTGCACTCGCCGCGCAGCCGGTCGATGAAGCGCTGCGAGGCGTCGACCGCGAAGACGCGGCCGCGCGGGCCGACGAGCTGGGCCAGGTCGAGCGTGGCGTAGCCCGGGCCGCAACCCACGTCGAGGATCGTGTGGCCTTCCGCCAGACCGCAGCGTTCCCAGAGCGCCAGCGCGTGGCCCGACCAGAGCCGGTGCTGAAGCCCAAGCCGGGTCAGCTCCGCGGCATGCGTGCCGAGTACGTACTCGCGTTCCTCAGTGCTCATGGACGGTAGCGTCGGACCTCTGCGTCCGACGAAGTGTTGAGAGTTTTCGGGACGATGTCGTCGAAATTTCGGGCCTTGTTCGAGGACGCCGTCGGACGCGGAGGTCCGGCGCTACGCCGCCCGCGGACGCGGAGGTCCGACGCTACGCCGATTCCTTCCGCAGTCGGCTCGGCGCGAGCAGGTCTTCCTCGCCCCGAATCACGTCGGCGTTGATCACGTAGCGCCCGCCGGGCTTCACGTCCGGCAGCTCAAACATGTAATCGAGCATGACGTCTTCGACCACCGAGCGCAGGGCCCGCGCGCCGGTCTCGCGTTCGATCGCCCGGCGCGCGATCTCCTCGAGCGCGTCGGCGGTGAACTCGATGTTGGCCCCCTCCATCTCGAACAGTTTCTGATATTGCCGCACGATCGCGTTCTTCGGCTCGACCAGCACGCGCTTGAGCGCGTCCACGTCGAGCGGCGCCAGCGTGCAGTGCACCGGCAGCCGGCCGACGAACTCGGGGATCATCCCGAACTCGATCAGGTCGTCGGGCGTCACCTTCTCCAGCACGGCGCCCAGCTCGTGCGTCTCGTCGATCACCGCCTGCGTGCCGGTGAAGCCGATCTGCTTCTTGCCCAGCCGGCGGCGGATGATCTTGTCCAAACCGACGAATGTCCCGCCGCAGATGAACAGGATGTTACTGGTGTCCATCTGGATGTACTGCTGCTCGGGGTGCTTGCGGCCGCCCTGCGGCGGGATGTTGCTCACGGTGCCTTCGAGCATCTTCAGCAGGGCCTGCTGCACGCCTTCGCCCGACACGTCGCGCGTGATGCTGACGTTGTTCCAGGTTTTTCCGATCTTGTCGATCTCGTCGATGTAGATGATGCCGCGCTGCGCCGCTTCCAGATCAAAGTCGGCGTTCTGCAGCAGCTTGAGCAGGATGTTCTCGACGTCTTCGCCGACGTAGCCGGCCTCGGTGAGCGTGGTGGCGTCGCCGATCGCGAACGGCACGTTCAGCACGCGCGCCAGCGAGCGGGCCAGCAGCGTCTTGCCCGAGCCGGTCGGCCCGATCAACAGGATGTTGCTCTTGTCGATTTCGACATCGCCGGCTTCCATCGAGTCGGCGTGCGAGAGCCGCTTGTAGTGGTTATGGACGGCGACGGCGAGGGACCGCTTGGCGATATCCTGTCCGACGACGTACTGATCGAGGAACTGGAAAACCTCGCGCGGCTTGGGGATGGACTTGAAGACCGGCCGCGACTTGCCGTTGCGGCGCTTCTCCTCGCGCACCAGGTTGTAACATAACTCGATGCAGGAAGAGCAGATAAAGACGTCACTGGTGCCTTCGACCATGGGCCCCGCGTCGCGGTGGCTCTTGCCGCAGAAACTGCAGATGTTCGGCCGTCGCGACTTTCCGCCGGTCGGTCCTCGCCCGTTGCTCATCGTCTCTCCTCGGGTCCGGTCGCGCCGGCCTGCCCACTCTTCAATCGACTGCCGCCGCGGTCGCTCCTGAGTATTCTACTGCGCGGCGGGGCGTTCTCAAACCGGCGCGGGCGTGTCGGCACCGGGGGGGGGCAGCCGGTTTCAGGGGGCGATCCGTCCGAACCCGCCGCGCCCAGCGGCGGGGTGACGTCCGCGGCCCGTGGGGCGCCGATCGCTAACGAGTAGACGTGTAGTAGGCTGGGCTTCGAGTACTCAGCCCAGCCTACGTGCTGCGCGGCGGGGCGTTCTCAAACCGGCGCGGGCGTGTCGGCACCGGGGGGGGCAGCCGGTTTCAGGGGGCGATCCGTCCGAACCCGCCACGCCCAGCGGCGGGGTGACGTCCGCGGCCCGTGGGGCGCCGATCACAAACGAGTAGACGTGTAGTAGGCTGGGCTTCGAGTACTCAGCCCAGCCTACGTGCTGGGCTTCGAGTACTCAGCCCAGCCTACGTGCTAAGGGCGCCGCGGCTGGTTCGGTTGCCGTCGCTTGCGGCTACCATGTCTGTCGAGCGAACATGGCGAAACCGGCAACCACCAACGGCGAAGAGCTCCTATCCGCCGAGTTCATGCACAAACTCGAGTCGCTGGACATCCTCTCGCGGAAGATCTTCGCCGGGCGAATGAAGGGCGAGCGGCGCAGCAAGCGTAAGGGCGAATCGGTCGAGTTCGCCGACTATCGCAATTACGTCGTCGGCGACGACCTGCGCTTCCTGGACTGGAACATCTACGCGCGGTTGGAAAAGCTGCTGCTCAAGCTCTTTCTGGAAGAGGAAGACCTGAACGTCACGGTCCTGTTCGACTGCTCGCGCAGCATGGACTGGGGCCAGCCGAGCAAGGGGCTGTACACCAAGCGCGTCGCCGCGGCGCTGGCGTACATCGGACTGGTCAACTACGACCGCGTCAGCCTCTACGGCTACAGCAACAACCTCGTGCACGAGATGCGCGGCGTGCGCGGGCGGCGGTTGGTGTCGCAGGTGATTCCGTTTCTGCGAGATATTCCGCTTGAGGGCGTCTCGAACTTCACGGCCGCGGCCAAGCGTTTTTCGATCCGCCACACGGGCAAGGGCGTGGTGATCGTTGTCAGCGATTTTCTGGACAAGAGCGGCTATGCGGATGGGATCCGCTACCTGCTGAGCCGCAATCTTGACCTATACGTGATCCAGGTGCTCAGCCCGCAGGAGATCGACCCACCGCTGGCGGGCGATCTGAAGCTGCTGGATGTCGAGGATGAGGACGTGGCGGAGGTCACGATCAGCAAGCCGCTGATGGACCGGTACAAGGCGAATCTGCAGGCGTACTGCTCGGAGCTGAAGGACCACTGCGTGCGGCGGGGAATTTGCTACCTGTTCACCAGCACCAAGTTGCCGTTTGACGTGCTGGTCATGTCGTACCTGCGGCAGCGGGGGCTACTGCGCTAGTGAGTTGCGGCGCAACGACCCGCTATTTCCGAGCCGCGACCGTGAGGGAGCGGTCCGCCATCGGCCGCGTTATCCTGGTCGCGGCGCCGCTTGCGTGGATGTGCACGGCCTGCGCCGGATGCGCGGCGGCCGCCGAGGACTGGCGTGCTGCCGCGCGGACCTGGACGCGCGGTGCGGATGACTATCGCGGTTTTGATCGGGACGGCGATGGCCGACTGGAGTACGTCCAGCGGCTGCGCGACGGCTATGCCGACCGGCTCTGGTTTGCCGCCAGGCGCGACGGACGCGACTGGATGGCGTCCGTCCGGCGTCCGGCCGCCGACCCGCAAGAGGAACCGCTGCTGGTGCTGCTCCTGGACGGCGTGTCGTACGAGCGAATCGCGGCTCTGAAGGCCGCCGGGCGTTTTGCGCTCTTTCAGCCGCCGGCGCCGGTCGTCTCGGTCTTTCCGACGCTCACGGATGTGGCGTACGACCACTTCTTTCAGACCGGTCCGACGCCGGGCTACGAAGCCGGCTATTTCGACCGCTCCGCCAATCGGCTGAGCGATGCGGCGGGCGTTTATCTGCACGGCGCGAACGAACGCTGGGTACGCTGCGCCGACCACCGCCTGGCGTTCATCGAAGACGCCTTCATGTACCTGATGCCGCGGCGCGTCTTTCACGCCGAGCTGCGCCGCGCCCGCCGGAGGGTGGAGACGCTGCTCGCGGCCGGCCGCCGCAGCCTCGTGATCTACCTGCTCAGCACTGACGCCCTGGGTCATATGCTCGCGCCGCAGGAGATCGAGCGCGAGCTGACGAAGCTGGATGACTGGATCGAGCGGCTGATGTACGACTGCCGCGGCCGGCTGGAAGTCGTAATGCTGGCCGACCACGGCAACACGACCGTGCCGCCCAGGCGCTTCAAGCTGCGCGAGCTGCTGCGCGACGCGGGTCTGCGCGTGGTCAGCCGGCTGGAGCGGAGCGGCGACGTGGCGGTCCCGCTGTTCGGGCTGCTGGATGTCGCCCGCGTCCACACGTTCGACGCCGCGACGCGCGACCGCGTGCTGGAGCTGCTCGAGCCGCGCGCGGAAGTGGCCCTGCTGGCCTGTCGTGATGGCGATGCGATTTGCGTGCGGGCCGCGGGCCAGACCGCGATGGTCGAGTCGCGCGGCGGGCGCTATCGCTGTGTCGGCCAGGGAGACCCGCTCCAGCTCGCGACGGTTGCAGTGCGCATGCGCGCCGCGGGGAGCATGGACGCCGAGGGCTTCGCATCGGCCGACGCGTGGCTGGAAGCCACCGCCGAACACCCCTGGCCCGCCGGCCCGCCACGTCTATTCGAGGGGATGCGAACGCTGTCCGATGAGCAGCCGGACGTTGCGGTGTCGCTGGCTGAGGGCTGGTTCGTCGGAAGCGGGTTCCTGTCCAGCTTTGTGAACATGCGCGGCACGCACGGGGGACTGGGCCGGGGAGCGAGCGAGACGTTCGTGATGACCACCAGCCGGAGGTACGACCCGCCGCTGACGCTTGAGCAGGTGGCGGAATTGATTGCGCGGGATTTCGGATGGCGAGGCGACGGGGAATGTCAGAAGTCAGAAGTTCGAAGTCAGAAGCGAAAGCGAGTCCGCTGTCGCGCGGGTCGGCTGACGTCGGTCGTCGTCTCGGGTGGAACGGGCATCTTGCCCGTTCCCGGCTGTACAAGGACGGGCGAGACGCCCGTCCCACCCAAATGCTCCGGCAGTTTTCCGCAGCCGCGCGGCGCGTTACTATCCCCGCGTCCCGGCGTGCGCCGGGAGGAGGCGATGCGTTGTCGCGCGTGTGGGTACTGGATGTCGGTCAGTGCAACCCGGACCACGCCGCCATCCGAGCGATGCTGGCTACGAACTTCGATGTCGAGGTCGACCGCGTCATGCACGTGCATGAGGCGCTGGCAGCGCTTTCGCGGCGGGCATACGCCCTGGTCCTGGTGAACCGCCTGATCTATGACGACCAGAGCGACGGCATGGAGCTGATCGCGCGAATGAAAAGCAGCCAGGCGGCCGCCGCGACGCCGGTCATGCTCATCAGCAACTTTCCGGACGCGCAGGCCCGGGCGGTCTCGGCCGGCGCGGTCCCGGGTTTCGGAAAGAGCGCACTGGCGTCGCCGCGGACCCGGGCGATGCTGGCGGCGTACCTGCCGGCGAAGGCGGTGGGCGCGGAGACGCGCACGTAGGCGGCGCGGAGTGGAATTTGTCGCACACAGCGGTTCAGCGTTTTTACCGTTACCACGCCTATGTCTACGACTGGACGCGCTGGGCGATCCTGCACGGCCGGCGTCGCGCCATCAGCCGGCTCAACCTGCGGCCCGACAGCCGCGTGCTCGAGATCGGCTGCGGCACGGGCCTGAACTTCCATTACGTGCTGGAGCACCTCGATCCGCATCGCGGGCGGCTGACGGGGCTGGATTTTTCGGAAGACATGCTGCGGCGGGCGGAGCGGCGCGTCGCGGCGGCCGGCTGGCCGAACGTGGAGCTGATTCAGGGCGACGCGACGAAACTGTCGCTGGGCGGAAAATACGACGCGGTCTGTTTCGGTTACAGCCTGACGATGATCCCAGACTGGCGCGAGGCGTTGCGGCGGGCTCACGAGCACGTGGCGCCCGGCGGGCGCCTGATGCTGCTGGACTTCGGCCCGTTTCGCTCCTGGGGGCCGTTGGCGCCGCTGATGCGCGCCTGGCTGCGGGCCAATCACGTGGAGACGCTCGAACCGTACGTGGACGAAATGGTGCGAATCTGTCCGTCGACGAAGATCGAGTATCGCGTCGGCGGGTATTACTTTGTTGCGATGGGAACGAAGGAATGATCACGGGCCTGGAGAGCGGCGAGGCTGTGTCCTCTTCGCCTGCGTGGTTCAATTCCGGCCGCCGAGGATCGACTCCATGAGCACTGTCGCGCTTGCGCCTGAGGCGCTGACCTCTGACGACTCCATCCTGCTCGCGTCGCGGCGCGCGACGCGCCTGCCGGACCGCGGCCCGCCGCGGCCGTTTCCCGAAGTGATGAACCTGCCGATGCCCGCCAAGCGCGACTGGCTGGAGAAGATGGTCTTCCGTGGCATCGTCTTCAACATGTCGTGGGAAGACCCGGAGATGGACCGGCAGGCGTTTCAGATCACGCCCGACGACGCCGTCGTCTCGATCACCTCCGCCGGCTGCAACCCGCTCAACCTGCTGTGCCAGAATCCCAAGGCGCTGCATTGCGTGGACAGCAACCCGGCGCAGACGGCGCTGCTGGAGCTGAAGCTGGCCGGCATCGCCACGCTCGATCACGAGACGTTTTTCAATATTTTCGCCGCCCGCCGGCCGGCCGATGTGTCGCGCGCGTACCGCAGCCGGTTGCGCCCGTGGCTGTCCTCCAGCGCCGCGGCGTTCTGGGACCGCAACTTGTGGATGGTCGCCAAGGACCTCTACCAGTTCGGCCGGATGGGCATCTTCTGCCGCATCATGCGGCAGTACTTGCGGATGCTGAACATCGACGTCAGAGCCCAGGACCGGTTCTTTGAATGCCGCACGCTCGAAGAGCAGAACGTCTGGTACAACGAGTTCATCGCTCCGCGGCTGTGGAAGACCAGCAGCAAGTGGTTCGTCTATTTCAAGCCGTTTATGTACCTGGCCGGGGTGCACCCGGAGCAGTTCCGGCTGGTTGACGGGCGGCACGACATGTTCGAGTTCGTCAAGGAGCGTATCGAGTACGCCCTGACGAAGGTGCCGATCTACGACAACTACTTCCTCAGCATGGCCGTCACGGGCCGGTTCCGCGGAAACCGCGTGCCGCCCTATCTGCTGAAAGAGAACTTCGCGACGCTGCGGAAGAACCTCGATCGCGTGCAGGTGGTCAACGGCTGGCTCGGCCCCTATCTCGACACGCTCCCGGCCGGCTCGCTGAACAAGTTCAACCTGCTCGACATCTTCGACTGGATGTCGCCGGCGGCTTTTGAATCGACGCTGAAGAGCGCGCTGCGGGCCGCGGCTCCGGGCGCGACGATGATCTACCGCTCGGGCAGCTACAAGCTGGAAGTGGCGCCCTCCATTCAACAACACGTCACGCAGCATCCCGAATTGGCGCGGCGCCTTCTGGCGCAAGACCGCTCGGCGACGTACGGCAGCTTCTACGTCATGACGGTGAACGGAAAGGGATAGAGGGATCGAGGGATAGGGGGATAGTGGCCGAGAGGATACAGGGCGCGAAGGCGCGAGGGGGCGGGTCTGTCCGAACCCCACGGCAGTGGGGGTTGGCGCCCACTGCCGTGCGGGTTCTGATCGCCAGTCTCGCACGACCGAGGATGCAGAAGAGGCCGTAGCAAAAAAGACACAAAACAAAAAAAGGCTTGCATCCAGCGGGGAGGGGGGTAGAGTATGGATGGGAGTTTGGGGCGGCTGTGAGGTGTGTGAGCGGCCGGTTCAATTCCCCGAAGGTCGTGCTTCCGCCGGGTGACAGCGGCGATTGAGACCGCGGGCGAATACAAGTCTTGGAGGACTAAGAATGAACCGTCGGATGCGAAGGGCGCGGGGTCTTGTTTTTCTGATGCTCGCGGCGGGTATGCCGCTCATGATGGGGACGGGGGGCAGCTACACCTGGACCGCGGAGGACTACGCCGCCTGGGACAACGCCCAGAACTGGAGCGCCTCGGGCGAGGGAGAGTGCCCCTGGCCGTGCAGCGAGTACGACACGGCGACGTTTCCGGAGAAGGAGAGCGGGGCGTGGGCGGTTGGACTGATTTCGATCATTGAGGCCGAGTCGCTGAGCTGGATCACCATTCAGAATAGCGCGGACTTCAGCGAGGAGGAAGTGGTGTTCACTCGGAAGGTGACGCTATCCCCCTCGTTTGGTTCCATGTCCATCACCATGACGGACGGGGCCATCATCATTAAGGACATGCAGCAGACCTACTAAGCGGACTCGGTCGGATTCGGGGCCGGAGGTTGCGTCATGCGAGTTCTGGCGTGCCTGTTGATTGTGGCGATGTCGCTTACCCGGGCGCTGGCGGAGGGGTTTCCAGGGTACCATATTGTGCAGGTGACCTCGGACCCGGCCTTTCAGCGGGCGCCGACGATCAACAATCTCGGGCAGGTTGTGTTCGCGTCCTGGCTCATTCCGTACGACCCGAATTCGTCCGAGATTTTCCTGTACGATCATGGCGTTCTGACTCAACTCACCAATGATCTGGTCGAAGACCAGTTTCCCCACATCAATGACAATGGAACGATCGTCTGGCACCGGGCATGCGGGCCGGATGGAACTACCGAGATTGTCATGTTGCGGGATGGGGAGCTCACACAGCTGACCAATGACGGATACAAGGACTACGTACCACGGATCAACAACCTCGATCATGTCACGTGGTACCAGTGGGTCGGAACGGGCTGCGGCGCTACGGAATCCAATATTTGCTTCTACAACGGTGTCACAGCAGAGGTAATCGCGAGCACTGGTTTATGCAACCAGTGGTCTCGGATAAATGACTCTGACATTATTGCCTGGACAGAGTACAACTTCTGCAATTCTCCGTGGACGTCGGAAGTGTATGTATACCAGGATGGCAAGACAACCAGAGTGACGACGTACCAGTACGAAGCCAACGTTGTCGACCTGAACGACGTCGGCCAGATCGTCTTCGGCCATATTGAGTTACCGTCCTATGACCATGCCGTCGACATCTGGCAGGACGGAGTCACAACTCGCCTGACCAATTGGGGCGGTCAGCCACGAATCAATGATACGGGAGACGTGTTCTTTGACCGCTGGCATGATGACACTGGGAACTGGCAAGTGTGGCTCTGGCGTGACGGGCAGTTCGAACAGTTGACTGATGATCCCTACTGGAACTATGTCAGCGACATCAATGAGCGCGGAGAATTGGCGTGGAATTCCGGCGACCCGTCGTGGACTGATGTGCGCCTGTTAGAACGCATGCCACTCGGAGACCTGAACTGTGATGGCCTCGTTAACATCCTGGATGTCAACCCGTTCGTTCTGGCGGTGGGCGATGCGAGCGCCTATGAGCTGCAGTTTTCGGACTGCAACATCAGCCTGGCCGACACGAACGAGGACGGGCAGGTAAACATCCTGGATATCAATCGGTTTGTGCAACTAGTCAGCGGTCGATAGAACAAGAATCAAACGTCTGGCGCAGTCCGCGCTACGAAACCATCGCATGGCGTTGCGGAAGCGTGGAGAATATGCGCTGATTATCAGAAGGGAAGCCTCTCATGAAAACGTGCCTGAGTGCGATTCGCGCAATTGCGTGTGTCGGCTTCGCGAGTGTGGCGTTGGCGAGTGACTTCACGTTCACTGCCACGTCGGGTGATTGGGGCACGCCGAGCAATTGGGATCCTGCGAGCGTCCCCAGCACCGGCGACGCGGCCACGATCCCCAACGGCAAGACTTGCTCCGTCGGCAACGCCAATCAAACCTGCGGAAAGGTGACGGTCGACAGCGGCGGGACGCTCAAGGTCACGGCGCGCGACCTCACCATCAGCAGCAGCGGCCCCAGCGGCGCGCGGCTGGTCGTCAACGGTGACCTGAAGCTCGAAAAGCCCAGCAGCACCGTGGGCCGCATTGTCTTTTCCGGCTTCGAAGTCGAAGTCAGCGGCAGCGGCACGATCTCCGCCTTGGCGGACAACGGCGGCGGCGGAACGATCGTCGGCGACGGGACCTACCTGTTCAAGGTCGGCTCCACCGTCACCATGGTCGGCTCGATCGTCTTTCTGACCGGCGTCGAGAACAACGGCTACATGCACGTCAATGATTCCAACGACCAGATGGACTTCGGCGACATGACGGTCAGCTCGCGCTTCACGCTGCGTGGCACGGGGGGCATCGCCGTCTCCGCCGGAACCGTCCGCTTCGGCCGCGTCGAGTTTAAGGACAGTTTTCCCGGCGTGAGCCTCGAGGTCACCGGCGGCGAGATGCGCCTGACGACCTACGGCTACTATGTGGACACGTTTGCGAGTTTCCACATCAACGGCGGTACGCTCACGCTACAGAAATCGTTGACCAACAAGGGCGGACTGGAGTTCCGCGGCGGCCAGATCGATGTCTCGGCGGACGTGATCGCCGTGTTTGAATACTCGGAATCTTGATCGTTGCGCGGGGGTGGCTTCGGAGGTTGTCGGCACGCCGACGGTTCCTGTGTCGGCGTGCAGGTGGTCAACGGCTGGCTCGGCCCCTATCTCGACACGCTCCCGGCCGGCTCGCTGAACAAGTTCAACCTGCTCGACATCTTCGACTGGATGTCGCCGGCGGCTTTTGAATCGACGCTGAAGAGCGCGCTGCGGGCCGCGGCTCCGGGCGCGACGATGATCTACCGCTCGGGCAGCTACAAGCTTGAAGTGGCGCCCTCCATTCAACAACACGTCACGCAGCATCCCGAATTGGCGCGGCGCCTTCTGGCGCAAGACCGCTCGGCGACGTACGGCAGCTTCTACGTGATGACGGTGAACCCGTAGCGTCGGCCCTCTGTGGCCGACGGCGTTTTTCGGCGGATTCTCCGCAACGTCGGCCACGGAGTGCCGACGCGACGGCTTTTTTTCAACGGGCGGCGCTGCCGGCGCCCGGCGGTCTCGCGTCAACCCATGCCCCGGCGACGCGCGGGCCGGCCGCACCCGTGATGGCCGGCAGCGCGATCGGCACGCCATCCCGCGCCAGCGCGCCCAGCACCGCGAAGCAAAGCGCCTCGCGCGCCTCGACCGGCACCCCCAACTCACTGCTGGTTGATACTTCTGCGCCGCACGACCGGCTCAACTCGGCGACCAGCGCGGCGTTTCTGGCGCCGCCGCCGGCGAGGATGATCCGGTCCGCGCCGGCGAGGCGCTGCGCGATGACCCGCGCGATCGCGGCGCACGCGCTGCGCGCGAGGTCTTCGGGCGTGCAGGCGCCGCGATACTGATCGAGCCAGCCCAGGGCTTCATCGCCGGTGCCGAGCGAGCGGCCGGCGGCGGCCTGGCGCTCGAGCTGCGCTTGCAGCGCGGAAACCGCCGCGGCGAGCGGCGCGCCCGCGAGCGCCCGCCGGCCGTCTTCATCGAAGGCGGAGCCGAGGCAACTTCGCGCCAGCGCGTCCAGCAACTGGTTGCAGACGCACACGTCTCCGCCGCCGATTTCGCTCAGGTCCGGGGCGGCGCTGCGCCGCGGCAGGCGCGTGATGTTGCAGAAGCCGCCCAGGTTTACGACCGTCCGCGTTTCGTGCGGCGCGGCGAAGAGCACGTAGTCGGCGATGGGTGTGATCGGCGCGCCCTGCCCGCCGGCCGCCAGGTCGGCCGCGCGCAGGTCGAACACCACTGGCGCGTGCAGCGCCTCGGCGATCACGTGCGGATTGATGAGTTGCCAGCTCAGCGGCGGCGCGTGCAAGACCGTCTGGCCGTGGACGGCGATGAAATCAACTTTATCATCGCGGACGAGCGCCCGCAGGACGCGCACGTGCTCGAGCGCCAGATCGCGCCCGGCGGCGGCGATTTCCCGCGCCGTACAGGCGTGCTGCTGCGCGATTTTCCGCAAGCGCGGCGCAAGGTCTCCGAGCGGCCGCGATGCGTGCCGCACCAGCCGCGCGCTCATGGCCAACCCGGCGCCGGTGATCTCGACCAGCGCCGCGTCGACGGCGTCGATGCTGGTGCCGGTCATGCAACCGGCGGCAAGTCGAGTGCTCACGGGCGGCCTCGCTCCGGAAGTCGCGTCGAACCACAGAGACGCCAAGCGCGTGGCGAGGGCGGGACAAAGGGATAGAGGGATAAAGGGCGCGCGGGTTTATGGAGACCGGCGCGCCCTTTATCCCTCGGTCCCTTTATCCCCGTCGTTCGCATTCTCGGTGTCTCTGTGCCTCTGTGGTCGCCTTCGCATTCAGTCGAGCAACACACGCCCGCCGCGGACCGGCGCGAAGCGCGCCTGGAAGAAACGCAGGTACTTCGGCTCGTGCGTGAACTTCAGGCCGACGATCTTCTCGCGGTTCTCGTGCAGCGCGATCACGCTTTCGGCCGTCACGTCCATGTGCGCCTGCGTGTACACGCGCCGCGGAATCGTCAGCCGAACCAGCTCCAGCGGCGGGTAGAGGTTCTCGCCGCTCTTCTTGTCGCGGCCGGCGGAGACGGCGCCGCGCTCCATCGCCCGCACGCCGGAATCGACGTAGAGCGCGGCGGCCAGCGCCTGGGCCGGGAACTGGTCGCGCGGGACATGCGGCAGGAAACGGGCCGCGTTGAGAAAGATGCCGTGGCCGCCGATCGGGCGCGTGATCGGCACGCCGGCTTCGATCAGCTTGTGGCCCAGGTACTCGACCTGCCCGATGCGCGCGTGCATGTGATCGAGCTGCACGGATTCCTCGATGCCGATCGCCAGCGCCTCCATGTCGCGTCCGGCCATGCCGCCGTAGGTGTGCAGGCCTTCGTAGACGACGACGAGATTGCGGGCTTCCTCGGCGATCTCATCGTCGTTGACGGCCAGGAAGCCGCCGATGTTGACCAGCGAGTCCTTCTTGGCGGACATGGTGCAGCCGTCGGTGCAGGCGCAGATTTCGCGCAGGATTTCAGCCAGCGATTTGTCGGCGCAGCCCGGCTCGCGCTGGCGGATGAAGTACGCGTTCTCGATCGCCCGCGTCGCGTCGAGAAACACGCGGATGCCGTGGCGATGGCAGAGCTCCGAGATCGTGCGGATGTTCTTCAGGCTGACCGGCTGGCCACCGGCCATGTTGACCGTGGCCGCCAGCGACAGGTAGGGAATTCGCTCGGCCCCGACTTCCTTGATCAGCCGTTCCAGCTTGGCCGGGTCGCAGTTGCCTTTGAAGGGATGCTCGTTGTCCGGATCATGCGCCTCATCGATGACGACGTCGACGAAGTGTCCGCCCGCCAGCTCCTGGTGCACCTTGGTGGTCGTGAAGTACATGTTGCCCGGCACGACGTGGCCCGGCTTTACGCACACCTTGCTGAGCAGGTGCTCCGCGCCGCGGCCCTGGTGCGTCGGGATGACGTGCTTGTAGCCGTAGTAGCGGCGAACGTTCTCCTCCAGCCGGTAGAAATTAGCCGACCCGGCGTAGGCCTCGTCGCCCATCATCAGTCCGGCCCATTGCCGGTCGCTCATGGCGGAGGTGCCAGAGTCGGTCAGCAGGTCGATGTAGACCAGGGCGCTGGGAAGCAGAAAGGTGTTGAACCCGGCATCGGCGACGGCCCGCTCGCGCTCGGGGCGCGTGGTCATACGCAGATGCTCGACCATCTTGACTTTCCAGGGCTCGGCCCAGGAACGCTTTGAAATCACGGTGTCTCCACATGCCCTTCGGCCCGAACCCGGCGCTTCGAGCCGTTACGATAATGACAACACGCGCGGCAGGCGAGCGAGCGGGTCGCGATGGTATGGGCGGAAGAAGTGTCGGGGATATGATCGGGGACTCGCGCCGCGAGCCGGCGGCGGAGCGTACAGAAGGAGCTTGACCGATGTCCGCAGCGATGGACGCCGCCGCGCTCGAAGCAGACCTGAACGCGATGATTCTGAAGGGCGCCATTCTCGATGCGTTTGAGAAGCACTACGCCGAAGACGTGGCGATGCAGGAAAACGCCGACCCGCCTTGCCGGGGCAAGGCCGCCAACCGGGCGCGGGAGCAGGCCTTCGTCGACTCGGTCGCGGCGCTGCACGCGGTGCGGCTGCTGGGCGGCGCGGTGACGGGCGAGCGCGCGTATTCGGAGTGGGAGATGGACGTGACGTTCAAGAACGGCCAGCGGGTGCTGATGACGCAATGCGCGGCGCGGCGCTGGCAGAACGGCAAGGTGGCGCAGGAGCGCTTTTACTACAACAAGAGCGGCTGATTCTCGCCGGCCGGGTGCGGCCGGTGTCTTTGGCAGACGCCGCCGGGAGGGCCGTATTTCCGAACCCGCCGCGCCAAGCGGCGGGTTGACGATCTTGCGCGAGCGACGTCAAGTAGGCTGGGGACGTCGACCCGCCGCTTGGCGAGGCGGGTTCGGACAGAAATGCCCGCCGAGCCTGCCAAAAACTATGGTCACGCCCCACCGCCCGGCGCTTCGGTTCCACGAACCTGGTCCGTTTCCCGCTCAGGCGTCCGGCTCGGCCGTCACCGTCAGTTTCACGGTCGCGAACTGCTCGCAATACAGCTCGGCCCGCTCGCGGTGGGTGATGAGCAGGACGCTGCTGCCGGTCTGGTGCGCCTCGATGGTGCAGTGCTCGGCTTCCGGCTCGGTCAGGTGCGTGAGTTTCAGGATCGAGAGGATGACGTGCTCGAAAGTGTTCACGTCGTCGTTGTGCAGGATCACCTTGTAGGGCGGAAGGCGCTCGACCTTCTGCTCCACCTGCTGCTGCGGCTGGGTGATCGGTTCGGGCATTCCAATCAGATTAATTAACGCCGATCCGGGAGGTCAAGCCGGGCCAGCGCGTCGAAGTATTTCGGGAAGCTCTTCGAGACGCAGCCGGCCTCGCGGATCAGCACGCCCGGCGACCTTAGTCCCGCCAGGGCAAAGCTCATCGCCATGCGGTGATCATCGTACGTGTCGATTTCCGCCGCGGGCACTTGCTCCGGTGGGTGAATCGTTAGTCCATCCTCGGAAGTTTCGACCCGCGCGCCCAGCTTGATCAGCTCAACCGCCAGGGCCGTGATGCGGTCGGTCTCCTTGATTCGCAGGTTGGCGACGTTGCGGATGGTCGTCGGGCCGCCCGCGAAAAGCGCGAGCACGGCCAGCGTCTGCACGGTGTCGGGCATCGCGTTCAGCTCAACGCTGACGCCTCGCAGGCCGCCCGCGGGGCCGCGGACCTCAATCCCATCCGCACCGCGGATGACGCCGCAGCCCATCTTCTCCAGCACATCGACGAACTTCACATCACCCTGGGCGCTGCCGGAAGACAGCCCGCGGACGCGCACGCGCCCGCCGGTGATCGCCGCGGCCGCCCAGAAGTAGCCGGCGGCGCTGGCGTCTGGTTCAATGGCGTGGGCGCCGGGCTGGTAGTGCTGTGACGCGGGTACGATGAAGCGCGAAAAGCGCCGCCCGCCCTCATCACCCGTGGCGTCCAGCGTCTCGACGCCCATCGAACGCATCGCAGCGAGTGTCATGTCCACGTAGGGCCGGCTGGTCAGCAAACCGCGAATGTCGAGAAACACGTCCTGCGCCGCGTAGGGCGCGGCCATCAGCAGCGCGCTGATGAACTGGCTTGAGGGCGGCGCGTCGAACGTCGCTTGTCCGCCGGTCAGGCCGCGGCCGTGAACCGTCAGCGGTGGAAAGCCCTCGCCCAGGTCGTAGTCGATGCGCGCGCCGAGCTGCCGCAGCCCGTCGACCAGCGCGGCGATCGGACGCTGGCGCATTCGATCTGTGCCGTCCAGCCGCGTGTCGCCGCGCGCCAGGCAGGCGACGGCGGTAAGAAAGCGCATCGCCGTTCCGGCGGCGCCGGCGTCGATCCGCGCTTCGTCGACTCTGAATTGCCCGCAGACTCCGTTGACCAGGACATCGCAATGCGATCCCGCGTCGATGCAGTCGGTGTGCGGTGCGACCGCGGCGCCCACGCGCACCGATACGCCCAGCGCGGTGAGGCCGTCGATGACCCGCCGCACGTCGTCGGAGAGCGTCACACCGCCGAGGCGGCTCTCGCCGCAGGCCAGCGCTGCGCAGACCAGGAATCGGTTGGCGAGGCTCTTGGAGCCGGGCAGGATCACGTCGGCGTCGATCGCCGACGTGGGCAAGACGCGAACGTCGCGGCCGAGCCGCTGGATCGGCATTTCAGGCGTCCGATTTGACGGCGACTGCGGCGGGGACAGGTTTGGCCGGGCGGGGCGTGGCGGCCGGGGGCGGCGCGTCGGCGGGCGGTGCATGCATCGCGGCTGCTCTGGCGGCGGCGGCGGCCTTTCGCCGGCGGTGCTTGCGGACCTCGTACCAGATGAACGCACCCAGCCCGAGGGCGACCACGACGACGATGCCGCCTTGAGTCAGGGCCAGATATTTCTGCAGCGCGGGGAGCATCTCGGCGAAGAACCACCCCAGCCCGACGAAGAGCGGAATCGAGAGCATGGCCCCGGCCGCATCGGCGAGGAAGAAACGCCAGTACGGAAATCGCGTCGCGCCGGCGGTGATGCACATGACGGCCCGCACGCCCATGACGAATCGCCCGAAGAAGCAGAACCACGCCCCGCGCTCATGGAACTTTTCGACCGCCATGGCGTAGCGCTCGGGCGTGATCAGCCAGCGCACCGATCGATGCGAAAAGACGTCGTTTCCCCAGCGGCGTCCCAGCGTGTACAGCACCAGGTCGCCGCTCATGATGCCGATGAACGCCACCAGCAGCGTCAACGGCCAGCTCGCGATGCCGGGATGCGTCCTCAGCAGCACGCCGGCGGCGAGCAGCGGAATGTCCTCGGGAATCGGAATCCCCAGGCTCGCGACCACCAGGATGCCGAGCAGGGCCGGATAAAACGCCTGCTGCATGAGCGCTTCGATGGCTGCAGCGTCGGTGAGGGCGGCGAGCAAGGCGGCGAGCAACATCAGGCCATCCGAGAGTTCGCCGCGCGAGCGGCAGTAGTCGCATGAACCTTGGATTAGAGCCGCCACACAGGCGCTTTTCAAGCGCGTCAGTTTTCCCTTGACCGGGTTGGCCGCGACATAATAGACTGATTATTCGTCCCGTCGGCCGCTCTCACCAGGAGTCCGTAATGAAGCTCACCGCCCTGATCGGGTTGGCCGGTCTGTGCTGCGCGTTCGGCCACGCGGAGAAGATTGCATATGACGCGCCGCAACCGGCGGCCGTTGCGGCGGATGCCTCCCAGTTCGCGGAAGCCCGAGACCGCGCGGCGCCGGTCGGGCAGCCTGCCGGCGAAATGCGCGGCAACGATGGCTCGTGCTGTCTGGGCGACGGGGCCTGCGCTGAGACCACCGCCGCCGAGTGCAGCGCACTGGGCGGGACGTTCACGAACGGCGGCGATTGCGGGACAACCGGCTCGTGCACGTTCAGCGGCGACTGCCTGGTCACTACCTCAAGTTGCTGCACGGCCCTGGGCGGCACGTTCAATTCCGGCGGGAGCTGCGACGCCGCGGACTGCATTCATTTCGTGGTGAATGCGGCCGAAGAAGGCCGTTGGCCCGATCCGGCGGAGGTTTTGGCCGCCGCCAACGCCGGCGCGGCGCGTGGGACAGTCCAGATTTTCGTAAGCGCGAGCGTGCTGAACATCATCGGCACGTCCGTTGACGAGAGCGTGCGTTTGAAGAGAGCGGGCGCGAACGACCTCGAAATCTCAAGCCCGGAGGACGGCTCGGGGCAGGTCGTGACGTTCGGCCTGGCGTCGTTCAACTCCATTCTCATCAACATGGGCGACGGCGAAGACCTCGTTGTCATGGACGACTCGAACGGCGACGTGGGGACGCTCAAGCCGACCACGACCATGACCGGCGGCGGCGACGACATCATCATCGGCCGAACGGGGACGCTGACGCTGGCGCAGGTCATGAGCATGATCAGCACGCTTCAGACGGCCCAGCAGCTTTCGAATGACGCGCAGGCGCTGGCGACGCTCGCCGGCGCGATGGGGCCGCTGGGCCAGGGCAGCGGCGACATGGTCAGCAATGCGGTCGTGCTGCTGCAGCGGGTCGAGAGCGATTTCGTCACGCCCGCCGGGAATTACCTGGCGGACGTGAAGGACCAGCTCGTGATTCCCGCCGCCAACGCTATTTCGGACGCGCGCACCGATCTGATTCTTCAAACGATGCAGCTCGTGGATCAGGCCAACACGCTGCTGGCGATTCCGGCGCTGCAGCTCCGCGACGATATGGAGAACGACCTCATCACGAACGGCGCCAACCCGCTCGTGAACACCGTCACCGGCACGATCCAGCCGATGGCTAACTCGCTCATCGACTGCGGAAACAACCTCGACGCCAGCGCCCAATCGCTGATCAATTTCATTAACCAGCAGCGGCTGAACATCGAGGCCGCGGCCGACGACCCGCAGACCTGCCCGCCCGACGACGCGGAGCCGCCGGAGTGCTGTGAATCGGCGGCCTGCCCGATCGAAGGGCTGGTTTTCGAGATCGAAATCAACGCGGATGGTCTGGTTGCGCAGTCCGACGGCTGCGCGTCGCAAGGCGACGCGCTGGTGACGGCCGGCGACGGACTTGAGATCGACGCCGACGCGCTGGCCAACCTCGGCGACGCCTACGTTGTGCAGGCCGAGGCGCTCGAAGCCGTCGGCGATGGTTACGTCGCGACCGCCGAGGCGTTTGAGGCGTTCGCCGAAGGGTGGGGAACAGCCCACGAGAATTCGCTCGGCCTGGCCGGTGCGACATTTGAAGCGCGCGGCGCGTCCGATTTCGAGAATGCCGGCGCGACGTACGAATCCGACGCGCAGACGCAGCTTGAGGCGCTGTCGAACCAGATCGCGGCCGACGCGGCGCAGATTACTGCGGATGCCGAGGCCATCATCGCTGCCACCAGCGCCCTGATCGGCGCGGCCCTGGCCGCCGAAAGCGACCAGCGCGGCGGCGTCTGCTCCGGGCCGCCCGCGACGACCAACACGGTCATCGGCGGCATCGGAACGAACGTGCTCATCGGCACGAGCGGCAACGATCGTCTCGAAGGAATGAGCGGCCTGGACCTGCTGGTCGGCGCCGGAGGAGACGACTACCTGATCGGCGGCGACGACGCCGACCTGATTTTCGGCGGCCCGGGCGCAAACTACATCGAAGGCAACGACGGTATCGACATCATCATCGGCGGAAACGACGCCGAGTGCCTGCTGGGCGGCGACGATCTGGACCTGATCATCGGCCGCGGCGGGAATGACTCGATCGACGGCGACCTGGGCGTCGATGTGTTGCTTGGCAACGACGGAATGGACGAAATTTTCGGCCGCAACGGCGTGGACGTGATTCTCGGCGGCAATGGCAAAGACACGATCAGTGGCGGCCACTGCACGGACGTCATCCTCGGCGAAGGGGGCGACGATGCCATCACCGCCGGCGACGGGCAGGTCATCGCGTTCGGCAATTTCAGCATCGACATCGGCGACCTGGTCTTCGGCGGCGGGGGGGACGACGTGATCGACCTCGATCATCCCGGCGGCTACGGAACCGGCATCGACGTGGCGTTCGGCGGGCTGGGAAACGACACGATCCGCGGCGCCGACGGCGGCGACATGACCATCGGCACATTCACGCTCAAGCTGGGCAACGTCATTTTCGGCGGCGGAGGCGATGACACGATCACGACGACCAAGGGCATTGACGTCATCTTCGGCCAGCTTGGCAACGACACGGTCAGCACCGACGAAGGCGACGCAATTGTCATTTCTTCGATCAACGTCGAGTTGGATTTCGGCGACCTGATCTGGGGCGGCGACGGCGGCGACACGATCAACTCCGACACCGCCGGCGGCACGCAAGACCTTGACCTGATCTTCGCCAGCAGCGGCCCGGACACGATCAACGCCTACAACGGCGGCACGCTTAAGGTGGGCACGTTCGAATTCGAGTTCGGCAATCTTGTATTCGGCGGGACCGAGCCTGACAACATCAAGTGCGGCGACGGGCTGGACCTAATCTTCTGCTCCAGCGGCAACGACGTGGTCGAGGCCGGCAAGGGCGCCTCGCTTACCATCAACGCCAACTTCGAAATCGAGTTGGGCGACCTGATCTTCGGCGGCGACGGCGACGACACCATCCACGGCGACATTCCCATCGAGCCGGTCGTCACGCGCGGCGACACCGGCCCGCCGGACGGGATTGAGGTGATTTTCTGCGGCGACGGGAACGACACCGTCTACACCGGAACGGGCGGCGTCATCACGATCGCTGGCGAATCGATTGACTTCGGCAATCTCGTTTTTGGCGGCAGCGGCGACGACAACATCACCTGCGACTACCAGTCGCCGGCTGACAGCAACCCCGAGATCGGCATTGACCTGATTTTCGGCGGGGCCGACAACGATACCATCGACGCGCGCGACGGAGACGACGATCTGTGCATCGTCGGCACCTACCCCGCCTGCCAGTTCGGCGGCGAATTCGGGAATGTCCTCTTCGGCGGCTCCGGCAACGACACGATCAATTCCGACGGCGGGCTGGACGCGGTCTTCGCCGGGTCCGGCAACGACATCGTTACCACCAAGGGCGGAATCGACTTCGTTTTCGGCTCGCCCGGCGACGACTCGCTCGACGTGGACGACGGCGGGATCATCATCATCGCATCCACGCCGATCCCGTTCGGCAACATCGTTTTCGGCGGCGACAACGACGATGTCATCGACAGCGACGGCATCGGCCTGCTCGAAATCGACATCCTCTTCGGCAACAAGTGCGGCGACACCATCGAGTGCGGCGACGGGCTGATCGACCTGGCCTTCGGCAACCGCGGCGAAGACACCATCCACGGACAGGACGGCGTCGATCTCATCTTCGGCGGCAAGGAAGACGACATCATCACCTGCGGCGGCGGCCTGATCGACATCGCCTTCGGCGGCCGCGGCGACGACAACATCAGCGGCGACGCCGGCATCGACATCGTGTTCGGAAACAAGGAAAACGACACAATCAACTGCGGCGACGGGATCATCGACCTCGCATTCGGCAACCTCGAAGCCGATACGATCAACGGCAACAATGGTATCGACGTGATCTTCGGCAATGCCGGCGGCGACCGGATTTCCGGTGACGCCGACATCGACCTGCTCTTCGGCGACCTGGCCATCGCCGGCAACCCCGGCCCGGACACGATCTACGGCGGCGGCGGCGTGATCGACGTGATCTTCGGCAACCGCGGGGACGACACGATCGACGGACAGACCGAAATCGACGTCATCTTCGGCGGCAACGATAATGACGACATCAACGGCGGCGCCGACATCGACATCGTTTTCGGCAACGACGGCGAGGACCGCGTCGCCGGCGGCGGCGGACCGATCGACATCCTCTTCGGCAATAACCTCGACGATTCCATGTTCGGCGGCGCCACCGTTTCGCTCGCCTTCGGCGGCAGCAATAACGACTTCTACGTCGGCGGCACCGGCTTCGATCTTGTGTTCGGAAACGGCGGCAACGACACCATCTTCGGCGGAAGCGCCCTCGACCTGCTCTTCGGAAACGGCGGCAACGACACCATCCTCGGCGAAAACGGCACCGACATCGGCTTCGGAAACGCCGACAATGACACGCTCAACGGCGGCGATGGCGTGGATCTGATGTTCGGCGGCCCCGACATCGATGACCTGGGCGAATCAACCGGCGGCGACGGCAACAAAGACCTGCTCTTCGGCGGCGCCGGAGGCGACACCGTCCGCGGCGGGCCGGACACATCAAAGGACTACCTGTTCGGCAACGGCGGAAGCGACTCCCTGCTCGGCTGCAACCGCCCGCCGGACATTCTCCTCGGCGGCCCCGGGTCCGACACGAAGACCGCCGACTGCACCGGTCAGAGCATTCCCGGCCCGGCCTGCGGCGTTGTGACCGGCTACGTTCTCGTTGACAAGAACGGCGACACGATCGGCGATGCGGCGCTTCCGGGCGTCACGGTGCACCTCGACCTCTTCTGCAACAGCACCAACGACATGACGACGGTCACGACGGCCGACGATCCGACCACCGTGCTGAACGAGGGCGGACGTTACGTGTTCCGCGATGTGCCCCCGGGCAGCCATTGCGTTCGCCAGACGCTTCCGCCGGGCTATACGCAGGTCGCCCCCGGTGGGTCGTCAATACCCGTGGGCGTCGGCAACTGCTCGAACGTCGCCGCCCCGGTCCCGTTTGTTGATTACGACCTGTGCCAGCCGCTGGTCGGCATCATGCCGCCGTGCGGCGCGTGCGAGTGTCCGTCTGGGACAATCGCTGTTCCGTCGGTCGTCATCTCCGGCAACTTCTGCGACAACGACCCGTCGCTGGCGTGCACCGGCGACGCAGACTGCGACTGCGGCGGGCTGTGCATGAATGTCTTCCAGATTCTGGATTGCGAGTGCCGTAGCCGGCTGATCGCGGCCGGCGACATGAATTGCGACCTCGAGGTGAACATCCTCGACATCAATCCGTTCGTGCTGGCGCTCTCCGATTCGGTCGAATACGCGCATCAGTACCCGGCCTGCACGATCGAGGCGGCGGACATGAACGAGGACGGGCAGGTGAACGTGCTTGACATCAATCCGTTCATCGCACGCCTGAGCGGGCCGTAACCCGGCGCCCGGTCGGCCCGCGCCGTACCAACCGAGTTACGCGTTGGCGAAGCGCGCCTCAATCAGCATGCGGCGGTAGTGCAGGACCCACAGGAGCAGGCACACGGCGGCCGGCGTGTAGAGAGCGGCGATCGCGACATCGCCCAGGTCCACGCGCACCAGGCCGCCCAGCGCGTAGTGCGGCAGCCGCCCGAGTTCGCGCGCGTTTCGAAGGTGAATCAGCCCGCCGGCGCTGGCGAGAATGACCGGGAGCCATATCCACGCGAACGCGTAGCAGATGACCGTCGCCCGCGCGCCGTGCGTGTTCCAGCCGACGCGCGTCGCCAGCAGCGCCGCGACCAGGAAAATGCCCAGCGCGGCAAGCCCGCCGGCAAGCCCGGCGAGGGCCGCCTCCGCCAGGTCATCGGCGATCAGAAGTTCATTGATGACGTTTCGCACCACGTCAGTCAGCCCGTCTTCATCGATCCGCCCGGTCACGACGCCGAGATAGGCGACGGCCGTGAAGCAGCCCAGCAGCACGCAGTGCGCCGCGGCAAACGCCCGCGCGGCTCGCTGGCCGTCCAGCAATCGATACGACCGTGCAAACCGCCTGGCCGCCAGCGACGCCCGCGTCGTCCACAGAAACGCCGGCACGACAAACCAGCGCACTGCTGCAATCGGCGCCGCGCTGCGCCGCTCCGGCAATGAATCAGCCACCGGGCGATTGCACTCGGGGCACGCGCCACGCACCGGTTGCATCGTCAGCCGATAGCCGCAGGCTTCGCACATCGGCGGGCGCGCCTCCCAGCCCGGGCCGAGCGGCTGGCCGGGGTATCGCCCGGCCATGCGGATCAGAACGGAACATCCCCACGCCACGCCCGCCAGCGCCAACCCGAAGATCGCGACCTCCTCGCGAATCCGGTCCGAACCGATATTCCACGGTTGATTATTCAGGTATCGCACGACGGGCTGCGTGGCATAGGCGGTCGGAACCAGGAACGCCGTGCCCCAGAACATCAGCCGGACGCAGCGCAGGTAGAGCCGTCCGCGTGTTTCGCCGGCCCAGGCGAGCGGCATGAGGGCGATGGCTCCGAGCCAGGCTGCGGCCTGTGCGAGCCCAATGACCACCGCGATGACCAGGTATCCGCCCCAATGGTCGGTGATCATGAAGAGCGCCATCGCCAGGGCGGCGGGCGGCCGAAAAAGGTGACCGATGAACGGGTAGCTGGGCGACGGTGCGTTGTAGAACGCTGCGCTGGACTCTTCGATGCCCAGCGCCGCCCAGACGCCGGCCGACCACGCCAGCGCCCAGAAGTGCACCGCCAGCGCCGCAAGCCAGCCGGCGGCGGCGGCGTGCGGGCCGACGAAGCGCGGCGCCAGGAGCGCCAGGAGGGACACGGGCGGAGCGGCGATCCAGTGAATCGGGAATGTCCGCACGGGCGCCACGTTCGGGAGCGGCGGGTATGTCTCCGGAATCCGCTGCGGCTCGTTGGACTGGTCGGGAAGTGCTGCGTGTTGCAAGTCCGTCATTGGAACACCCGCGGCGGAGATTCTGGACGTGCGTTGGATCGGGCACAAGCCGGGGAGCCGGCGCCGAAATCCCAAGCTACTCGCCGCCTTCGCGATCAGCTAATGTAGCTAATCAAAGATGGTGCATGATGGGTGGGACGGGCGTCTCGCCCGTCCCGCGCGACAGGCGATACGCCCGTGCCACCCAATTGCGCGGTCTGGTTGTGTCCGTTTCCGTCGCGATGGGAGAAAGCACGATGTCCTCCGCCGCCGCCGTGGGCGCCAAGGCCGCTCAGCTCGGAAAACTCGCCGTTCGTATGACCACGCTCGCGGGCGCCGGGCACCCGTCCAGCGCGCTCTCGCTGGCGCACCTGGTGACTCATCTGATGTACCGCCAGATGCGCCACGACCCCGGCAACCCGCGCAGTCCGGTCGGCGACCGGCTCGTGCTGAGCGAGGGGCACGCCGTGCCGATTGTCTACGCCGCCTGGGCCGACCTGGGCGGCGCGGTCGGCGTTGACGCGCGAACGGCGCTGTCCGTCGCCGACCTCGACCAGCTTCGCGCCAAGGGCAGCGTGCTCGACGGTCATCCCAACCCGGCCGAGGGCTTTCCGTTCTTCGACGCTGCGACGGGCAGCCTGGGCATGGGGCTGAGCGTCGCCGCCGGGCTGGCGCTGGCGGCGCGCCTGGACGGCTGCGACCGGCGCATCTTCTGCATCGTGGGCGATGGCGAGTCGCGCGAGGGACAGATATGGGAGGCGGCCGATTTCATCGTCGATCACAAGCTCAGCAACGTCTGTGCGATTTTCAATTGCAACGGGCAGGGTCAGGCGGCCAACGTCTCGCCGCAACAATCGGCGGAGCGCATCGCCGCCAAGCTCTCGGCTTTCGGCTGGAACGTGAAGACGATCGACGGCCATAACCCGGCGGAAATCGAGGCGGCGCTGGCGGGCTTCCCCGCCGCCCCGCCGACGGCGATTGTCGCCAGAACCATAAAAGGCTGGGGCGCCGACATGCTTCAAAAGGGCAATTGGCATGGCAAGCCGCCCAAGGAGAGCGATCTGCCCGCCATCAACGCCGCGCTCGACGCCGCCGGCGGATCGGGCGGGCCGATCGGCCGGCCGCCGCTGCCGGCGCCGCCAAAGGCCGAGTCGTCGCGGCCCGATCCGCGCGAAGTTGCGTGGCCGTCGTTTGGCGACACGATGAAATCCGGCGGGCTGGCCGCGCTGCTTGAGAAACGGGCGATGGGCACGCGACGAGCGTACGGGGCGACGCTGAAAGCAGCCGGGGAGCTGCTGCCGCAGGTGGTGGTGCTGGACGCGGACGTGAGCAACTCGACCTTCAGCGAGATTTTTGCCGCCGCCCATCCGACACGTTTCTTCGAGTGCAAGATCGCCGAGCAGAACATGGTCTCGGCGGCGGCGGGGCTGTCGGCAGGGGGGTACATCCCCTTCGCCAATTCGTTCGCGAAGTTCATCGGGCGGGCGTATGACCAGGTCGAGCTGGCCGCGATCAGCCGGGCGAACGTGAAGCTGGTCGGCTCGCACTCGGGCATCACGCCCTGCTCCGACGGACCGAGCCAGATGGCCCTGGCCGACGTGGCTTTTTTCCGCGCGCTCACGACCGTCCGCAACGACGAGCGCACCGGCCCGGTCTGCTGGCTTTTTCAGCCGTCGGACGCGGTCGCGGCGTATCACTGCACGCGGCTGATGTTGGCCATCCGCGGGATGTGCTACATGCGAACGCACCGGCCGGACGTGCCGCTGCTCTACGACGAAACAGCCCGCTTCGAGCCGGGCGGAGTTAACGTCCTGCAGCCAGGCGACGACCTGGCGCTCGTGGCGTCGGGCTACATGGTCCACGAAGCCCGCAAGGCGGCCGAGTTGCTCTCGCGCCAGAACATCCGCGCGGCGCTGATCGACGCTTACAGCCTGCCGATTCAGGCTGAGAAACTGGTCGATGCGCTGCGGCGCTGCGGCGGAAGGGCGCTGGTCGTGGAGGACAACTACGGCGGCGGGTACGGGGCGGCTGCGGCTGAGGCGATCGCCGCAGCCGGCGGCGTGCGGTGCCGCTGCCTGAGCGTGCAGCGCATCCCCAAGTCCACCCGCACGGAGAGTGAAGAGCTGGAATTCTGCGGCGTGGGCGCGGCGCAGATCGCCGATCAGGCGCTGGCGCTGCTGAAGTCCGGCGTTTGAGCAGCCGCGTAGCGTCGGGCCTCCCCGTCCGACGCTGAAATCGCCGTCGGACACAGAGGTCCGACGCTACAGACTACCGCTTCAGTGCGCGAATTCCGGCTCGACGCTCGGCTCGAACACACGGCCGAGGTCCGCGCATTCCGCGGCGATCTTCTCCCGGAATTTCGGCGCGCGGAAGAGGCCGCTCTCGCCGGCAAGTTCGTACAGGAATTGCGAATCCGCCTTCACGCCGTCGAGGGGCGTAATCGCCCGCGAGAACGGCTGAAGCAATCCGTCGCAGTTCATGAACGAGCCTTCTCGCTCGACCCAGCTTGCGCCGGGAATCTGAACGGTCGCCGCGGCATCGAGCGGCGAGCTGAACAGGTCATGCACGACGAGGAAGGGAATCTTCTGAAGGCTCGCGGTCCACGCCGGATTGACCCACGCCGTCGCGTATCCGGCGCTCAGATACGTCGCCTTGAACGCACCGGCCGCGGCCTTGGCCACGAAATCGGCGAAGCTCATCGTCGCGCCGCCGAAGTGCGCGATGACGCGCTCGACCCCCTTCTGGTTCGGCGCCTTGTCGGACTTGATGACAAAGCCCTTCTTGAAGGTCTTGTCGCCGCCGACCACCGGCACGAAGCCCGAAACCAGCGTCGACTTGGGCGCAAGCGAACGGACGAACGTCGCCAATAGCCACGCCTCTTCGCAGCTCATCATCGGGCTGAGCACTGCCGCCACCGCCGTCCCGTCGTCCGCTCGGGCCGCGTCGTCAAAGCGCATCCGCAGAACGCCGGGCAGCTCCTCCCACGCGATCGGCTCCGGCTCCGCGGCGCTGCGGCGGATGCGCGGCAGATTCAGCCGGTCTTCGCGATGAATGTACTTCCAGCCGAAGCGGCCCTCATCGCACATCCACCACTGGTTCACCTTCTCGTTGAACCGCGGCCGCAGGCGATGGACTGTGTTCTCGCTCTGATCCACTTCGACCGTGCAGCCGCGCGAGCAGCCGCTGCAGACCGATTGGGCCGGTTTGAGAAACCACACGCGCTGCTTGAACAGGAAATCTTTGCTGAGCAGCGCCCCGACCGGACAAAGATCGACCACGTTGCCCTGCAACTCGTTTTCCAGCGGCAGGCCGGGGAACACGTCGATCTCGCCGCGGCTGCCGCGGTTGACGACGGCCAGTTCGCTCGTCCCCGCCACCTCGTCGGCGAAGCGGACGCAGCGGGTGCAGAGCACGCAGCGGTCCTGGTAGAGAAGCGTCTTGCTGCCGATGTCCTTCTTGGGGTTCTTGTACTTCTCCTCGATCATGCGCGAGGCGGAGGCGCCATAGTCCTCGGAGTAATCCTGCAGGTAGCACTCGCCGGCCTTGTCGCACACCGGGCAGTCGAGCGGGTGATTGAGCAGGTAGTACTCCATCACGTGCTTCTGGTTGCCCTGGACCCCTGGGGAGTTGAAGCGGACTTCCATGCCGTCCTTCACCGGCGTCTGGCACGACGGGAAGAGCTTGGGCGCCCAGACCATCTCCTTGGTCTGGGGATGCGGCATCTTCATTTCCATCAGGCACAGTCGGCAACTCGCGACGATGGTCAGCCCCGGGTGATAGCAGTAGTGCGGCACATCCGTCCCCGCCTCCAGCGCCGCCCGCAGGACCGGAATGCCGTCGCGGCACTGAACCTCTTTCCCGTCAATCGTGATTTTGGCCATGTTGCGTCTCAAAAATCGTGCCGCCAGGTCCACGTCAGCGGCCTGAGCCGCGGGATTGTAATGGTCCGCGCGGCGCCCGGCCAGCAAAGCACGGTCAACCGGCCGCTTGGCGCGGCGGGTTCGGAAAAACGGTTGAGCCGGGAAGACCGGCCGAAGGCGCCGAAGGCCGGTCCCCCAGCTCTTCGTGCGGCGCGGCCGATTCGGACCACGTGATTCCCGGAAAGCGGCGCGCGAAGGCCAGGTCGCGAGCCTGCATGTAGTATCGAATCAGGTTGTTCCAGTCGAAGTGATCGGCGTAGGCCTCGACGCGGTTGCGCAGCGCGATCCGATCGCGCACCGTCATGCGCGTCATCGCGAACATCCACTCGGCCACCTGCCAGGCCACATTTCCGAAGTCCCGACCGCGGCGCCGCGCGACAAACATCCCGGCGGCGTCGTGATCGACGAAGTGATCCATCGCGTACGCGCCGAAACCGCTCAGGTCGCTCGTCACGGTGGGAATGCCGCGCACGACGCATTCCATCGGCGTGTAGCCCCACGGCTCGTAGTAGGACGGAAATACGCCCAGGTTGCAGCCGCGCACGAACTCATCGTATTCCAGCCCCAGCACCGGGCTGGTCGAGGTGATGAACTCGGGATGGAACACGACCTTGACCGGATCGTGCGGCAGGTTGATCAGCCCGCAGAACCGAAGATGCTTCAGCACGGCGTCATCGGCGTCGTCATGTAGATCGTGTGTAACGATCGAGGGCGGCGGCCCGGTCCTCCAGGCGTGCATCATGCGCTTCAGACGCACGCCGGCGTATTCATCGATCAGGTCCTCGACGGTCGGCATGCGCCCGGCGGTCACGGTCTCGAACAGCCGCCGGCCGATCTCTTCCTTGATGGCCGCGCACGCCCGCCGCAGCTCGTGGAACATCGCCTGGCGATTGAGCGTGTCCACGTTGAGAGCGCGGTAGGACGAGCGCGTGATGATGAACGCGACCACGGTGACGCCGTTGGGTTCGGCCCGCATGCGCTCGTTGAGCTGCCGCAGGGCCTCGACGAACACGTCGAAGCCCTTGTTGGTGTACTCGTAGCGGCCGGCGGTGAAGAAGTAGAGCGTCTGGTCCAGGTCGAAGGTGTAGCTGGGGAAGAAATGCCCCATCACGAAATCGTGGATGCGCTTCTTGGCCGCCAGGTGCAGGTTCTGGAACTCGTGCGGCGCGTTGAAGCGCTCGATGTTCAGCCCGTTGGGCAGGAGCACGTCCGGGCGGCGCGAGAGGAACTGCTGCGCCTCCTGGCCGGTGATCTCGGAGACAGTGGTGAAGACGTCGCAGCGATGCGCGGCGGCCTTTTCCAGCTCGAAGCGGTGGCCGAAGCCGTGCCGCTGCGCCACGGCGGCTCCGTCGATCCGGCCGAGGTGGTCATACAGGTTCGCGCTGGCCGAGCTGAGCGCCCGGCCGACAAGCGTGGCGTGCGTCGTGAACACGGTCGCGATCGGCGTCTGCCTGTGGCGCAGGAACGGCAGCGCGCCGGCCGCCTGCCACTCATGGAACTGGGCGATGATCGGCCGCGGCGCGAGGCGGCGCTGCATCGCTTCCAGCACGTCCGCCACGACCGCTCCGAACGCGACCGACTCGTCGAAGTCGTAGTCGCCCGGCGGCGAGCCGAGGCCGCAGTCGCGCCACAGGTAATACTTGATGTCGGCCAGCCGCATCATCAGCGAGCGCGGGTCGATCAGCAGCACGTTGGGCCGGCCGGTGATCAGCCACTGGCCGGCGTGCATGCGCACGCCGCTCATTTCGAATTCGTCGATGATCTCGCGCAGAAAAGGAGGCGGCGGCTTGGGTTCCAGTTCGATTTTGGCGGAGTGTTCGCGGTAGGGGCCGATCAGCCAGTAATCGTCGCCCCAGGTGCGGATGGTGGCGGGGGCCTTGCTGCGCAGCACGGTGTAGATGCCGCCCACCTGCGCGCAGACCTCCCACGCCACCTCGACCAGCAGCGGCGATTCGTCGGTTCGCAGGGCCGGCTTCATGCGGCGGGCACGTGCCATATTGCGGCAGTTGTAGCGGAAATCGGCGCGACCGGGCAACTTCCAGGCCGCATCGCGAGACAGTTTGCGATCGGCGGCGTTTTTCGGAACCCGCCGCGCCAAGCGGCGGGTTGCGGTGTGCATGCGCCCGGCGCCAATTTACCACGCGCCGCTGCGAACGCACGCGGACGTCACCCCGCCGCTCGGCGCGGCGGGTTCGGACGGATGCCGCGGACGCGCGGACTGTACGCCGTTTCGACTCCACGCATGGGTCGGATATCATTACGGACTTTGCTGCGCTCACCGCGGCGTGCAGGAGCAGTACATGAGTTCAGCCGGCATCGAGCTTCGCGGCGTGACCAAGGTCTATCGCAAGGGGCGGATCGACATACCGGTGCTGGACGGTCTCGACCTGGACATCGCCGCGGGCGATTTCGTGTCGCTGATGGGACCGTCGGGCTCGGGAAAGTCCACGTTGCTGCACCTGATCGGCGGGCTGGATTCGCCGAACGGCGGGTCGGTGCGCGTCGGCGACGCCCAGCTCGAGCGGCTGGGTCAGCGGCAACTGACCGCCTGGCGCAGCCGTCACGTCGGTTTCATCTTCCAGATGTACCACCTGATCCCGGTGCTGACCGCGGCGCAGAACGTCGAGCTGCCGCTGCTGCTGTTCCGCATGTCGGGCCGGCAGCGGCGGGCGCGCGTCATGACCGCGCTGGACGTGGTCGGGCTGAGCGACCGGTCGGATCATCGGCCGAACCAGCTTTCCGGCGGACAGGAGCAGCGCGTCGCGATCGCCCGGGCGATCGTGACCGATCCGGACGTGATCCTGGCGGACGAGCCGACCGGCGATCTGGACGCGAAGACGTCGACGGAAATCCTGAGCCTGCTGACGCTGCTGAACAAGGACTCGGGCAAGACGGTGCTGATGGTGACGCACGACGCGAAAGCCGCCGCCTACGCCCGGCGGCAACTGCACCTGGAAAAAGGCGTGCTGGAGCGCGACTTTGAGACGGCCCGGGACCAGGCGCTGGCGGCGTCGTGAAGAAATGCAACCACAGAGGCACAGAGGCACAGAAAATACTGTAACCTTCGCGCCGTTGTTCCTGCATCCCCCGTCGCACGTGAGCGCGGCCCGCATCGCTGCGCCGCTCCGAACGCGAGGCCCCCAATGACGCTCGGCTACGTGCTGATGCAGAACCTTCGCCGCAACCGCATGCGCACGGCGCTGACGGTCATCGCGTTCGCGCTGCCGATGGCCGTGTTTGTCGCGGCGATTTCGCTGGTCGTCGCTTTGATTCAGCTCAACGCCTCGCTGGCGCGCGAGCTGCGCCTGGCCGTGCGCAGCAAGATCACGCTCACCAACTACCTTCCCGAACGGATGCGCAAGGACATCGAGGGCATCGACCCGCAGCGGCAGCGGCTGACGGCCGTCTGTGGCATGCGCTGGTTCGGCGGGCGCGTGCCCAATACGCAGAACGTGATTCAGAGCCTGGGGGCCGACCCGGATACTTTTCCGGCGGTCTTCAGCGACGTGGGCATGACTGAGGCCGAGATCGAGCAGTGGAACCGCGAGCGCGTCGCGGCGGTGGTCGGGAAGAACATCGTTGAGCAGCACAACTGGAAGCTCGGCGATCGCGTGACGCTGGAGAGCACCGTTCCGCCCTACCTGGCGCTCGAATTTCGCATCATCAAGGTGGTCAGCACGCCCGGCCGCACCAACGGCTTCTACCTGCGGCGCGATTACTTCGAGGAAGCCCGCAAGGCCGGCGGATTCGACGCGCCGGCGTGCAACGTCTTCTGGATCAAGTGCAACAGCGTCGAATCGCTGCACTCGTTGCAGGCGGACATCGACGCCCTGTTCGCCAACAGCCCGAACGAAACGCGCAGCTTCGACGAAAACGCGTTCATCGCGACCTTCACGCAGGCCGTCGGCGACCTGCCCGGCCTGATGCGCGGCATGGCGATCGTGGTCGTCTGCATCGTGGCGCTGGTGGCGGGAAACACGATGATGATGAGCTTCCGCGAGCGCATCCGCGAGCTGGCGGTGTTCAAGGCGATCGGCTTTCAGTCCTGGCGCCTGTTTCTGATCGTGATCGCCGAGAGCCTGACGCTGGCGATCGCCGGGGCGGTCCTCGGCATCGTGCCGACCGCGACGGCTTTGTCCATCTTCCCGCCCAGCAAGTTCGGTCCGCTGCCGATCGCGTCGCTGGCCATCTCGCCCATCGCCATCGGCGTGTCTTTCGGCATCGCCGTGCTGGTCGGATTGCTGGCCGGATTGTGGCCGGCGTACCAGGCGGCCCGGCTGGACACGGTCAGCGCCCTGCGAAAGGTGGCCTAAGCGACGCATGACGCTGACGCTCAGCTACCACTGGCGCAACCTGTTCGTGCGCAAGACGACCACGGCCCTCACGGTGCTGGTGATCGCCGCGGTCGTGGGCACGTTCACCTGGCTGCTGGGTTTCGTGGTCGCGCTGAGTGACTCTCTGGCCGTGGCCGCTGACCCGCGCAAGGTCATCGTGATGCAGCGCGGCTCGATCTCCGAAACCAACAGCGCATTGCCCCCGGAAGACTTCAACAAGCTTATGCAGATTTCGGAGGTCGCGTCTGACGGACAGCCGCTGATCTCGCCCGAGATGATGGTGCAGGTTTCGCTGGCGCGCGTCCGCGACGGCGGAACGACGCAGGCCAACGTCGCCGTCCGCGGCGTGACCGAGGCGGCCTTCAAGGTGCACCGCAACGTGAAGCTGCTGGGGGCGGCGTTTTCGACCGGCGCCCCCGAGATCATCGTCGGCCGCAAGGCCGCGCAGCAATTTCAGGGCCTGCAAATCGGCCAGAGCATCAGGCTCGGCTTTTCCGGTACCCGCGAATACAAGGTCGTCGGTTATTTCAGCGCCGCCGGCGGGCCGATGGAGAGCGAAATCTGGGGCTATTTGCCGTCGCTGCAAAGCGCCTACGGCCGCACGGTCTACTCCGCCGCCAGCCTGCGGCTGGCCGACGGGGCCGACGCCGCCGCGGTGGTGAAGCAGATCGACGGTCCGGCGATCCAGCTCGAAGCCATGACGGAGTCCGAGTACTGGCAGAATCAGTCGTCGAATGTGCGTTTCTACCAGGCCGTGTGCTACGTGCTGGTGGGGATGATGTCGCTGGCGGCGGTCTTTTCGGTCGCCAACACGATGTTCTCGACCGTCGCCGGGCGGACGCGCGAGATCGCCATGCTGCGGACGATCGGCTTTTCGCCGGGGCAGGTGCGGCTCGGATTCGTCATCGAATCCGTGCTGCTGTCGCTCGTCGGCGGGGCGATCGGCTGCGCCGGCTGCGCGGCGTACCTGGCCATCATGGGCAATACCAAGGACATGTTCGGCGCCAGCAATTTCACGACGATCGCGTTTGAGATTCACCTGACGCCGCTGATCATCGCCGGGGCCATGCTGATGGTGGCGATCGTCGGCGTGCTTGGATCGCTGGCGCCGGCCTCACGCGCCGCCCGCATTCAGGCCATCGCCGCACTGCGTGAGCCGTGACGCTGAAGCTGACTTATCTGTGGCGCAATCTGACGCGGAATCCCGTCCGGTCGCTGCTCACGTGCGCCGCTGTCGGGCTGCCGATTCTCATCTATGTGCTGTCCATCTCAGTCATTCACGGCATCGAGCGCTTCCTCGACAACTCGGCCCAGCAGCTTCGCCTGGCCGTCACGCATAAGACTTCAATCATCAATCCGCTGCCCGCGGGCCATCGTCAGAAGATCGAGTCGCTCGACCCGACGCACGCGCGAATTCTGACCGTCTGCGGCGTGCGCTGGATCGGCGGACAGATCAAGGACGACCCGCGTCAGCTCACCACCCTGGCCGTCGATCACGACACGTTCGCGTCGACCTTCCCGGATTTCGGCCTGAAGCCCGACGAGCAGGCCGCCTGGCTGCGCGACCGGCAGGCGCTGGCCGCCGGCGGGGCGACCGCGACGCAGTTTGGCTGGAAGGTGGGCGACAAGGTGACCATCTGGCCGTCGGTGCCGCCCTACGTGGGTATGGAGTTTCACATCGTGTCGATCGGCCCGGACGCGGCCGATCCGACCACCTGCTGGTGCCGGCGGGACTACCTGGATGAGGGGCTCAAGAACACCGGCGCCCCCGGCGGCCTGGTGAGCTTTTTCTTCCTGCGCTGTGCGTCAAAAGACGACCTGGAGCACTTCCGCGTCGCGATCGACGAGCTCTTCGCCCGCACGCCGGACGAGACGCTGACGCAGGATGAAAAGGCCTTCATGAACCAGTTCATCACGCAGCAGTTCAACCTGCCGCGCAACCTGAGCATTCTGGCGGCCGCGACGGTGTTCGTGGCGATCATGGCGGCCGCCAACACGATGAGCATGAACTTCCGCGATCGGCTGAACGAATACGCGACGCTCAAGTCGCTGGGCTTCCGATCCGGGCTGGTGTTCTCGCTGATCCAGTCGGAGAGCATGCTGCTGTGCGCGATCGGCGGGCTGGCCGGGGCGGCGACGCCCTTCATCGCGTTCAACTACACGCCGCTGCGCGAGGTGCAGATTCCGCTGATCCTGACGCTTCAGGTGGCGGCGGCGGACTGCCTGGCCGCGCTCGGCATCTCGCTGCTGATCGGCGTCATTTCGGCCATCTGGCCGAGCCTGATGGCGGCCCGGCTGCACGTCGTCGCGGCGCTGCGGAATCTGGAATAAGCGGACGCTGCAATTTAGGACGCGAAGCGCAAGACGGGTAGCGGCCGGCCCCCGTGCCGGCCGTAGGCACGCGATGTGCCGCGCAAGTCAGAACGCGACGCGCCAGCGAGCGCGGCCCGAGAGCGCAGTCGCGATATGAAGCCCGTTCGCAGTCGCGCTTGCTTGCGCTTCGCGTTCTGACATCTCGTCCGCTCGAACCGATCAACTCACCCAGGCGCGGCCGGCGGTGTGCCACTCCCATCGCCAACCGGCGTACCCGTTGCCGCCGCCGGCGCCAAGTGCTCCCCGCGGTCGAACCACAGCCGCACCGCCAGAATCCCCACGCCGCCGACCAGCAGCATGTCGGCCACGTTAAACACCCAAGGCCACAGGTCCTGCTTGCCGAATAGTTTCGTCGGGATCTTGATGAAGTCGCGCACGTAGCCGACCGGCTCGTCGTCGTTGAACGCCTCGCCCGGCGGCAGCGTCCGCGTCCATGGCTTCTCGTGTGGCGGAAACTCGGTGAGCACGACCGACAGGCCGTCGGGCGAGCGGCTTTCCGTGCAGTAGCGGAACGCGCCCGCCGCATTCACCTTGACCCGCACCAGTTGAACAAAGATGCGGTCGTACATGTTGCCCAGGGCGCCGGCCAGAATCGCCCCCAGCGCAATGTGAAGCAGCCAGCGGCGGCGCGAGCTCTGGGCGAACATCCACAGCACCAGCGCCAGCGCCAGCACGGACGCGACCAGAAAGACGCTCGTGTAGCGCGCCCCGATGCCGAAGAGCGCCCCCGGATTCAGCATGGTTTGGAATTCGAGCACGTGCGGCAGCACTTCTCGCCGCCCGCCCAGCCGCAGCGTGCCGAAGGCCCACTCTTTGGACCACAGGTCCAGCGCCAGGCCGGCGACGGCGAGGAACCAGAAGCGCGTGTGCGAGAGCACGTCGCGCATCGCGGAGAGTTCGACGCCGCCGGGACTGTGCGCATCGGCCGGCGCGTGCGCCCCGTTCGCGACGGGGGCGGCGGTCGGAGTGAGCGGAGTCGGTTGGCTCGCCACGGAGATTGGGTCCTTCGCACGAACATCTATGCAGCGGGAGCGAGATCGCCTGCGCCCGCCTCAGGCGCGAGGCCGTATCGTAGCGTGGCACGCAGGGCTTTCCAGAAGGCCGGGGTCCCCAACGTGACCCGCTTGCGCGGCGCGCGGCATCACTCGCTTGGATTCGCGATCGTTTTTTGCTGAATCAGTGGGCCGATTTCACGGCGCACGTCGTCTGCGAATTCGGCCAACCCGGTTTCGGACGAGTGGGGGCACCGCTCGATCGCAAGCGCCATGGCGACATCCGAGAGCGCTTGGATGGCAGTTTCCTCCGGCGCGTCGCTGCGCCGCGCGCTGCCCTCCCAAAGCTCGTTCAGTCGTTTCTTGGGGTCGTCGCATTTCCGAACGTTCGGAATCTGCGCATTCGGCGGCAATCGTAGCGCCGTCCGAACCGCAAGCGGATCATCGATTAGCCACGCTTCAAGATGCGGATCGGCTAGTCCGAGCGCGGTGGGAACCGCCACGTGTTTTTCACGGTGCTCCTCGCGCCCCTTCCGCAGTTCCTTGATACGGTAATCGCCGCGCCGCACGTCACGATCCGCGACCGCAACGATCGCCTGCTGCCCGGCGTCTTTCGCTTGGCGCGTCGCGAGTTTGATCTTTCCGCGGTATCCACCGCCCGTGTGCAACCGCGGCCACGCTTCGAAATCCGCGCGAATCGGGGTCGACAAGAAACTGTCAACGATCGGCGGGAGCACCGCTTGATCGCGCGGACCGTCACCGATGAACCTGATACGGATCATGATCCCCGCTTGATGAGGCCTTCTTCACTCTGGTTGTACCAGATTTCACCGAGCATGAACTCGTCGAGAAACTCCTTGAGACGATCCTTATCGGCCGGCTCGGCGGTTCGCGAGCCGTCGTCGTTGCGGCGGAAGACGAGGACTTGGTCGGTGTCGAGGTTAATGTGATCGAGGAGATACGGCGAGTGCGTCGTGAGTATCACTTGCGCGGGCTTTGAATCCGCGGCACCGCGCGTAATCCCGCGCAAGACCTTCATGATTTCGCCTAACCGCTGTGGGTGCACTCCGTTCTCCGGCTCTTCAATCAGCAGCACTGGTGAAAGCGCAGGATGGCAACTGAGTGCGACGAAGAACAACATCAACCGCACGCCCGTTGAAGCACGGCCTGCGTCAAGATCGAAGCCGTGGTCGATACTCAGGTCAATCGCCAATTGTCCGGGCGACGGAACGCGGATGTTCACGTCCTCCAAACCCGCGATTTGGACGCGAGCACTTTCAACGAACTGCGTGAAGCGACGGCGATCGCGCCTGAGGAAACGATCGAGCAGGGTGGGAAGATTTCCGCCGTCGGACATGAATTCGGGAGTGACGTCTGCATCCGCCAGTACTGGAGAAGCCATGGGCACACCGGACGGACCAAACTGGAAGAGCTGAACGAGCCGACGTGGCAGCCCGTTCGACGCAAGATATTTCTCACGCACCTTGAAGTGCTGGTCTCGATGCGCTTGTTCGGTCGACCAAGTCAATGAAACGTCGCGGAAATCCGCAGCGATTTCTACGCTGGCGCCACTACTTCGGCGAAAAAAGTCGTCTGCTGTCAAATCCTTCTGCTGCCAATCCCATGCGAGAATAGCGCGAAGAAAACTCGACTTTCCCGTGTCATTCTTCCCGATCACGACCGTCAACGGGGCCAACTTCACGTGGAGACGCTTGAAGCACCGGTAGTTGTGGATTCGCAGGCTCGAGATCACATTCGCTCCATTCACAGGCTCCGCAACGTCCGATGAGACTATCATACCTCCCGCCGCCCCTGCAGCGCCTCCTCCAGCATCGACCGATTCGCATACTCAATATGCGCCCCCGGCGCGATGCCGCGCGCCAGGCGCGTGATCTTCACGCCGCTGTCGCGCAGCAGGCTCATGATGTGCAGAGACGTCGCGTCGCCCTCCAGCGTTGGGTTCGTCGCCAGCAGCACCTCGTGTACCGAAATCGGCGTCGCCGCATTTGAACCTGTGCCGACGCCGGCCGCCGCCCCGCCGCGGACGCGCCGCACCAGCGCGTCAATCGTCAAATCCTCCGGCTCCACGCCCTCCAGCGGCGCAATGTGCCCCATCAGCACGTGGTACACGCCGTTGATCAGCCCGGTCGCTTCCAGCGTCATCAGGTCTTTCGGCTGCTCGACCACGACGATCAGCCCCGGGTCGCGCCGCGGGTCGGCGCAGATGTGGCACAGCTCCGCGTCCGCCAGATTGTAACAGCGCGCGCAGGGGCGAATCTGTTCTTTCACCGCCCGAACCGCGCTGGCCAGCCCGAGCGCCTCCTCGCGCGTCGCTTTGAGCAGATGAAACGCCACCCGCTCCGCCGAGCGCGAGCCGATCCCCGGCAGCTTCTTCAGCTCGTCGATCAGCCGCTGCAGCGGGCCGGTCAGGCGAATTTCGCTCAAGGCTGCGGACCTCCGCCCAGCAGCCCCTCCATTCCCGCCGGAAGCCCCAACCCGCCGGTGACGTCCTGCATTTCCTTGGCCATTCCCTCGCGGCTGCGGTTGACGGCGTCGCGGACGGCGGCGCAGACCAGGTCTTCGAGCAGTTCCACGTCGCCGCCGCTGAGAAGCACCGGTGAGATTTTCATGCTGACCATTTCGCCCCGGCCGTCGACCGTGGCCTGCACCTGTCCGGCGCCGGCGTCGCCGACGAAGCGGGCCGCGGCCAGGCGCTGCTGCATGCGTTCCATGCTCTCGCGAATCTTGCCTGCGTTCTTCAGCAGGCCGGCGAGCTGACCCAGTTGTCCGAACATGCGGCGATCTCCAATTCGTATGGTTCGCGGGATTCTAGCGGGAATTCAGCGCGCGGTGGGGGGCCATCCGTGCCATCAGTCAGAACGCGAAGCGCAAGCGAGCGCGACAGCGCGCGAACTCCAGCGCCGACGCGGCCGCGCTCGCTTGCGCTTCGCGTTCTGACATTGGGCGCCATGCCGACGGCCTTTGGCGCCCAATCTGGACCAGTGCTCGTTACCGACTACCCGTTCCCCGCGTTCGTGCGGCGCAGGTTGGTCAGCGTTGCGTCAAACAGCTCCATCACCTGCTGCACCAGCGGATCCTTCAGAACCCGCAGCCGATCCTCGGATGATACGCCGACCGCACCGGGTGCACCCGGTCCGTCGGCCGGAGCAGCAGGGGAGCTTTGTACAGCAACGTCGGACGATGCTGTGGCTTCATCCGCGTAGTCCGGCGAATCGGGCGGCGGCGCATGAAGGTTCGCATCGTCCCAGTCGTCGCCGGCGTACGCGGCGTCGTTTCCGCGATCGTCACGTGTGATTACCGCAGCGGCCGCCGGCGCTGCAATCGGCGCGACGGGGCGCGGCGCGGCGAGAACCGGCGGTGGCGCGGCGACCTCGCGACTCATCGGAGCCGCCGGCGCGACCTGACGCGGTGCGGCGGAGGGCGCGGCCGGAACAAAACGCGACGGCGCCGCAGGTGGCACGGCAGCCGCACCAGCGCCTACGCCGGCAGGGGCGCCGTCATCTTTTTTTTTTCGGGGGCAACCGGCGCACCCGTGGGTAGTGCCGCCGGCAAACGCTCGATCACCTTTTCGATCGCGGTCCAGGCCTTCTGACGCGCGAAGCGCACCATCACGGCGTCAACCAGCGCCCGCCCGGCGCTGCTGTAGCGCACGTTCCGCCGGAGCTCTTCCAGAATGGCGATCATCTGTACGTATTGCGAGAGTTCGAACTCCCGCGACAGGGCGGCGTACTCGCTGCGCGCCGCCGCCGGCACGTCTACGAGACCGGCGTCCGGGCCGCAGGCGCGGATCAGCATCAGCGAGCGCGTCACGTCGATCAGGTCGTTACAGAACACCTCGAGACCGTGCCCCTGCGTCAGGATGCGCTCCGCCGCGTTCAAAACGCCCGCCACGTCCCCGTCGGCCGCATTCCGCAGCAACGCAAAAGCGTGTTCGTCCTGCGCCGGTGGAATGACCTCGTCGAGCACGGCCGTCGTCAGCTTCTGGTCCGCGACCGACATGAGCTGATCCAGAATGCTCAGCGCGTCGCGCATTGAGCCGTTCGCCAGCCGCACGATGCGCCGCAGGACGGCGTCTTCGGCCGCGGCGCCCTCGTCCGCGACGATGCGCGCCAGAAGCTTGGCCATGCCGTCCGGGTCGATGTTGCGGAAATTGAAGCGCTGGCAGCGGCTCTGAATCGTCGCCGGTACTTTCTGAATCTCGGTCGTCGCCAGGATGAACTTGACGTGTGCCGGCGGCTCTTCGAGCGTTTTGAGCAGCGCGTTGAACGCGCCGGTCGAGAGCATGTGCACTTCGTCAATGATGTAGATCTTGAAGCGGCAGCGGGCCGGTCGGAACGCGGCGTTGCTGCGCAGCTCGCGGATGTTGTCGACGCCGGTGTTGCTGGCGGCGTCAATCTCGATCACGTCGATGTCCTGCCCCTCGGCGATCGCGTTGCAGGCGTCGCACGTGCAGCAGGGCGTCGCCGTCGGGCCGTCGCTGCTCAGGCAGTTCAGCGCCTTGGCGAGGATGCGGGCCATGCTGGTCTTGCCGACGCCGCGCGTGCCGGTGAAGAGGTAACCGTGGTGAATGCGCCCGGACCTGATCGCGTTGACCAGCGTGGTCGCGATCGGCTCCTGGCCGATGACCTCATCAAACGTGCGGCTGCGATATTTTCGCGCCAGGACGGTGTAGGCCATGGCGGCTCCAGCGTCTTCGTGGTGTTGTCTGAGATTCGACGATACGCCCGGCGATCGGCGGCGCGACAGTCCTGGCGACTGACCAGACCGTCACGGGCGATCGCACGCTGGAGATGCTAACGATCGCGGGGGCGTGTTTCCAGCGACGCCGTTACGCCGGACATGCCCGGAAATTTTGCTTGGCTCGGCGGCCTTATCTGTCAGAGCCCTGCTGCGGGCCTCTCTGTCCGAACCCGCCGCGCCAAGCGGCGGGTTGACGTCCCCGCCGGTATGCGCCGGTGGTGGCGCCGCTCGCTTCCGACCGGCACCCCGCCGCTTGGCGCGGCGGGTTCGGAAAAACCGCCAGGCCAGCGACGTCCGGCGCTGCGCGTGAAAACAAAGGCCCCACCGTTTCTCCGGCGGTGCAACCAGCCGTGCACCGGGCCATCACAGCGCCGCAACGAAACGGTGGGGCGAAAAGGCGGGACGGGCCGGCTAGTTCGGTGCGGGGGCCGACCTGTCCCCGACGGGCACGCGTGCTGCGACGCGTGCCTTGTCGCTTCATCCTCCTCCTCCTCAGCCAACACGCGGCGTGTCAGAAGTGCGCCACGCCGTGTCTCAGGAACCAAGGTACTGATACACGGTCGGTTTCGGGTCGAACGCGACTCCGACCTCAAGCGCATCGTGCTCAGTGTCCACGGCAATCTGCGAACGAACGACCGTCACCCAGCGGCTTCCGGCAAGGCCAAATCCGGCGCTGGGCCGCGAGCCGGGCAGATGCGAGCAGAGCTCGTAACGCTGCCCCTCGGCGATGCCGTAACCCAGCGGCGCCCGCAGGCGCATCCCATGCCCGGACACGTCCAGACAGTGGCAGGGAAAAACTGTCCCGCCCGCGTGGTCGACCAGAAAAAGATCGCCGCAGGCGAAAACGCGCGCCTCAGTACGGCGCTCCATGGTCAACGGAACGGCGGAAAGATCAACGTCGGAATAGGAAGGCAACTCGGCGACGGACATGGGACACTCAGCCTTTCCATGCGGCGGCCGCGGCGAAAGTCGCCTTCTCGCCGCGCCGCACAGCCGCACTTACGAACCACCTGGCAACCCGAATTCTCGAAGCCAGTCGTCGCCGGCTTCGTTTCCCAGGCCGCTTCGCTTCTCCTCCGGTTCGTCAGACTGCCGTCGCGGTTTTTCCAAGTCGCGCAAGACGCGATCCCAGAAGTCCGGAGCGCAGACGGGAGTGGCTCGTCGGCGTTTGGCGGCGCGCATGATCTCGTGGTCAGAAGAGACGACGAGCAGACGCCGCGCAGCGGAGTCGCGCTCCAGAACTTCTGCGATAACCGCGTCAGCGGTGGTCGAACCGCTGAAACGGATGTATAGAACATCGCTGCCGCCGAGTTGTTCCAGGAACTCTCGAGGCGGAGCGGGGCCATCGAAGATGATCTGAACGCGCTGCTTGTAGCGCTGCGCCCATCGCTGGAGCGTCTGACACAATGTGTAACGCCCGGCGGGGCGCTCAGGGTCAGCCGCTACCGCGGAATGCAGGAGGTTGTTTCCGTCGATAAGGACCGGCACCTCCGCGCTCCAACTAGATTAGTAGCATGACCTGTCAAGAGTGTCAAAAAAAACTGCGATTTCCCGGATTCTCAACAAAACCGGCTCGATTCCCGGGAAGTCTACTCCGCTCCGGCGCGATCAGCCAAGTCGAACCGGCCCCCCCCGTGTCGCGGGGTGCGTGACCGCTTGGGTGGCGGCCCCCCGCGGAACCGCGCCCCAACGCAAGCGCGTGGGCGTTTTCAGGGTTGGGCGTCACTCGCGCAAACACCCGCGCGCTCGCGCTTGGGGCTCCGATGCGGCCACCCAACCGTCATCACCCCAGCACGACATCCGCTACGCCCAGAACGCCAAGCAGCACGCCGACCACGCCGTTGATTGTGAAGAACGCAAGGTTGACGCGACGCAGATCATCCGCGCGCACGAGCGCGTTCTCAATGGCCAGCAGAACGGCCACGCACCCGACGCCGACGAAGTACAGCACTCCGCGTTCCGTCAGCAGCCCCACCGTCGCCAGCGCCGCCGCCGTCAGCAGGTGAAACCCGCGCGCAATCCACAGCGCCGCCCCGACGCCCACCCGCGCCGGCAAGCTGTGCAGGCCCGCCGCGCGATCAAACCCGACGTCCTGGCAGGCATAGATGATGTCGAAGCCGGCGATCCACAGTGCTCCGCCGAGCATCAGCACGATCGCCGCCGCGCCCAGTGTGTGCGGTGAAATCGCGATCCAGGCCGCGAGGGGCGCCGTCGCGATCGCGCCGCCAAGAAGGACGTGCGACCAGCGCGTGAATCGCTTGGTATACGAATAGCCGCATAGCGCCAGTAGCACCGGCCCGCCCAGGATCAGCGGCCAGGCGTTGGCGTACGCCAGCCAGAACCCCGCGCAGCCCGCGGCAAAGAGTAGCGCCGCGCCGGTGAAAAAGGCCCACGCCGCCGCCGGGCCGATCCGCCCGCGCGGGATGGCGCGCCCCGCGGTGCGCGGATTGGCCGCGTCGATGCGCGCGTCGGCGATGCGATTGAAGGTCATCGCCGCGCTGCGCGCCCCGATCATGCACAGCACGATCAGCCCGATCTGTCCGGCGTGCGGAAGTTGCGGCCGGGCCGCCAGAAACGCGGCCAGCAGCGCCAAGGGCAGCGCGAAGATCGAGTGGCTGAACTTGATCATCTCCCCCCATTCCCAGGCCGTGCGAAGCGGCGAGGCCATGCTCAGTCCGCCTCCTCGATCTCGCCCGCCTGCGACTTCGGATCCCAGCGCGTGTTGAGCGCGTGCGGGATGCCCAGAAGATCCATCACGCGGCCGGCCATGAAATCGAGCAGGTCGTTGATCGACGTCGGGCGCATGTAGAACCCCGGAGACGCCGGGCAGATGATCCCGCCCGCCTCGCTGACGCGCAGCATGTTCCGAATCTCAATTTGGCCCAGCGGCGACTCGCGCGGCACGAGGATCAGCCGGCGATGCTCCTTGAGCGTGACCATCGCCGCGCGCGTCACGAGATTGTCCGCGAGGCCGGAAGCGACGGCGGCCAGCGTGTTGCTGCTGCAGGGGCATATGACCATGCCGTGCGTCAGGAACGAGCCGCTGGCGATGCGGGCGGCCTGGTCGCGATGGTTGTAGAGGGTGACATTTTCGGCGGCCCGCCCCAGCAGCGACTCTGACGTCAGGCGGTGAATCCCCAGCTCGTCCGCCAGGAGCTGCCGGCCGTACGGTGAAATGACCAGGTGCACATGCACGTCGGCCGCGGCCAGGCACTGTGCCAGCCGGCGGGCGTACGGCGCGCCGCTCGCGCCGGTGATGGCCAGGATGATTTGTTTCAAGGGAGCTTGTCTCCAGCCGCCGAAGCCGAGGCCGGCGCGTGTCGGCGAATCAACTCCGCCGCCGCCGCCGCCCAGCTTGAGTCGGCGTGCCGCTCGACGATAGTGCGCAGCCGTTGCAGCCCGCGACTGCGGGCGGCGACGTCGGTGCGCGCCGTCACGAGCAGCTCAATTTCGGCTAGATGATAAGCGGCTTCGACGCCGGAATCCGCGCCCGCATGCTCGGCCAGGAAGCGCTCGAGCTGCGCGGCGCGCGGGGCAAGCTCAGGCTGCGTCGTGATCCAGCGCAGAAGCAGGTTGTCGTACAGCCGGCTTCCCACGTAGTGCTCGATGAGCCGTCGCAGCTCAATCTCGTACCCGGCGCGATGCGGGTCGAGGCAGGCCCAGTCGGCCAGAGCCGCCGGGCCGAAGCGCTCATCCGGGTGGTTCGCCGCGATAAGATCGCGAAGCTGGCGGGCTTCGAGTCGATAGGCCTCTTCGTCGAATTGCAGGCTGGCTTCCGGCGCATCGGTGTGCAGCCAGTCGGTCGCCGTCGCCTGCGACGTGGGGCCGGCGGCCCGCCGGAGCAGCACTCGATCCAGCGCCGCCGCGGCGCCGTCCACGTCGCGCTCGCGCAGTCGGAGCTGCGCCGTCCGCACCGCGGCGGCCGCCGCCAGCGGCGAGTGGGTGAACTGCGTGAGCAGCGTGGACCAGACCGCGCCCGATTGCGGATGCGGAAAGTCGGTGTAGAGCTCGCGCGCCATGTCGGAGAGCAGCTTGCGCTGGTCCAGGCGCGTGTCCAGCAGTCGCCCTTCCAGGTAGAGCGCGTTGGGCACGTAGCGGCTGGTGGGGTATTCGGCGATGAATTTGCGGCAGGCTTCGTGCGCGGTCCGCCGCTCGCCAAGAAGTTCCGTGACAAACCAGGCGACGATGCGGCGCTTCAGGGCGGCCAGCTCGTCGGGGCGTTCGCTCCAGAGAGCCGACAGGGCGGCGCTGCGCCCCGGCGTCAGGCTGGACTCGTCCATCCAGTGCTGCACCAGGTCGAGGATTTTTACGCGGGCGTCGGCGACCGGCTCAAATCGCCGTGAGCGATGGCCGTACTCCCGTTCCAGCACGCGGTAGTTCAATTCATCGAGTCCGACGTAGGCGTGGAAAAGGACCGTGGGCGTGGCGAACATCACCGCCATCACCGGCGCAATCGCTCCGGGCCGGTAGTTCACCGCCCGCGCGATCAGCAGGATCATTCCCAGCATGAGCGCCGCCGCCAGCAGCGCCAGAATCCACGGCGCCGCCAGCAGCAGCTTCTGCTCGGGCGTGGCGTAGGTTCCGGATGGATCGGGCGTGCCGCGGGCGGCGAGGTACAGGTACATGACGACCGGGAGCATGCCCACCAGCCCGGAGCCGAATCGGAACGGCATGCGGAACGGCTTCACCGAGGCCAGCACGCAGCAGCCGACCAGTGTGAAGGCCATCCACGGCAGGTGCGCAAAGAAGAACACGGCCGCCGCGAATAGCAGTGCGGCGCCGAAGCGATACAGAATGGCGACCGAGATGGGAATCGCCACGATCGAGGCGACCAGCAGCCCGAGCACGATCGCGTGCACGGGTGTCTGCATCACGCTGATGGGATAACGGATGAAATCGTCGAGCGTCTTGGTCTGCGGCCCCCAGAAACGGAGCGGCTCCAGGTAGGACTCCGCGGAAAACTCAAACGGCCGGGCGACGTGCAGCCAGTGGGTGAACACGCACAGCCCGCAGAAAAGCAGAAACGTGCCGGCCAGCGACAGAAACGCCCGCACGCGGTAGCGGGGTGAGACGTGCGACCACACGTCTTCCGGGCCGCCGGCCGCGACATCGGCCGCGGACGACGCGGCCGAGGCGCCGCGCGTCGCAGCGTCGAGAGCGATCGCTGGCCGGTCAAAATCGTCGGACATCGGCGCCCATGCTACCCGTGCGTGCCGTCGATTCAATCACCGGACGGGGGGAGTGCGGGCGTTCCGCCCGCACCGGCGGGCCAGAGGGCCTGTGAACTTTTTCGGGCGCAATGGGCATCTTGCTCGTTCCTGAGGCCGCGGGGACGGGCGAGACGCCCGTCCCACCCAAATGTTCACAGCCTCAGCGGCCCGAACTCCCGGGGTGCGTTGTGGAGACCGGACGGAGACCAGTCCCCACAATGACCGACTACAATCCGGCCGTGATGCCAAGCGACCCGACCAGCGCCTCGACGCCGCGCGCCGCCGGCGAAAGCCCGTCCGGCCAAGCCGGCCGATTCGGCCCTTTCGGCGGCCAGTATGTGCCCGAAGTGCTCATGGGCGCGATCCACGAGCTGGAGCATGAGTATGCCCGCGCTAAGAGCGATGCGGCGTTCTGGGCTGAGCTGGACGACCTGCTGAAGAACTACGCCGGCCGGCCCAGTCCGCTGACGCCGGCCGAGCGGTTGAGCGCGCACGCCGGCGGGGCGCGCATCTACCTCAAACGCGAAGACCTCAACCACACCGGCGCCCACAAGATCAACAACACGCTGGGCCAGGCGCTGCTCACCCGCCGCATGGGCAAGCGCCGCGTGATCGCCGAGACCGGCGCCGGACAGCACGGCGTCGCGACTGCCACGGCGTGTGCGAAGCTGGGACTCGAGTGCGTCGTGTACATGGGGGCCGAGGACGTGCGGCGGCAGGCGCTGAACGTGTATCGCATGCGGTTGATGGGGGCGACGGTCGTGCCGGTCGAGAGCGGGCAACAGACGCTGAAGGACGCGATCAACGAGGCGCTGCGCGACTGGATGGGCAGCGTGGCCGACACGCACTACATCATCGGCAGCGTCATGGGGCCGCACCCGTTCCCGACGATCGTGCGTGATTTCCAGGCTGTCATCGGCCGCGAGACGCGCGAGCAGATGCGGGCGGCGAGCGGACGGCTGCCGGACGCGGTCGTCGCGTGCGTCGGCGGGGGCAGCAACGCGGCGGGCATCTTTTTTCCATTCATCGATGACGCGGAGGTGCGTCTGATCGGCGTGGAGGCGGCCGGCGAGGGGCTCGATTCACAGCGGCACGCGGCCACGCTGGGCAAAGGGCGGCCGGGCGTCCTGCACGGAATGATGACGGTGGTCCTGCAGGACGACGACGGGCAGACCGCACCGGTGCACTCGGTTTCGGCCGGCCTCGATTATCCCGGCGTCGGCCCGGAGCATGCGTACTGGCACAGCATCGGGCGCGTCGAATACACATCGGCCACAGATGAGCAGGCCCTGGCGGCGTTTTCGCTGCTGTCGCGCACGGAGGGGATCATCCCGGCGCTGGAGACGGCCCACGCGGTCGCGGTGGCGGTCGAGGAAGCGCGGCGCATGACGGCAAAGCAGACGCTGGTGATCAACCTGAGCGGGCGGGGCGACAAGGACTGCACGGAAGTGGCGCGGCTGACCGGCGCGGGGTAGAATCGCACGGGGCAGGCGCTTGTCCGCGTTCGGCACGCCTGGCCCGCTCCTTCGGGCCGATTCAGGACGATCACATGCGACACGATCTGGGCAAGGACCTGCCGACGCTCGTTCAGCGGATTGTCTCGAGCTACCACAGCGAACCGCGCATTCAGCACATTGACCGCGAGCACCTGCCGGCGCGGGCGGCGATCGTCAACGTCTGCGACCTGCTGCTGGAGCTCACCTACCCAGGGTTCGTCGGCCGCCGCGGATTGACGCAGCACAACATCGCTTTTCACGTCGGCGAGCTCCTGCCGAAGCTTTACGAGCTGCTGGTCGAGCAGATCGCCGCCTGCCTGCGGCATGAGAGCGAGGACGTCCAAGGAGACAGCGAGGCGGGCGCCGCGGGTTTTGAGCAAAGCGCCAGCGACGCGGCGGCGCGCTTCATCCAGGCCATTCCGGACGTGCGCCGCATGCTCAGCGCCGACGTGCAGGCCGCCTACGACGGCGATCCGGCCGCGACCGGCACGACGGAAGTGGTGCTCGCGTATCCCGGCGTGCTGGCGATCACGATTTACCGATATGCGCACGAGCTGACGCGCATGGACGTGCCGCTCATGCCGCGAATCATGAGTGAGCACGCCCACCACCTGACCGGCATCGACATCCACCCGGGCGCGTCCATCGGCCGCAGCTTTTTCATCGATCACGGCACCGCCGTCGTCATCGGGGAAACCAGCGTCATCGGCGACAACGTCAAGATCTACCAGAGCGTGACGCTCGGCGCGCTGTCGTTCCCCAAGGACGCCCGCGGCCGCATCATCCGCGGCACGAAGCGGCACCCGACGCTGGGCAACGGTGTCACGATCTACTCAAACGCAACCGTGCTGGGCGGCGACACGACACTGGGGGACGGGTCCGTCGTGGGCGGATCGGTTTTTCTTACCAAGAGCGTCGAGCCGGGGCACATGGTGTCGATCACGCCGCCCATCCTCAAGGTTCGCCCGCCGCAAAGCGCGCCCAAGCTGGCGGATGTGCCCTACGTACCGACGTGGGAGATTTGAGGAAGGGAGCAGGGAACAGAGAACAGGGGGCAGACAACAGAGAACAGAGGGCGGAGTGGGTCCGGTGGGGAACCGGCCTCCGGCCGGTCTTTGCCATCCACCGCTGAAAAGAGTTGCGGCCGGGCGCCCGATGCCTTGCGCGGGGCGTCCGGCCGCAGTGTCTGAATCTGCTGTCTACTGACAGTTCGGCGATGTCGGGCAGCCGCCGGCGTTGACGGCGGAGACGAACCCGTTGATATCGAGGATGTTCACGACACCATCGCAGTTGGTGTCGTTCGCGCAGCAGTAATCACAGCTCGGGTTCCCGCCGTGGGCCGCGTTCCACGCCGCCTGGCCGTTGACCGCGGCGATGAAGAAGTTGATGTCCAGGATGTTCACCACGCCGTCACAGTTCGAGTCGCCGCAGGGGGTGCCGGCGCAGGGATCCGGCGGCGCGCACAGCGTCGGCGTGCAGAGCGAGCCTTCGCCCATGAACGTCCCTCCGGCGGCGCCGCATTCGACGCTCGTCACAATCTGGCAGGAGCCGGCAAGGCAGCACGCGCCCGGCCGCGGGAACGGGTCGTGATTGGCGGAAACGAGGTTCGCGCGGTGGACGCCCATTCCGGGAGTCGGGTGGTCGTAAAGCGGAATGCAGAGGCCGGTCGGATGGGCGTACATGCGGTCGGGCGGCACACAGTCGATCACCGATTGGACGACCAGCGGCGTCTGGTTATAGAGCCGGTTTTCGCCGCCGAGGTCGACCTCGAAGAAGACGTCGAAGAAGCTGTCGGCCAGATTCGGGTTGCCGGGCTGCTCGGCGACGTTTCCGCGCGTCGGCGCGAGCGGAATCGCGCCCATGCCGGCGCCGGCTGTCAGCGTGACGCCTCCGCCCGTCAGTGACATGGCGAGCATCTCGGTGTCGATCACGTCGAGGTGGCCGTCGACCGGGCGCGTGCCGGGATAGTTGGACGAATCGTCGACGGGGTTGCTGCGGCGGATGAAGGCCGGGCCGAACATGACCAGGTTGAAGTCGCGAACGCAGTCGAAGTCCACGTCAACACCGACCAGGGCGCCGGTGGGCATGTGGTCAATCCCGGCCGGGCAGGTGGGCATGTGAATCCAGTGCGGGCGGGGCCGCAATCGCTGCAGGGCGAGTCCTGCGCGCACAAGTCGACGGTGCAAACGGTTCCGTCGCCGAAGTAGACTCCGCCGGATGCCTGACATTGTGCCTGCGACAGCTCGACGCAACCGGTCGCCGGATCGCAGCACGCCCCGGTGACCATCTTGGGGACGATCTGCCCGCGGATTTCGCCGCCTGGAAACACGGTCGAATGGACGTTGACGTAGAGCAGGTTATTGAAGAGGTCGGTCACCTGTGCCGCGGTCAGCGTCACGGTGACGTTGATCGGACTACCGTTCGGGAGCGGAATGATGACCGGTCCGTTCACCCCCGGCGGCGCCCGATGGATGTGTGCCGCTGTCTGCGGTCCGAGCAGACCGCTGAAATTGACAATAAGATGTAGCTGGTTCGTCCCCGGATCAAACAGGCCCATTCCGTTGCCCGTCGCCGGCGAGGCGTTGGGAGGCACTTCGTTCTGGCCGTTCAACTGAAAGGTGGCCAAGGCGGGTGCGGCGGCGACCAGCACGGCAAAAAGACCAATCCACCCCTTCATTCGGAACGGCGCGTGAGACGACGGCATGTTCGCTCCTTTCAAGACGTGAATTTCAATGCTCGGGACCGAACGTCATCGGTCGGCAACGCGATCCGGTGAAGCGCGCATTCCAGATGCGCGAAGCAGCGCGCCCCGGAGCGGGTTCATGCCCATTGGAAAAGACATGCGGCGAGCAGCACTGTCGGCCTTACCTTCCAGTCTAACAGCCCGTTGAAAAAGTGTAGCCCGGCCGCCCTCGGCCGGGTCTTTGTCGGGGAATTCGCCTGCTTCGGGCGGCTTCGTCGCGTTTTTCAACGGGCTGCTAACGACCGCACGCGTTCTCCCCAACAAAAATGTACGTCCCGTCCGGTCGGGGTGTGCCCCCTTTTTCCGGGCGGGCGGTCGTCATTTCCGAACCCGCCGCGCCCAGCGGCGGGTTGAGAAGCGCCGGCGAGCCGCGCCGCATAGACCGGGGACGTCAACCCGCCGCTTGGCGCGGCGGGTTCGGAAAAACTCCCGGCCCGCGGCGTTTGCCCCAAAGAAATTCTGCCACGCCCGTGGAAAGCGCCGCCGGCGGAGGCGTCGCCGGAGACGTTTGACAAGCGGACCGGCGTCCTTACAATGCTCAGTCCGGTTTGAATCACCGAACCGTCTGGGCGTGTATGCCGGCGATGGAAGTCGTCTATTTTCGCCGGATTTGCTGCTGTAGCTCAGCTGGTAGAGCGCGTCCTTGGTAAGGACGAGGTCACGGGTTCAATTCCCGTCAGCAGCTCTTTCGGCCGGCGGAAGATTGGTGCGGCGGTGCGCGACTCGCGGACCGGGCGCGGCGAGTGTTATCGGAGAAAAGCGAAATCGACGGCCCCAGGTGGGCCGGTCCGGGCCGACAGGAGTCCGGGCGGTGAGTGGAGACCAAGACCATGGCCAAGGGTGTATTCGAACGCAGCAAGCCTCACGTGAACGTCGGCACGATCGGTCACATCGACCACGGCAAGACGACGCTGACGGCCGCGCTGACCGCCGTCGCCGCCGCGCGCGGCATGGGCGAATTCAAGTCCTACGACCAGATCGCGAAGGCCTCCGAAAAGGACGGCCGCCGCGACCCGACCAAAATCGTCACGATCGCCACGGCCCACGTGGAATATGAATCGGCCAAGCGGCACTACGCCCACATCGACTGCCCCGGCCACGCCGACTACGTCAAGAACATGATCACGGGCGCCGCCCAGATGGACGGTGCGATCCTGGTGGTGAGCGCGGCGGACGGCCCGATGCCGCAGACGCGCGAGCACGTGCTGCTGGCACGCCAGGTGAACGTGCCCCGGCTGGTCGTTTACCTGAACAAGGTGGACCTGCTCGACGACCCCGAACTGCTCGACCTGGTCGAGATGGAAGTCCGCGAGTTGCTCAACAAGTATGAGTTCAACGGCGACAACGCCACGGTCGTGCGCGGCTCGGCCACGCTGGCCTTGCAGGGCGCCGCCGAAAAGAACATGGACAAGATGAAGTCCGTGGTCGAGCTGCTCGACGCCCTGGACAAGGACATCCCCGACCCGGTCCGCGAGCAGGACAAGCCCTTCCTGATGCCCGTCGAAGACGTCTTCAGCATCAAGGGCCGCGGCACGGTCGGCACCGGCCGTATCGAGCAGGGCGGCATCAAGGTCGGCGACGAAGTGCAGATCATCGGCCTGCACGACAAGAAGGACTGGAAGTCGATCGTCACCGGCGTCGAGATGTTCAACAAGACGCTGGACAGCGGCATGGCCGGCGACAACGTCGGCCTCCTGCTCCGCGGCGTCGAAAAGAAGGACCTGATCCGCGGCATGGTGCTGGCCAAGCCCGGCTCGATCACGCCGCACACCAAGTTCCTGTCGGAAGTGTACGTGCTGAGCAAGGATGAAGGCGGGCGTCACTCGCCCTTCTTCCCCGGCTACCGGCCGCAGTTCTACTTCCGCACAACGGACGTGACCGGCTCGATCGCCGAGCTGATCAGCCGCGAGGGCGGCAAGGCCGAGATGTGCATGCCCGGCGACAACATTCAGATGCGGGTTGAGATCATCAGCCCGATCGCGATGGTCGAAGGCCTGCGTTTCGCGATCCGCGAAGGCGGCCGGACGGTCGGCTCGGGCGTGGTGACGAAGATTTTGGAGTAGCGAGTTGAGAGTAGCGAGTAGCGAGTGGAAGCACGGCGCCCGTATTCAACTCGCTACTCGCTACTCGATACTCTGAACTAAGCGGATGCGTTTATGGCGAAATCTCAGAAACGTGAGTGGGTCTGGCTTCAGTGCTCGGAGTCGGGCGATCTGAACTACCGGACCAACGTCAACGTGCAGGGCGGCACGCCCAAGTTCACGCTGGTCAAATACTGCCCGCGCCTGCGCAAGCGGACGGTGCATAAGATCAAGCGGAAATAGATGCGCGATGAATCGGCGAATGGCGAATGCTGAATGTCGAATTCAGAAGCGGCCCCCAACGCGGGGCGACCGGATGATCGGGAGAACTGTCATTCGCTATTCGCTATTCGACATTCGCCATTCCGAAGGAGCGTAGCTCAATTGGCAGAGCAGCCGTCTCCAAAGCGGCAGGTTGGGGGTTCGATTCCCTCCGCTCCTGATGCCAGCCGCGGAATCAGCGCCGGCCCCGCCGGCCGGAAATGACCAGGCAATGAGTGAACGCGACGCAGCAAGCAAGGCAGCTCTGATGACCCCTCAGAATCGACCCGATCCGGACGATCAGGACGACACGGCGACCGCCGCAACGCTGCCCGCGCCGCCCTCCCCGGAACGCAGCCCGGGCGGCGGACCGTTCAAGGTCTACAAGCCGTCCCAGGGAACCAACGTGCGCTGGGCGTCCGCCGGCGGCGCGGCGCTGCTGTCGCTGGCCGGAGCGCAGTTCGTCTACGAGCAGTTGCTTCCGGCGATGATGGCCAGCTCAAACAGCTCGGCCGCTCTCACCACGCGCTACCTGGTGCCGGTCATCTTCTTCGTCGCCATGCTCTACCTGATTTTTCGCTTCGTCGGGCAGTCGCCGAAGATCGTGGACTTTCTGATCGCCACCGAAGGCGAAATGAAGAAGGTCAACTGGTCCACCCGCAAGGAAATCGGCGGCGCCACGCGCGTCGTCATCTTCACGCTCCTGGCGCTGGGCACCATCCTCTTCCTGGTCGACGTGTTCTTCATGGTGTTCTTCGAACAGGTCGGCGTGCTGAAAATCAACCTGCTCAAGAGCCTCTTTTCCGGCGGAAAGCCGTAGGAACAAAGCCCGATGGCCGATGAGGCGCCTCTTTCCACCGACTCGACGCCCCCCGCCGGGCACGCGCCTGCCAAGTCCGCGAAGGGAGCAGCCGCCGTGGGCACAGAATCCGGCGACCAGGAACTGGTCCGCCCAGGCATGAACTGGTATGTGCTGCGCGTCGCCTCCAACAAGGAGGACCAGGTCCGCGACGCCCTTGAGCGCAAAGTGAAGATCGAGCAGCTCGAGGATCGCGTCGGCCGCATCCTGGTGCCCACGCAGCGCGAAAAACGCATGCGCGGCGGCACCGCCCGCATCTACCACCGCAAGCTCTATCCCGGCTACGTCTTCGTTGAGATGACCACCGACTCCGACGGCCGCATCCCCGAAAACGTCTGGTTCGTCATTAAGGAAACCACCGGCGTCGGCGACTTCATCGGCTCGGGCGGCAAGCCCTCGCCGATGCCGTTGACCGACGTCGAGAAAATGCTGGCCGCCTCAATCAAGCCCGAAGACCGCCCGGCCCTGGCGAACCTCACGTTCAAGAAGGGCGACAAGGTCAAGGTCAACGAAGGTCCCTTCGAGAACTTCGAGGGTCTGGTGGACGAAATCAACACGCAGAAGGGCACCGTCCGCGTTATCGTCACCATCTTCGGCCGGCCCACGCCGATCGAGATCGAATACTGGCAGGTCGAGCTGCTGTAAGCCGCGCACGGTCGTCCCATGCCCGAGCCGCCGTCCCCCGATCCAGCGGCGCCTCACCCGGCTGCAGGGCGCAGCGCCCCCAAGCCCGGGCGTCATCCGCTCAATTGGTCGCTTCACGGACTACCCGAGTACGATCTGTTCGAGACGCCGCAGCAGCGGGAACGTGCGCTCTCGGAAATAGCCCGCTTCTTCAGCAACCCGCTCAAGCTCGATTTCTGGATCGGCGTTCTGCTCCTCGCCGGCATCGCGTTCGGCGCGGTCTTCTTCGCGCGGGCCCTGTTGCGGCTGGTGGTCTGGCCTGCGTGGATCGAGGAAGTGCTTCGGCTGGCGTTTCTCGCCGTGGTCACGCTGGCAGCGATTCGATTCCTGCATCGCTGGGGCGCTCGCGCCGACCTGCGCCGAAAGCTGCGCGAGTATGGCATTCCGGTTTGCCTGAAATGCGGCTATGACCTTCGCGGCCAGGTCGAGCAATCGCCGCGCTGCCCGGAGTGCGGCGAACCGCTCGACGCAGCGGTGCGCGAAATCCTGCAATCGCGCGGCCAGCCGCGCTGAGCGGATGGTCTCACCGCGCTAGAACGCCGCGCAAGTTGGCGCCACATTTCAGCACGCGACGCGCAAGCCAGCGCCCGCCGCGAAGTGCGCTCGTTCACGCTTCGCGCCGACTGGTTCCGTCGATCCCTCCGAATTGTGGTTCCCCCGCGCACGGATATCATCCGCCGCATGGCATCCTCGGGCCGCCCGCAACCTGTCGCGGGCGATGAGAAGCGCATGACGATCGGGGAGCACCTTGACGAGCTGCGCGGCTGCGTGGTGCGCAGCCTGCTGGCGCTGGTGGCGGCCGCACTACTGTGCATCTGGCCGGCCAAGTGGCTGCTGGCGATGATCGCGCGGCCGGTCATCCTGGCGCTGGGCCGGCACGCGCAGCCCACGAATTTCCTGGCCCAGAATCCGGCCGAGACATTGCTGATCTACGTGAAGGTCGTGCTCATCAGCGGACTGATCCTGGCGTCCCCGTACATTCTTCACCAGGTTTGGCGGTTCGTCGGGGCCGGGCTCTACCAGCATGAGCGGCGCTGGGTGCTGAAGCTGCTGCCCCCCAGCGCCGGCCTGTTCCTGCTGGGCGTCGCGTTCATGTACCTGATCGTCCTGCCCGTCAGCCTGAATTTTCTGGTCGGTTTCAGTTCCTGGCTGCCGATGCCCGACGCGACCCCGACGGCGCTTGAACGCGTGCTGCTGGGCGGTCCGGCCGGCGCTGCAACGACACAGCCGGCGAGCCAGCCATCACTGAGCGCGCCGGTCGTCGACGCCGACCCGCCGCACGCGCCGCAGGGAACCGTCTGGTTCAACTCGGCCCAGAAACGGCTGAAGGTGCGCGGCGTCGACCAGACGTACTCGCTGGCGCTGCAGCCCGACGAACACCTTCCGCTGGTGACGACCCATTTCCGCATCGGCGAGTATCTCAGCTTTGTGCTCGTCCTCACGGTTGCGTTCGGCCTGACGTTTCAAACGCCGCTGGTCGTACTCTTCCTCGCGCGAACCGGGATTGTCCCCGTGGACGTGCTGCGGCGTTCGCGGCGGATCGTCATTCTCGCGATCGTCGTTATCGCCGGCGTGCTGGCTCCGCCCGACATCGCCAGTCACCTCTTGTTGTCGGTGCCGATGGTCGCGCTGTTTGAGATCGGCCTGCTGCTGGCCGGCCGCGCCCGGCCGACCGGGGCGTGACAGCCCGTTGAAACACGCCGCCGGCGCGAAGTTGTAGCGTCGGACCTCCGTGTCCGACGGTGTTTCCGTCGGTCGTTCGCGCCGTCGGACGTGGAGGTCCGACGCTACGCGCTGCACGCGGCCAGCGCGGCCTGCCCCAATCCGATGCCCCCGTCATTGACCGGAACAGCCGAGTTGGTGATCACGCGCAGCCCGGCGGCCGAGAGCCGGCTTGATAAGCGCGCGACCAGCAGCTCGTTCTGCATGACGCCGCCGGAGAGCGCCACGATAGCGCCCTCTCGTGCTTCCTCCATTTCAGTCACGCGCCGCGACAGGCCGTCGGCGAGTCCGGCATGGAATCGCGCCGCAATCCGCTCGATCGGCTCGCCGCGCCGGCGGTCGGCGATGATCTCGCGAAGCATCGCCCGTGGATCGCAACCGTCGAATGGGTACGGCGGCGCATCGCCCTGGCTCAGCGCGGCACGGTGCTCAAGCCACATCGCGGCCTGCCCCTCGTAGCTGATTTCTCGCGTAAACCCCACGAGCGCCGCCACCGCGTCGAACAACCTCCCCATCGACGTCGATTTGAAACATCGCACGTTGCGCTCGATCAGGCGGCACGCGTCCCTGAAACGCGGCGGAAACTCAAACGGCGGCTTCGAGAAATCCGGCGCTTCGTCCAGCTCCTGAAGAAAAGCCGCCGCGGCCTGCACCGGAAAGCGCGCCGCGGCGTCACCGCCGGGCATCTGCACCGGCCGCAGCCAGGCGCGTCGCACCAATCCGCCGCGCACGCTGCCCGTGACGATCTCGCAGCCCCAGATGCCGTGGTTGTCGCCGTAGCCCGTGCCGTCCAGCGCCACGCCGATCAGCGGCTGGTCGAGCCGTCCGTGCTCGGCGGCGACGCTGGCGACGTGGGCGCGGTGGTGCTGCACGGCGATGCGCCGCTTGGCGTTCAGTCGCTGGGCGAATCGCGTGCTGAAGAATTCGGGGTGCAGGTCGTGCGCCACCGTCAGCCGATTTCGGTCGATTTCGTACATGTCGAGCAGGTCGGCGACGGTCTGCTCGAAGGCCCGCTGTGTTTCATACTCGTCCAGATCGCCGATGTGCTGACTGACGATCGCCTCGCCGCGGACCACCAGCGTGAGCGCGTTCTTGAGGTCGGCCCCGAGGGCCAGGATCGGCTCGTCGGCCGGCAGCGCCGCCACCGGCAGCGGCGCCAGCCCGCGGGCGCGGCGAATCACGAACGGCCGACCGTCGCGCACGGTGACCACGGAGTCGTCGATGCGCCGCGCGATCGGGCGCTCGCCGGTCAGGAATGCGTCCGCGATGCCGCTCAGCCGCTCGAGCGCGTCGTCATCGCGATAGGCGATCGGCTCGTTCGAGCGATTGCCGCTGGTCAGCACCAGTGGATGCGGGGCGCCGGCGTCAAAGAGCAGGTGATGCAGCGGCGCGTAGGGCAGCATGACGCCGAGCTGATCCGTGTCCGGCGCGACACCGGCTAGCTCCACGCGCCGCCGGGCGAGCACGATCGGCCGCGCCGCGCCGGTCAGCAGGGCCGCATGCGCAGCGCTCAGCTCCACCAGCGCCGCCGCCTCGGCCAGGTCGCACGCCATGATCGCAAACGCCTTCTCCTTTCGGAATTTCCGCTCGCGCAAGAGCCGTACGGCGTCGGGCCGGCGGGCGTCGCAGGCCAGGTGATAGCCGCCGACGCCCTTGATCGCGACGATGGCGCCTTTGCGCAGCAGCTCCGCCGTGCGGCGAACGGCCTGCGGCCCGGACGCGTTTGCGGCGCCGGGCGGCGTTCCGCCGGCGCATTCGATCAGGCGGCAGGTCGGGCCGCACGCCTCGCACGCGACCGGCTGCGCGTGAAACCGGCGATCGCGCGGATCGTCGTACTGGTCGCGGCACGCGCCGCACAGCGGCCACGCGCTCATGGTGGTGTGCGCCCGATCGTAGGGTAGGCGCTGGATGATTGAGTAGCGCGGCCCGCAATTGGTGCAGTTGATGTACACATACCCGCGGCGGCGGTCATCGGCGGCGCGCAGCTCGCGCGTGCAGTCGTCGCAGATCGCCAGGTCCGGCGAGATGCGCACCGTCGGCGCCGCGGCTGAGAGGCTGGCGCGAATCTCGAACGTCGCGTGATCCCCGCACGGCGCCGCCTCGACCATTATCTCCGAAATCCGCGCCGCCGGCGGCGCCTCGGCCCGCAGCGCTCCAAGGAACTCGTCCAGCGCGCCGGCGTCTGCTTCCGCCAGGATCTCCACGCCGGCGTCGCCGTTCAGCACCCAGCCGCGCACGCCGTACCGCTGCGCCAGCCGGAATACGAAAGGCCGAAACCCGACGCCCTGAACGACGCCTCGGATGCGGATTCGCCGGGCGATCATCTCCATCAAACCCAGTCTACCGCGCCTGCTCCCGCGCCGCGGGTCCGCTGGGGGACCTGGGGTGAATCCGGTTTCAGGCGGCGATCCATCCGAACCCGCCGCGCCAAGCGGCGGGGTGACGTCGGCGGCCTGCGGGGCGCAGATCGCAATCGACCGACACCCCGCCGCTTGGCGCGGCGGGTTCGGAAAGACGCCGGCAATCGCAACCTCTATCGGAAAGCGCCCGGGGACCGGCCTCCGGCCGGTCTCGACGTTTGCATGCCGACAGGCGAATTGCGACAATCAGGGTCGCACCAGCAAGAACGGGTGTAGTTTCGGACGGGCGGGGCGGCCGCGCGTCGCGCCGCCCACGGCACGTCCAGCGGGCCACGGAGTCGGAGCATGTCACCGGTCGATTCGATCATGCAGGGCGTCATTGCGCGAAATCCGAACCAGCCGGAGTTTCACCAGGCCGTGCACGAAGTGGTGCAGTCGCTCGGCCCGGTGCTGGAGCGGCACGCGGAGTACGGCGCGGCGCGCATCGTCGAACGCATGGTCGAGCCGGAGCGCGTGGTCATGTTCCGCGTGACGTGGACGGACGACCGAGGCGAGGTGCACGTCAACCGCGGCATGCGCGTGCAGTTCAGCTCCGCCATCGGCCCGTACAAGGGCGGATTGCGATTTCACCCCTCGGTCAACCTGAGCATCATCAAGTTTCTGGGCTTCGAGCAGATCTTCAAGAACGCGCTCACCACGCTGCCGATGGGCGGCGGCAAGGGCGGCAGCGACTTTGACCCCAAGGGCAAGTCTGACGCCGAGGTGATGCGCTTCTGCCAGGGCTTCATGAGCGAGCTCTACCGACACATCGACGCGGACACGGACGTTCCCGCCGGCGACATCGGCGTCGGCGGCCGCGAGATCGGCTATCTCTTCGGACAATACAAGAAGCTGGTCAATCGTTTCGAAGGCGTGCTGACCGGCAAGGGACTGGCGTGGGGCGGCAGCCTGATCCGGCCCGAAGCGACCGGTTACGGATGCGTGTACTTTGCGGAAGAGATGCTGAAGGCGCGCGGCGAGTCGATGGGCGGCAAGCGCGTCGTCATCAGCGGCTCGGGCAACGTGGCGCAGTACGCGGTCGAGAAATGCCTGCAACGCGGCGCGAAACCGGTCACCTTGTCCGATTCCAACGGCTTCATCGTCGATGAGGACGGAATCAGCGAGGAGAAGCTCGCCTACGTGATGCAGCTCAAGAACGTGAAACGCGGCCGGCTGCGCGAGTACGCGGAAAGATATCCGCGCGCGGTCTATCGCGAGCTGGCGGCCGGCGCTGCTTCCAATCCGCTCTGGTCGGTCAAGTGCGACGTCGCTTTGCCCTGCGCCACGCAGAACGAGATCAACGGGCAGGACGCCCAGAACCTCGCCAAGGGCGGCTGCCTGGCCGTGGCCGAGGGGGCCAACATGCCGACCACGCCCGAGGGCGTGCACGTCTTCCTTGAAAACAAGCTGCTTTTCGGCCCCGGCAAAGCGGCCAACGCCGGCGGCGTCGCCACCAGCGGCCTGGAGATGACGCAGAATTCGATGCGCATGGCCTGGACGCGCGACGAGGTCGATCGCAAGCTGCACGAGATCATGGTCAAGATCCACAAGACCTGCCGCGAGACGGCGGAGGCCTATGGCACGCCGGGCAATTACGTGAACGGCGCCAACATCGCCGGCTTCCTGAAGGTCGCCGGCGCCATGCTCGACCAGGGAATCGTGTAGCATCTCGCCCGGAGTGTCTGAATCTGGGGGACCGGCGTCCGGCCGGTCTTCGGAAACGCGGGGTTTGACGGAGACCGGCCAGAGGCCGGTTCCCCAAACTGAGACACCACGCAACCTGACCAGCACTGGACAGCCGCCGCCGTTCACGTAGATGCAAATGCTGCTCACCAACGCCCTGCTGGCCGACATTGATCCCCCGCGCGTGGAAGCCGGCGCCCTGCGCATCGACGGCGGGCTCATCATCGAGCGCGGCTCAGCGCTGCGCCGCGCCGCCGGCGACGAGGTCGTCGATTGCGGCGGCGCGGTTGTGCTGCCCGGCCTGGTCAACGGGCATACGCATCTCTATTCGGCGTTGGCCACCGGCATGCCGCCTCCGCCCGTTGCGCCGCACGATTTCCTCGAGATTCTCCGGTTCGTCTGGTGGCGGCTGGACCAGGCGCTCGATGAGGAGGCGATTGCCGCCTCGGCCCGCATCGGTGCGATCGACGCCTTGCACTGCGGCACGACCACGCTGATCGACCATCATGCGTCGCCCAATTGCATCGGCGGATCGCTAGACCTGATCGAATCGGCGCTGGCCGAAGTCGGCCCGCGCGGGGTGCTCTGCTACGAAACCACCGACCGCCACGGCCGCGCCGGGCGCGACGCCGGTTTGGCCGAGAACCGCCGCTTCGCAGCCCGCTGCCGGCGATCCGGCGGCGGGCGCTTCGCGGCGCTGATCGGGGCGCACGCCTCGTTCACGCTCGACGACGATGCGCTCGACGCACTGGCCGCGATCGCAAGTGAAACGGGGGTGGGCGTGCACATCCACGTCGCCGAAGATCCCTGCGACGCGGCCGATGCCGAGAACCGCCGCGGCCGCGGGCTGCTGGATCGCCTGTCAGCGCACGGCCTGCTCGGCGGCAGCAGCATTTTCGCCCACGGCACGCACCTTTCGCCGGCGGACGCGCAGCGCGTCAACGCCGCCGGCGTCACGATGGCTCACAACCCGCGCTCGAACATGAACAACGCCGTCGGCTACGCCCCCGTTGGCTCGTTCACCGGCCCGGTCATGCTGGGCACCGACGGCATCGGCGGCGACATGCTGGCCGAAGCCCGGGCGGCGTGGTTTATCTCGCGGCATCAGCAGGCCGGCCTGACGCCGCAGCGGATGATCGAGATGCTGGCAGCGGCGGCGCGGCGGGCGTCGGCGTCGCTGGGCGTCACGCTGGGCAAGTTGAAGCCCGGCGCGGCGGCGGACGTCGTCGTCACCGATTACCACCCTGCGACGCCGCTGACGACGGAAAACCTGGCGGGCCACCTGCTTTTCGGCCTGAACGCACGGCACGTTTCAGACGTGCTGATCGACGGCCGCTGGCGGCTGCGCGGGCGGACGCTCGTCGGCTTGGACGAGGGATCGCTCCGCGCCTCCTCACAACGCATCGCCGATCACCTTTGGGCTGCGATGTAGTAGCCGGTAGCTGTTTTTCCGAACCCGCCGCGCCAAGCGGCGGGGTGACGATCGTAGGCGAGGGGGTTTTCCGAGCCGCGACCGTGAGGGAGCGGTTCTTATTTCCGAGCCGCGACCGTGAGGGAGCGGTTCTTATTTCCGAGCCGCGACCGTGAGGGAGCGGTTCTTATTTCCGAGCCGCGACCGTGAGGGAGCGGTTCTTGTTTCGGCGTCACGATCAGCGAGGGCGCGAGCGCTTGAGAACCGCTTGCTTACGCGCGCGGCTCGGAAAGAGATCGGGGCTTGTCTAGTCTAAACTGATATTCCGCCCGTCCGGCCCCGGCTCAAAGAAATGCACGCGGTCCATGTCCACGCGCAGCCGCGCCGCCGTGCCTTCGCGCACCGGCGAGCGCGAATCCACCCGCGCCACGAGGTGCGGATGCCGCGGGGTGGACGCCATGACGTCCATGCGGTCGCCGAGCGGCTCCACGACGCCGATGTTCACCTGGAGATACGCGCCATGCGTCGCTGTGGCACCGGTTTCCAACCGGTGGCTCAGCATCTCTGTGGCACCGGTTTCCAACCGGTGGCCTGCGATGTCGGCCGCGGTTGTACTCGCCGCCCCATCCGCCGGATGCAGAAACTCCGGCCGAATCCCGATCACCACGGACTTGTCGGCGTACGCCGCCAGCTTGGCCGCGTGGCGCGCGCAGAGCGCCAGCTTCTGCTCGCCGTCGTCAAACGTCAGCCCGCCGCCCGCAGGCAGCAGCCGCCCCTCCAGAAAATTCATCGGCGGCGTGCCCACGAATCCGGCCACGAAGCGATTCACCGGCCGCTCATACGTCTCGAAGGGCGTGGCGCACTGGTGAATCCGCCCATCTTTCATCACCACCACGCGGTCGCCCAGGGTCATGGCCTCTTCCTGGTCGTGCGTGACGTAGATCGTGGTCGTGCGCACCTGCCGATGCAGCCGCTTCAGCTCCGCCCGCATTTCCACGCGCAGCTTGGCGTCGAGATTCGACAGCGGCTCGTCGAACAGGAACGCCTTCGGCTGGCGCACGATCGCTCGCCCGACCGCGACGCGCTGCCGCTGCCCGCCGGAAAGCTGCCGCGGGCGGCGCGCCAGCAGGTTGGTGATGCCCAGGATTTCGGCCGCGTCGCGCACGCGGCGGTCGATCTCGTCGCGCTCGGCCCGCGCCTCCGCCCGCCGGCCGGGCGCGACCATGGCCGCGACGGGGTTGTCCCACATGGCGTGCTTTCGGCGGAGCTTGAGGCCGAAGGCCATGTTGTTGTAGACGTCCATGTGCGGGTAGAGGGCGTAATTCTGAAAGACCATCGCGATGTCGCGGTCCTTGGGGGCCACGTCGTTCACGACGCGGTCGCCGATGCGGATCGTCCCGCCGGAGATATCCTCCAGCCCGGCGACCATGCGGAGGGTGGTGCTTTTTCCGCAGCCGGAGGGGCCGACGAGGACGATGAACTCGGTGTCGCGGATGGTGAGATCGACGCCGTCGACGGCCTTGACGCCGCCGGGGTAGACCTTGCTGATCTGGGAGAGAATGACCTCGGCCATTACTTGGTTGGAACTCCGATCAGAACCCCGCACGGAAGTGCGGGGCCTGCTCGCCCGGCACTTGTGTGGCGGGTTCTGTTAGGCGCTCTTAGGGCCATTTGGGGAGAGGGGCGTCCCCGACGGGTTTGACGGTCTCCAGCGGCGGGAAGAGGAGGTGGCCGCAAAGCTCGCCGCAGGCCGGGCAAGGTGAATACGGTTTCACGCGCAGCGTGCCGTTTGCGTCAGGTTCGAGCGCTGCGACGTATCGCCGGTGGCAACTATCGCACATGAACCAGGGATAGACGGCATCCGCCTGGCACTTCGGGCACTTAAAGGGAGATTCTTCACCGCTCTTGTAACTCACCTCACCGTCGAAGTCATGACACGACAAGCAAGTTCCGTGCGCGGTGTAGCTCGCAGGCAGTTCCCCTACGGACGACCGGGTGAAAAGGTAGATGGAAACTCCGCCGGCAACGAGCGCGACGAATCCAAGTCCCAGTTTTTTCCCGACGCCCGACGGCGCGGCTGGACCGGCCTGCTTCTTGCTGGGTTTCTTGTAGGGTGCCATGGGTTAGCGTTCGGTCTCCCGCTGATACATGGGCAGTCTTCGCCAGGCTTTGTTCTTCGAGCGCCACACCGGACTGAGCTCCTGTGCGTAGCCGTACGGATGCCAGTTTCCGGTGGTACCCTCAATCCCCGGCGCCAAGTCCAACGACCGCCCTCGTCGGTCCGCCACAATCGGCGAGCCAGTCAAATTGCCGCCAGCCCAGAATGGACGACGGTTGTTCCACGCGGTCACACGTTGCGGATTCGCGTGAGTTGAGCTATAAGTGTTGTTCAGCGATACCTTTACGTTCTGTTCGCCGGGGAGCCATGAGAAGACCTTCGTCGTATCAACGGTTGCGATCAGAAGCTCAGCCGCGGTTTTCGGAACCTTTGGCTGCACGAGTTGAGCGTGCCCGTCGCGAAAAACGAACTGGCAGAAGCGCTGTTTCCCGTGCCTCCATGCGACCGACGTACCGTTCGCTTCGTCGCTGACGGGCCAGCGAGCAGCGTCGGGAGGAACCGAAGGGACAATCCGCGGCGCCATCACCCACGCGGCGTTGATCGAGCCGAACCAGTTCCACCAGCCATCGCAGGCGTAGACCTGGCGAGCGGCGTCCTCGAACAGGTCCTCCTTGTAGTTGTAGTGCATGACGATGTTCAGTGCGTAGCTCGTACGCGTGCCGAGCTCCAGCTTCCCGGACGGCGATACGAATTCCCAGTCGGGGTTTCCGACGGCGCCGCGGTCGCGCATCGGCTGATCCGGTCGCTTGTCGGTTGCGCACAGGCCGGCCTTCCAATCGCTCAGGTAGCCGATGTCGTAAAGCACATCCAGCCAGGTATAGAGGATGTACGGCGCGGGGCGAGCCGGCGCGCCGCTGCCGGCGAACGCGTCGCCGTCGTCCCACGATGGCCCGAACCCATTATTCTCCGACCGGCAGGCCTCAACCGCATTGCCGATCGCCCGCAGATTGGCGCCGCACTTGGTCCGCTTCGCCTGCTCGCGCGCCTCAGACAGGCTGGGTAGGAGGATCGATATGAGGAGCGAGATGATCGCGATCACGACCAGCAGCTCAATCAGCGTGAAACCGCTTCTAGCACGGCGGAAATAATCGCCTGACATGGCCGTTCAACTCCTCCGGCTCGGATGAGCGTGTGATTAGGGCCGCGCGATCGCGCGAACTCAAGCTCAATCGGCGAATTCTAGCTTGCCGGCGTTGGGGTCACAAGTCACGCGCCGCCCGCCGGCGAGCGTGGCAGTTTCGGCAGGGGCTGCAATCCGAGCCCCAAGCGCAAGCGCGGGGGATTTCGCACGAAGCGCCTGCCTTTTGGTTCAACCCCCACGCGCTTGCGCTTGGGGCTCGGTTTCCGCTGGCCCTCCGCCTGGACTGTCGCGAACCCCCCGCCGCCGCCGGCCGCCGCACCCTTGACGATACCCCGGAGCATGCCGGAACCTACAGCCGTGTTTCTGAATTGCCGTGCATTGTCCGATCCGAGCCGCGACCGTGAGGGAGCGGTGATTGATCGACGAAAAAGAACCGCTCCCTCACGGTCGCGGCTCGGATAATGCCGTTACTCGAATACTGCCGTTCCAGCGTTTGCGAAAGGGCGTCCCATGTCCGTCGATCTCCGCGGCCGCAGTCTCCTGTCCATCCGCGACCTCAGCCCCGAGGCGATTCATGCCATTATCCACAGCGCCATCGACCTGAAACGCGACCGCGCGGCGCTGCTGGCCCGCAAGCCGCTGGCCGGCAAGACGCTGGCCATGATCTTCCAGAAACCCTCGCTACGCACACGCGTCTCGTTCGAGGCCGGCATGACGCTCATGGGCGGCCACGCCATCTACCTGGCCCCGACCGACATCAGGCTGGGCGAGCGCGAGTCGACCGAGGACATCGCCCGCGTCCTGTCGCGCTACTGCGACCTCATCATGGCCCGCGTCTTCGGCCACAACATCGTCGAAGATCTGGCCCGCTACGCCGGCGTTCCGGTCATCAACGGCCTGTCCGACTTCGAGCACCCGTGCCAGATCCTGGCCGACCTGCAGACCGTGCAGGAACGCAAGGGCCGGCTCAGCGGGCTGAGCGCCGTCTTTGTCGGCGACGGCAACAACGTGGCTCACTCGCTCATGTTCGGCGCGGCGCTGGTCGGCATGAGCCTAACGGTCGCCACGCCGCCGGGGTATGAGCCCGCCGCGGCGGTGCTGCGCGATTCGCAGGAAATCGGCCGGCGGAGCGGCGCGACGATCCGCGTGCTGAACGACCCGGTCGAAGCGTCGCGCGGCGTCGACATGCTCTACACGGACGTGTGGGCGTCGATGGGCCAGGAAGCCGAAGCCGGGGAGCGGCGTGACAAATTTCGCGGTTTCCAGATCAACGCCGGGTTGATGCAGGTCGCCAGGCCGGATGCGGTGATTCTGCATTGCCTGCCGGCCCACTACGGGGAGGAGATCGATTTCGACACCTCGCGCACGCCGAATTCGGCCATTTTCGACCAGGCGGAAAACCGCATGCACGCCCAGAACGCGCTGATGCTGATGCTGGCCGGCTGACCAGCCGGGAACGACAGCAGCCGTACTGCATCCAACTTTCCTGGCAAGCCCGCGAGCCGCGACGGCGCGCGTCGCTTAAGAGGATGGCTGGCTGGCTGCGAACCAGGGACACCTGTAATTCGTATAAGATCGATGCGGAATGACTTGAACGAATCGTCGTCGAGCGCTTTGTGCGTATAGTCCCATAATTGTCGGCGACGGAAGGTGTGAGCATGCAGCCGTCTCTTATAAAATGGGTACAAAGATGTAGCGACCGGAGCGGCCGGTTGCTGTACACCGTTTCAGGATGTATGTTTACTTATGGACGAATTGAACGAATTTCGTCCGCTGACGGCCGCCTGTTGGAATAGGGTGCCCGGCGTCGCGGTTGTTCCAGCATGGTCGTTCAAGAGTCGCCCGCAATTGCTGCGGCAGATTGCGCAGGTGAAGTATGAAGCCTGAACTCAAGTTTTCGAATCCGGGGCTTTCGAGCGCGGCACAGCCCGTGCGATCGGCGCTGAAGCGCATTCGTCCGACGGCGAAGCTCCCGGCGCAGCCGGTTCTGCGCCGCCTGACGGCGCCCGAGTTGGACCTTCTCAGCCGCCGGCTGAGTGAGACGGCCGAGTGCGTTTTCAACGACGCGTTTCGCGGCAGCAGAGACAGCTTCTGGCTGGCGCAGGCGCCGCGGCCGGACCACGCGCACAGCAGCGATCGGCGTTATGACGAGAACGAGTTCGCGCTGCTCAGCGCGGGCCCCGGCATTGTCCTGACGGTGGAGGAGGAGCGGCGGCTGTTTCTCAGCATGAACTTCTGCCGTTACCGCGTGATGCGCGTGCTGCGCAAATACGCCGGGCGGCGGCTGACGCTGGCGGCGACGCGCGACCTGCTGCACTGGGAGCAGGCGGCGCAGGGTATTCGAGCCGAGATCATCCGCTCGAACATCTCGCTGGTGCTGGCGATGGCCCGGCGGGCGCGGATTCACGGCGTGGAGCTGACGGACCTGGTGAGCGAGGGCAATCTCGCGCTGCTGCGCTGCGCCGACAAGTTTGACTGCGCCCGCGGCTTCAAGTTCAGCACGTATGCGTGCCGAGCGATCCTGAGCAGCTTCTCGCGCTCGGCGATGAAGTCAGCCCGTTATCGCATGCAGACGCCGGCGCAGTACGACCCGTCGCTGGAAAAGAGTGATTTCGTTGAGCGGCAGCGCGAGGCGGTCGCCGGCGACTGCGTGCAGGGACTGAAGTCGATTCTGGATCAGAACCTGGCCGAGCTGAGCGGCGTGGAGCAGCGCGTGCTGACAGCCCGCTTTCTGCTCGACGAGCCGGCCCCGTCGCTGAGCCGCGGCCGGACGCTCGAAGAGGTCGGCTCGCTCCTGGGCGTGAGCAAGGAGCGCGTGCGGCAGATTCAGAACAAGGCCCTGGAGAAGCTGCGTGCGACGCTGGATGCGCGGCTGCTGGCGTCGGCGTAACGCCGGCGGTCTTGCCGGGTCGCGCGTCGCGCCGTCGGACACGGAGGTCCGACGCTACGGCTCGCGCGGGCGTTTTGACAGCTCGTCGCGCAGGCGGGCGGCGCGTTCGTAGTCCTCGGCGGCCAGCGCGCCGGAGAGCTCCCAGCGCAACCGTGTCGTGGAGTCCTGCGGCAGCCGGCGATACACCTCGCGCTGCAAATCGATCAGCACCGACAACTCCCCCTGATACGGATCGATCGGCTCCGGGTCGCCCGCCGATGGGGGCGGCGGCAGGTTGCGGACGCGGGCGATGCCGCTTTCGACCAGCGCCACGGCCGCCTCGAAACGCTCCTGTTGGAGCGCGCCGTACACCTGGGCGCGAATGTTCATCATCATCACGTAGGCGCGCTGGGTCGTGAGGGCACGGCGGTCCGTTTCGCCCGCGGCATAGGCCTCGCAGCAGTCGATCACGCGCAGGTTGCGGGCGGTGTCGCGCTCCACGCCCTCAAAATCCTCGAGCACGAAGAGCGACAGGTAGCGCTGGTAGTACATGTGAGCTTCATTCCGCAGCTCGCGGCACTCATCGGGCGTCAGCACGAAGTCGTTGTCGTCGCCGTAGCGTTCAATGTGCTCGGCCAGGCGGTGGCCGTGATAGTCCAGTAGTGAGTCTTGTTCGTGGGGGCGGCGGCCGTCGGGCCGGCCGAGGGTTTCGAGCTGAAGAACTCCCATGTCGATGCGCGTCTGAATGCGCTCGCGTCCGTCCCGGCCGATAATTTTGCGGACCGAGATCTTGCCCGGTTCGTAATCCCAGCCGTCGAGGATGCTGCGCAGGTCGCGTATCATCACCCTGCGCTATCGGCTTTCGCGCACGGTGGCATGATTCGGGCGTGGTGGAGGAGAGGACGCAGGATGCGCGTCATTGCCGGACAATTTCGCGGACGCTCGCTCGAGTCGCCGCCGGGTTTCAAGACGCGTCCGCTGACCGACCGCGTGAAGGAGACGCTCTTCAATATTCTGGGGAGCCGCTACGGCACGCCGGCGGAATTGCCGCCGCTACGCGTGCTGGATGTCTTCGCGGGCACGGGCGGGTTGGGCATCGAGGCGATTTCGCGCGGGGCGCGTTCGTGCGTGTTCATCGAGCGCGACCGGCAGACGCTGCGCACGCTGCGCCAGAATATCGAGAAGCTGCGGCTACAGCCGATTTCGAATGTGCTCGCGGAGAACGCCTGGACCATGCGCGTGCCGGCGTCGCTGGGCGAGGCGGAGGACGACGGCCGTTTCGATCTCGTGTTTCTGGATCCGCCGTACCGCGACGTGGACGACCCGCGGCGGATGCTGGACCTTCTGGAGCGGCTGGAGCCGCGGCTGGCCCCGGCCGGGCTGGTGGTGTTCCGCTACGAGTTTCGGTCGAAGTTCCCGCTGGACCAGATGCGCGGGCTGCGGTGCGATGATTTTCGTGAGATCGGGAAGATGAACCTGGCGCTGCTCTGCCGGTCCGAGCCGCGAGCGGCGCACGCCGTCGACTGAATTGCGGCGGCTCACCCTTGCTCGCGGCGACGTGCTCCCCGATAAATCCGGCATGACGACTCCAGTGCTCCATCGCGCCGCGCGGCGCGCGGAACCCGCGCGCGGTGCGTCGATCATTCTCGCCGCGGCGTGCTGCCTGCTCTCGGGCTGCTCGAACTGGGCCTACGACCGTTTCCAGATCGGCCAGGAATGGAAAACGGTTGAGCGCGTCCTTCCGGCGGACGCCACGCGCCGCACCGCGCCGGGCGTGTGCTGCTTGGTAAGCGACATAACCGGCCGGACGGACGCCATTGTGGTGCTGTTGACGCGCGACCAGCGCATCGCGGCCAAGCTGCAGACGACGCGCTTCGAGCGCCACTACGGCTTCAAGGTCGAGACGGGCGTGCGCTTCCGGGCCGAGATCGACCCACATCTTGCGCGGCTGGAAGGCAGCGGGCCGATTGACACGCTGCGGGCCGTCGCCGATGAGCTGACCGCCGTTGAGGGCGAGAAGCTCATTCGCGATGCACACGGCTGGATCGGCGCATCGATTATTCGCATTTTGCAGCGCTGGCCGCACGCGGGCGACGAAGGCCCGACCATCAGCCGCGTGTCGGAGGCTCTGGAGCGTGTGCCGGGCGGAGGGACGGCGCGGATCGGGATCGACCAGCGCGGCGTGTACATGATTGAATACGCCCACGGCATCGGTCGGTGATTTCCGAACCCGCTGCGCCAAGCAGCGGGGTTATCCGTCCGAACCCGCCGCGCCAAGCGGCGGGTTGACGTCCCCGGCCTGTGAGGCGCCGCTGGCCTACGATCGTCAACCGTCCGCCTGGCGCGGCGGGTTCGGACAAACGGCCCGGCGGCGTCTGCCTGGCATAGTTGCGGCTGCCGCCGGGCGCAGCTACATTCGCGCGAAATCAATTTGAGCAGCGAACTGAACACATCCGAAGCTCCGCCGCGTGAGCCGCCGGCGCGCCGGCGGGCGCCGTGGTGGTTGTGGATCGCGGTGCTGGTGCTCTTTGGCGGTGGATACGCGGTGAACGAGCTGCGCAGCCAGGGCGGGCCGCCGGTGGGCTGGATCGAGGGCGACATTGCGCTGGCCCTCCAATCGGCGGCTCCGCACCAGCAGCTCATCCTCGTGTACTTGTACGAGGCGGGTACGCCCGCGGCTGAGCGGAATGAGCGCGAAGTATTCACCAAACGTTGGGCGCGCGTGCCCCTGGCGCAGATGGTTTGCGTCCGCAAAGCGGTCCGCCGCAACGACGAAACGGCCCTGCGCTATGGTTACGAGAATCAGCCGCTGTTCTTGGTTCTTGATGCGACCGGCAAGATCGTGAACCGCACGGCGGGCACGCCGGAGGAGCGGCAGTTTTATACGTATGTGTCGCAGACGCTGGAGAACAAGCCGAAGATCGAGAAGCGGTAGCGGTGGCGGCAGGCGGTCGCGGTAGGGTGGGTTGAGCGAAGCGAAACCCACCGCGACCGGAGCGAAACAAAGCACCCGTCGGAGCGGTCACAGGCAGAAGCGATGATGGTGGGTTTCGCTTTGCTCAACCCACCCTACCCATGTGTTCGGCCGGGACGATGAACGAACTTCGCACGATTCACGACACGCGCGCCTGTATCGACGCCGCCCGCCGGGCCGAGCGCCGGATCGGTTTTGTGCCGACGATGGGCGCGCTGCATCGCGGACATGTCTCGCTCATCGACGCGGCCGAGCGCGACGGCGCATTCGTCGTCGTCAGCATTTTCGTCAATCCGCTGCAATTCGGCCCCGGCGAGGACTTCGCCCGTTACCCGCGCGACGAGCAAGGCGACCTGGGCATCTGCCGCGCGGCGCGGGTCGACGCGGTCTTTCTCCCATCGGTTGAGGACATGTACCCGCCCGGCGCGGTGACGGTGATTCACGTCGCGAAGCTGACCGACACGCTCTGCGGACCGTTTCGGCCGGGACACTTCGACGGCGTCGCCACCGTCGTGGCGAAGCTGCTGAACATCGTCCGGCCCGACGCGGCCTACTTTGGAGAAAAGGACGCCCAGCAACTGGCGGTCATCCGCCAGATGGTCCGCGATCTGGATATGCCGGTGGACGTGATCGGCTGTCCGATCGTGCGCGAAGCGGACGGTCTGGCGCTCAGCAGCCGCAACGCGTATTTGTCCGAGGATGAACGCCGGCGGGCGACGGCGATCAGCCGGGCGTTGCAGGCGGCGCGCACGGAGATCGCGGCCGGAGAGCGGCGCGCCGACGCGCTCGAGCGACATATGGCCGCCGTGGTCACGGCGGTGCGACCGACGGCGGTGGACTACCTCAGCGTTGTGGATGCGGAAACACTCCAGCCGGTGGAACACGTTGAGCGCGCCGTGCTGATTGCGGCGGCGGTGCGCTTCGGCGCGACGCGGCTGATCGACAACATTCGGGTAGACCCGCGCGAGGCGGGAGCATAGGATTCGACCTCGGCGGTCTCTGGTAGCGTCGGCCCTCTGTGGCCGACGGTGTGTCCAAGCATCACCCGAATTCGGCGTCGGCCACGGAGTGCCGACGCTACAGAGTCGGTTCGTGGTTGCCGGGACGGTTCGCGAGGGCCTGAATCCGCATGATGCCTGTCGTCTTCAAGTTCCTGGGTTTCAGCGTGCCCGGCTATGGGCTGATGCTGACTTTGGGCTTTCTTTTGGGAATCTGGTGGGCGGTCAAGCGGGCCGAGCGGTCCGGCGCCAATCCGGACGTGATTCTGAACTGCGGCTTCATCGGCCTGATCGGCGGGATCGTCGGTTGCCGCGCGATGTACGTGATCCACTACTGGGATCACTACATGATCTTCCCCACCTGGCAGCGGCGCCTCTGGGAGATACTCGACGTCAGCAAGGGCGGGCTGGAGTTCTATGGCGGCTTCCTGCTGGCGACGGTGGGCGTGCTCTATTACTTCTGGCGCTGGAAGCACTCGACCCGCTGGTACCTCGACATCATCGCGCCGTCGGTGGCGCTGGGGCAGGCGTTTGGACGCGTCGGCTGTTTTCTGAACGGCTGCTGCTGGGGCGGCGTGTGCACGCTGCCGTGGACCGTGCAGTTCCCCTACGGCAGCAACGCCATGGTTGAGCACTGGGCCGCCCGCGAGCCGGGCACCGGGCTGCCGCAGGAGTTGATCTACTTCCCGCAGGGAATCCCGAACCCGATCTCGCGCGAGAGCCTGGCGGCGACGCCGCAGGAGCTGGCGGCGGCCGAGCGCGAGCAGGGCAAGCTGGACCAGAAGGAGGTCGAGCTTCGGCAGAAGCTGAAGAGCGCGACTGACCCGGCTGAGCGCGAAGAGCTGCAAACGAAGCTCGACGCGCTGAGTTTCGCCGGCAAGTTCGGCGATGTGCGGCACAACATGAAGAAATACGGTCTTACGATCGAGCAGATGCGGGCGCTGGCCGCGCCGCATACGTCGTCAACGGTGCATCCGGCCCAGCTCTATGCCACGGCCGGGCTGGTGCTGTTGGCCTTCGCGCTAAACGAGCTTTACAAACGCCGCACGCGCGACGGACAGGTGATCTGCGCGCTGTTCCTGGTGGAGCCGACCTCGCGCTGGCTGCTCGAGACCGTGCGCGTGGACAATCCGAAGGACGTCTTCGGAATCTTCACAATTTCCCAGTTCCTCGCGATCTGTTTCACCGCCATCGCCGTCATCTGCCTGATCGCACTGCGCAGCCTGCCGCCGCGTGCGCCGACGGCGCGGCTGTTTGAACCGGAGCCGGAGCCCGTCGTGGCGAAAGTGGCCGCGAAGGCGGCGGCAAAAAAATAGCGGATCGGCGGCCGGCTCGGGCGCACGACCGTCTGAGCCAGGGGGATTGCGTGCGGGAGAGCCTGCGAACTTCTTCGGGTGGAACGGGCATCTTGCCCGTTCGTAAGACCGCGGGGACGGGCGAGACGCCCGTCCCACCCAATTTGTTCCCACGCGCGGACGCCCGCACTCTCCGGTTTTCCTACAGGCTCGATGCCCCGGCGCGGGTCGCCTTGAACGCTCGCTCCAGCTCCATGAGCTGGCGGCGTGTCGCGATGCGGTCGCCGGGGCCCATGCGATCGGTAATCAGCACGCCGTTGAGATGATCGGTTTCATGCTGCCAGACGCGGCAGCGCCATTCGGCGCCGTCCATTTCGACCGGGTTTCCGCGTGCGTCCTGGGCGGAGAGCGTGCAGGTCGCGGCGCGGCGCACCTGGACGTGAATCTGCGGCATCGAAAGACAGCCTTCCTCCGCTTCAATCGTCCCGCGCAGGTTACGCAGCACGGGATTGACGAACGTCTCGGCGTCCTTCTCCTCGCCGGTCATGTTCATGATGAAGAGGCGGATCGGCAGTCCGACCTGCGGCGCCGCAAGGCCGACGCCCTTCGACTCCTTCAGGATCGCGCGCATGCGCTCGGCGAGCCGGTCGATCCAGTCGCCGAAATGCGTGATGGACTGGCAGGGCGTGCGCAGCCGCGGGTCGGGGTAGTGGACGATCGTGAGTTTGTCGAGATCGATCTTCAAGCGCTCTCCGTTCAAAGTCGGCGCATGATTGTACGGCGAGCCGTGATTTATGCCGACGGCCCGCGCGCGCCGCCGCAGTTGGTCAGAATCCCTGCCCCAGGAGGAACGCCGCCGCGACGCGCTTGGACATCTGCGCGTTGCTGAACACCAGCGGCGCCAGCAGCGACAGATCGGTATTCGGCATCCGCAGGTACTCGGCCAGCTCGACGCGCCACGCCGCGCCAAAGCCCGCCAGCTCGTCCTGCAGCAGCGGCGCTTGCAGCGCGCGGGCCGCGACCTGGGCTGCAATCCAGCCGCTCTTCATCGCCGGATAGACCCCTTCGTGGCTGAAGGCGGAGACGAAGCCGCCCGCGTCGCCGATCAGGAGGGTCCGCTTGCCGACGTGCGACTCGATGTCCAGCGCGGCGCCGGCGACGCTCGGCGCCCCGATGATCTTGCCCAGCGCGTCACCCAGCCGCAGGGCGCCCCGGCCGCCGGCGATCAGCTCGCCAAGCTGCTCAGCGGCAGGCGCCGATGCATCGCGCGTCAGCAGCGACACGCGGGCTGTTTTCCCGATGCGAACCAGCGTGGCCAAGTGCGTAACGCGCCGGGCGCCCAGGACGACTTCGATCCCTGATTCTGAAACAGCGCTCTCACAATCCACGAGCGCCGCATGCGCGGAGGTCGCCGCAACCCCGGTTACGCCGGAAATGCGCATGATCTCGGATCCGCTGCCGTCGGCGACGAACACGACGCGGGCCGCGAATTCACCGGCGGACCCAGTAAGGACGCTGGCCGACGTTTCGCCGAGCCGCAACCCGGTGCAGTCGGTGGCGAGCCTGGCGACGGCGCCGGCCTTCTGGGCGCATTTCAGCAGCGCGTGATCAAATGCGGACCGGTCGACCAGCCAGCCGCGGAATGACGGGTCCTTGATCTGCGCCCGGCGCTTGAAATCCCACGAATGAAGCGTGATCGCGGAAAACTCGGTCGCCCCGGCTTTTCTGGCCGTCAACCCGCACTCGCCCGACAGGGCCACGCCGTGCGGACCGATCCAACCGGTGCAGGCGCGCGCGCGGGGAAAAGTGTGCTTGTCGAGGATGACCACGTCGAGGCCGAGCTGCCGGGCGCGCAGCGCCGCCGCCGCCCCGGCCGGCCCGCCGCCGACAATCAAGAGGTCGTGCAGCTCGGGCATGCGCCGCCGCCTTATTTCATCTTGTCATAGAGATAGGTTTCGGCGCGGCGGAAACGCTCGAAGGACGCCTTCACCGCGTCGCGGATCATCTGCAGGTCGGCGTCGGCGGCGGCGCTGCCGCGGCTCTCCGACGCCGCCCACACCGCCTCGAGCCGGGCCGCGGCCTGGTCGAGTTGCGTGGCGGCTTCGGCGAAATTGCGTGCCGCCTCAAACACGGGCGTTTTCTGTTTCTGCTCCGGCTCCGGGCCCCAGATCAACTTGGACGGATTCAGGCGCACTTCCAGGCTGGCGCGGCGCAGCTCCTCGCTCATTTCGCGCACGTTCTCGAGCGTCTCCTCCACCGCCGGGGCGTTCAACGCCACCAGCCGCTGCCCGGCGCCGGCCGCCTTTTCCAGCTCCGCCAGCGACGACGTCACCGAGTCCATCGCGACGTGCAGCTTGGCGAGCAGCGCGGCGGCGTCGTCGCGGCGGAATTCGGCCGCCAGCGGCGTGATCATGTCGCGTTCGAGCGTCGCCGTCGCCCGTTCGATGCTCGCCAGCGCGCCCAGCAGCGGCGGCTTGCTGCTCTTGAGCAGCTCGGTCGCCTCGCTCAGGCCTTCACTGACCTTGTCAAACGCGGAATGCACCTTCGTCAGCAGGCCCGCGCCGTTGCCCAGCGACGTTTGCTCGCGCAGCGCGCCGGTGGTCGCGTTCAGGTCGTCGAGCAGGCCGTTCAGCTTTCCCAGGAGCGTCAGCCGCTCGGACGGCGTAAGCTGGTTTCGGAGCTCGGCCGTCATGGCGTTCAGGTCGTTGAGGCTGGCGTACACCTTGAACATCGCCGAGCCTTCGGAGCGGGGGTCCAGCATCACGTCGATGCGATCGACCATGCCGCCGGGCGCCAGCAGCCGCCGCGAGAGCTGCCCGATGGCCGCGTTCAGGCTTGCCGCGGGCTGGCCGCGGATCGGCGTGCCGGGCGGCAGGGGCTTGCCGGGCGTGCCGACGTCCAGCAGAACCAGCATGCCGCCGCCGCCGACCGGCGGCTGATCGGTCGCAAAGATGCAATCCATGTTGAGCGGGACGTTCTCGTTGATGTCGGCGATGACGACGATGACGGTCTCAACCAGCGGACCGCCGGCGGCGCGCTCGAGTTGCGGCGTGGCGACCTGTTGCAGCGCGACGGATTTGACCGCGCCGATCTGGATCGCACCGCTGATCATCACCGGGCTGCCGGCCGTGAGCGGTGCGACGTACATCGTGCTCGGAAAGTGGACGGTGATGAGTTGTCCGCCGACGCGCGCCAGCGGATAGAGGAACAGGAACGTGCCCAGGAACAGGGCGAGCATCGCCAGGATGACCGTGCCGAGCATGAAGTCCTGGTTGCGGCGCGTCATGGCGGCTGGTCCGGGTCAGGCGTATCGCGCCGCGGCCCGTACGAGGATCGCACGCGCACCTGGATGGGATCAGTATCGCCCCGCCGCCGGTCGATGGCAAACGGCCGCGGGCGGACGTGGTCAGGGTGCATCCGGTTTCAGGCGGCGATCCGTCCGAACCCCCCGCGCCAAGCGGCCGGGTGACGTACGCGGTCTGTGGGACGCCGATCGCTAGCGATCGTCAACCCGCCGCTTGGCGCGGCGGGTTCGGAAAGACGCCGCCTATCGCAACGTCTATCGGAATGCGCCCTACTGGTCCAGCTTGGGTGCTATGTTGTGAACCGTAGGCACGACCGATACAGTCCCGCCGATGCGAGACCACGTCGCTTCGCGACCTGCGCACAACACCACGGCGAATTCGGCGTCGCCGGGCGCGCTGCTGACGGCGCGATTTCTGATCGTCGCGGTCGTTCTTGCGGCGTACGTCCGTTCGGCATCCTCGCCATTCATATTCGACGACGTCGAAGGCATCGTGGAGGCGCCGCACCTGCGGCGGCTCTGGCCGCTCTCGCGCTTCCTGACGGCTCCGCCCGACACGCTGACGAGCGGACGGCCGGTACTCAGCCTCAGTTTCGCCCTCAACTACGCCGTGGATGGCGTGCGCAGCACGGTCGGCTATCACCTGGTCAACATCGCAATTCACGCTTTGACGGCGCTATTGCTGTTCGGGTTTCTGCGTCGTCTTCTGTCCTGGCCGATTTTCGCCATTCGCTGGCCGGGCGCGGCGCTGCCGATCGCACTGGCATCCGCGCTGCTCTGGGCGGTTCATCCGCTTCAGACCGAAAGCGTGACCTACATCGCCAAGCGCTGCGAATCGCTGATGGGGATGTTCTACGCGCTCACGCTCTACGCCGCGGTGCGCGGCGGCATGGCGCCGAGCGCCGGCGAGCTGCTTTCCTACGACGAGGCTCGCGCCAGGCGGCGCTGGCAGATTGTCGCGGTTGCGGCGTGCGCGCTGGGGATGGCGACCAAGGAGACGATGGTCACGGCGCCGCTAGTTCTGCTGCTGCTCGACCGCAGCCTTGTCTCGGGGACGTTCGCGAGCGCGCTACGGGCGCGCTGGCGGCTCTATTGCGGGCTGGCGGCGACGTGGGCGGTGCTGGCGGCGCTCGTGGTCTCAAGTCCGCGCGGCGTGACGACCGGCTTTGGGCTGGAAGGACTGACAAGCTGGACGTACTTGCTTACGCAGGCGGGCGTGATTGTCCACTATCTGCGACTGGTCGTGTGGCCGTGGCCGCAATGCGTCGATTATTACGACTGGCCGATCGCTGGTTCGCCCGGGGACGTGCTGCTGCCTGGATTGCTTGTTCTGGCGCTTCTCGCAGCCACGGCTTGGGGGCTCTATCGGCGCAGCCCGGTTTCGCTGTGCGGCGCGTGGTTTTTTGCCACGCTCGCGCCCTCTTCGAGCGTCCTGCCCATCCGCGAGATCGCCTGTGAGTATCGCATGTACCTGCCGCTGCTTGCTCCATGCGTTCTCGTTGGCTTTGCGCTCTGGCGGGCGGGGCGGGCGTTACGCGGCGGCGCGGCGGCGCGGCTGGTCGGCCCGACGCTCGCGGGCCTGCTGATCGTCTCGCTCGGCGCGGCAACCGTCCGACGAAACAGCGATTATGACTCCGCACTTGCGATCTGGACTTCAGCCACGTCCGTGCGACCGGGCAACTGGCGAAGCTGGAACTTCCTGGCAAACGAACTGGCCCGGCTGGATCGCCTGGCCGACGCTGATGCCGCATTCAAGCGGGCGCTCGAACAGAAGCCGGACTACGCGCCGGCGATGATGGGGGTCGGAAACGTGCTGGCGTATCGCGGACGCCTCGACGAGGCCGCCGACCAATACCGCCGCGTGCTGCGAGAGCATCCATCGTACGCGTTTTTAGCGCATCAGAACCTGGGCGCGCTGTGCATGGCCCAGCAGCAATTCACAAGCGCGCTGGATCACTATCGGGAAGCGTGCCGGCTGCGGCCGGACCTGGCGGCGATGCATGTCTACGTCGGCCATGCCTTGGCCGCGCAGGGGAGATCGGCGGAGGCGCGCCGGAGCTTCGAGCGAGCGCTTCAGTTGGATCCGGACTTCGCCCCGGCTCAGGCGGGAATTCGAGCGCGTGCGGACCGTTGAGGAAGTGGACGGTCGCGTCGGCCATCGGCGGCTTTCGCGGGGTCTTCGCGGAGTTTTCGCGCCGTCCGGGTCGGTCCGAACGCGAAGCGCAAGCGAGCGCGGCGGCGGGTGAGGTTGGGCGGGTAGTCAGAATTGGTGCGGCGCGGAGGGCTCGAAGAACCGCTCCCTCACGGTCGCGGCTCGGAAAGACGGTCGCGGCTCGGAAAGACGGTCGCGGCTCGGAAAGACGGTCGCGGCTCGGAAAGACGGTCGCGGCTCGGGTGGACAAAAAGAGAAGCCCGACTTGCGTCGGGCTTCCGGATAGCCGTGTGTGAGACTCTACCGTTCGTTAGGGTCTAGCGACGACGCAGAGCAAGGGCCGCGAGGCCGAGGAGGGCCAGGCTGGCCGGCTCGGGCGTCAGGGTCGCTTCCGCGATCGACGTCTTGCCGCCAGAACCGCCCGAGAAGACCTCGCCTTCATCGCCGAAGCCAAGGCGAACGAACGTGTTCGCGGTGGCGACGCCGCCCGTGGCCGTGGCCGCGGAGGCGAGAGCGTGGTGGATGTACACCGAGCCGGTGCCGCCAGCGCTGAAATCGATTTGACCCAGGAGGATCGCATCGTTCGCGTTGCCGGCCGGGTTGATGAAGTGCGGGTCGCCGCCCAGCGGGAGAGCCGTATTACGGGCGCCGATGCCACCGACGGTGAACATCGTGATGCCGGTCACATTCTGCGAACCCTGGCCGGAGCCATTGTTCGTCGACGCCCAGCGGTTCTGGGTGACGTCGTCGCCGCCACCGGGCGCGCCGTCATCGCCGAAGTCAACGACCATCGGCAGATTGTAAATCGTGACGGTGGCCGTGGCGGTGCCGCCGCGGACTTCGACCTGGTAGTTCTGGAAACCGTTCCAGATGCGGCCGCCGGTGGTGACGTTCAGCCACAGGTACAGGCGGGTCGACACGGTCGTGTCGAGCGTCGGGTTCGACAGGCCGGCCAGGTTCGCCGGGGCGACCGCCGGGCTGTTCACGTTGCCGCCGTCCGACAGGCCGTCGGTCGACAGGAACCAACGCGACGCGGCTGTCTGAGCCTGTGCAGCGGCAGCCGAGAAGGCCACAACTGCAAGAGTCGTCAAAAGCTTCTTCATCGTTTCAATCTCCCTCAAAAAAACAAGGAACGTGACGCGGAGGTGCTTCTGGCCTCCTGGAACAAATCCGAGTTGGGTGCCGCTCACCCTTACTCTGACGAATCTCAGTTATACTCTTCGAAAACCGACAATGCAATCTCGAATGCGAAAAAATCTCAGGTCGCGCGTCGGATTCTGCTTGTGTCAGAGTCCGGTAAGCCTATGATTATGAAACGTGTTACGGACGGCGCGACACACACCGCCAAGGACGGCGTTCGCCCGGCGATAAATCGACATCCCCGTCCATTAGCGTGTTGGGCTCGCACCCGTCCGTCGCGTCCGTAGCACCAGGGCTTGCGTTTGAGCGCGAGACTTACTACCATATGTTGCAGTAGGCTAGTTTAGGTCTTATAATTATCAGGGTCACCGTGTTTCTTCGCCGCGTCACGCTGCACGGGTTCAAGAGCTTTGCCGATCGAACAGAGTTCGACTTCGGCCCGGGTATCACGTCCATCGTCGGCCCGAACGGCTGCGGCAAAAGCAACATCCTCGACGCGGTTCGCTGGGTGCTGGGCGAGCAGTCGGCCAAGAGCCTGCGCGGCTCGTGTATGGAGGATGTGATCTTCTCCGGCTCGCGCTCGCGCAAGCCGGCCGCGGCCGCGGAGGTCATCCTCGCGTTTGACAACCGCTCGCGGATTCTGGCGTGCGACGAGGAAGAGGTGTCCGTTGCGCGCACGCTGCTTCGCAACGGGCAAAGCGAGTATCGACTGAACGGAAACGTTTCGCGCCTGAAGGACGTGCGAGCGCTGTTCCTCGACACGGGCGTGGGGACCGACGCCTACAGCGTCATTGCGCAGGGTCGCGTCGATCTGCTCATTCAGGCCAGCCCGGTCGAACGCCGCGAAATCTTCGAAGAAGCCGCGGGGATCAGCCGCTACAAGGCGCGGCGGGAAGAGGCGGAGCGCAAGCTGGAGCGCACGCGCATCAACCTGCAGCGGCTGGTCGATGTGATCGACGAGTTGGAAAAGCGCCTGCGCAGCGTGCGACTGGCGGCCGGCAAGGCGCGCAACTACAGGGATTACGATTCGCGCCTGCGCGAGCTGCGCTCGATGTTCAGCCTGGCGGAGTATCACGCGCTGCTGCAAGCGCGGGCCGAGGCGGCCGCGAAAGCGGACGAGCTGCGAACCGCGATCACCGGCCGGCGGACGGAGCTCGGCCAGTGCGACGCGCTGGCGGCCGAGGAAGAGCGCCGATTGCAGACGCTGGACGAGCAGATTCAGTCGGCGGAAGCGGCCATCGCCGAGCTTCAGGCGCACATCAGTGCGCTGTCCGAGCGGCTGGCGCAGGGCGAGCGGCGGCTGGGTGAACTCGACGCACTGCGCGACCGGCGGCGGAAACAACTCGCCGACTGCGAAGGCAAGTTCGCGGCGATGCAGGCGCGGTTGTCGGACGAGCGCGGCGCTCTATGCGAGCTGAGCGCGGCGTCGGACCAGGCGGCCGCGGCGGCGCGGCACTCGCAGCAGGCGCGCGAGCAGGCCGCGGCGGCGTGCCAGTCCGCGCGCGGTCAGCTTGAGGGCGCGCGGGCCGCAGCGTTCGACGCGGTGCGGCGGGCGGCGCTGCTGACGAATCAGCACGAGCAGCTTGAGCGCGAGCGGACCCGGCTGGCGGCCGAGTCGCAGCGCTACGACGCGCGGCTGGCCCAGATCGCGGACGAGCGCGGGGCCCTGGCCGCGCGGCGCTCGGTCGTCGCGGACAGGATGCAAGGGCTGGAAGAAACGACGCGGCAGACCTCCGCAAGAATCCGCGCACTGGAGTCCCAGCTTGAGTCGCTCGGGACGCAACTGCGAGCCGCGGACGAGGAGATTGGCCACTGGCGCGACAGCCGCACGGCGGCGCAGTCGCGCCTGACCGTGCTCGAGGACATGGAGCGGCGCTTCGAGGGGATCGATCAGGCCGCACGAACCGTCCTCGCGTGGCGCGGTGAGATTCCCTCGGCCGGCGTGGTCGGTCTGGTGGCTGACGTGCTGCGGATCGACGATCCGCGGCTGCCGATTCTCGGGCCGATCCTGGCGACGTTTGAGAAGGACCTGGTGGTGCGCGACACGTACGCGTTCTTCGCCGAGCTGGGCAAGCACGCGGCGCTTCCGGGCGGCGTGGGCGTGGTTACGCTGGATCGCATCCAGCCCGCCCCCCCGCGGAGCTATGTCGACGCGCCGGGATTTGTCGCGTGTGCGGCGGACTGGGTGACCACCGATTCGGAATTTCGCGATCTGGCTGCGGCGCTGCTCGGCCGGACGATCGTCGTGGACGTGCTGGAGCGGGCGCTGGCGTTGGCCGGCGAGGCGCCCGAGGGATACGTCTTCGTCACGCTCGACGGTGACGCAATCGGCGCCAACGGACGCATCCTGGTCGGCGGCGCCGCCGCCGCGCCGGGCCTCTTTACGCGCCGAGCCGAGATTCGGCAGCATCAGCGCGAGATCGAGCAGATCGAGGCCAGCCTGGTTCACGCACAGCGGGCGCGGAGCGAGCTGGCTGCGACCGCATCCGACGTCCATCTGCAGCGGGACAGCGCCCTGGCCGAAATCGCCGCGGCGCAGCGCGACACGTCCGAGGCCCGCAGCACGCTGGCGCGGATCGATGACGAGCTGGCGCGCGCCGAGCGCGAAAGCGGCGGATTGGATTCGGAACTCGCCAGCCTGGGGCGCACGCTGAGCGAGCTGGGCGCACAATTTGAAGCGCTCCGGACGCAGCTCGCCGAGGCGCGCGGCGTTCAGGAATCGCACGAGTCGCAGGCGGCGGCCCTGGCGGCGGAACTCGAGCGGCTGGACGCGCTGCTGGCCGGTGCGTCGGCGGCGCACACACAGACGCTGGTCGAGGCCGGGCGCCTCTCCGAAAAGCGGTCCGCGGCCGAGGCGGCGGCGGCGGCGCTGGAAACGAGTCTGAAGACGCTCCTGTCTGAGCAGGGCAGCGCCGAGCGCGACGCGGCCGAGTCGCTGCGGCAGATCGACGCGGCGCGGAGCGAGCTGCTGGACGCGCGCCAGCGGCGCGAGGCGTGCATCCCGGCGTGCGAGCAGAAACAGGCGGAGGCGCTGGAGCTGCGGACCGAGCGGCAGGCGGTGCGCGAGCGGATCGAGCAGTGCGGCGCGGCGGCCCGGGAGCTGCACCGGCAGATCGAAGCGACGGACGAAGAGCTGCGCGGCTGCGAGGTGTCGCTGCGCGAGATTGAGGTGCGCGCCGACGGCCTGGCGGTCCGCGTGCGCGACGAGCTGGGCGTCGACCTGGCGGCGCAGGTCGCGACCTACCAGCACAGCGAGCAGGACTGGGAGGCGATCCGCGGCGAGATCGAGGAGCTGCGCGGAAAGATCTCGCGGCTGGGCAACGTGAACCTCGACGCGATTGCGGAGCTGGAAGAACTGACGCCGCGCTATGAGAACCTGATCGCGCAGCGCGACGACCTGAACAGCTCGGTGGAGCGGCTCGACGCGTTGATTCGCGAGCTGGACGCGGAGTCGACGGCGCGATTCAGCGCGGCGTTCGCCGAAATCCGCGAAAATTTTCGGGACATGTTTCGGCGGCTCTTCGGCGGCGGAAAGGCGGACGTCATTCTGGAAGATCCGGAAAAGCCGCTGGAGTGCGGGATCGAGATCATCGCTCGTCCGCCGGGAAAAGAGCCGCAATCGATCTCGCTTTTGTCGGGCGGCGAGAAGACGATGACCGCGGTGGCCTTGATCATGGCGGTGTTCAAGAGTAAACCATCGCCGTTCGCAATTCTGGATGAAGTCGACGCGGCACTGGACGAAGCGAACGTGGATCGCTTTAATGGCGTGCTGACGGAGTTTTTGGCGCGGACGCAGTTCGTCGTGATTACGCACAGCAAGCGGACGATGCAGCATGCGGATGTGCTCTACGGCATTACGATGGAAGAGCCGGGGGTCAGCAAGCGTGTCAGCGTCCGCTTTGACGATCGAGTGAGCACGCCTACGTTGGCGTGACAATTCCGTTTCCCTTTTTGCGAGGTAGCCAGATGGCTAAGAAGAAGGCCAAGAAGAAGGCCAAGAAGAAGGGCAAGTAGTCGGGAGACGCGCGTGATGCGGACGATCTTATGCGACATTCTGAACACGATTAGCCGGGTTGGCGGCGCCGCACGCGAGTGTATGGCGCTTCTGCCTTGCGATCGAAACGCGCCACTGAAGTCGCGCCTGCTGTAGCAAGCGGCGCGGCTTGTTAAGAACAGTCGATTGACGTCCGAATCACCAGCCGATCTTCACGACGCGAAGCACGCAGCCTCTTTCCGCGCGATTCTGCGCGGCCCGCACGCCGGGCGACGTGACGCCGATCCGGCTCACGCAGCCGGCGGGCAGGAAGATGCTGGGTGCTTCTTTTTTATTTGATGGAGCGAGCTCGTTCCGAGCCGCGGCGGTAAGGGCCGTAAGGGGGCGTGTTTTTTCCGAGCCGCGACCGTGAGGGAGTGGAGGTTTGGAGAACCGCTTGCTCACGCGCGCGGCTCGGATAGAAACGCCGGTGGGGGTTTGGAGAACCGCGTGCTTACGCGCGCGGCTCGGATCGCAACGCAGTCACGGGGTGACTGCTACTTCTCGAACGTCAGCGTCGCCCAGAGGCTTTCCCAGTCGGCGTTGGCGTCGGCCGGGGCGCGTGTCATGTGAACCGCCTTGATGAGCCACACGCCGGGTTGGTCGAGCTTGAACTCGACCCTGCCCGCGGCGTCGGTGCGAACGGACAGTTCCTGGTCGCCGGCGCCTTTGCGAAGTGCGCAGACCCGCGCGCCCGCGAGGGGCTTGCCGTCGTACAACAGCTCAAATGAAGCGCCGGCGCCGGCCTTGGAGGCGGCGTCGAGTGCGATGAGTTCGAGCGGCAGGCCTGCACGGCGGTCCGCCTGCGGGCCGTCGCCGACTCGGATGAGCGCCTTGGCGCAGCGCGAATAGACCTCGCGGCCCGGCTTGTCGCTCTGCCCGGCGGCGGCGCGCTGCGCGATGATCGCCTCCAATCCCTCCTCGCGCAGATAGCTTTCGAACTTGGCGGCCTCAAGCTCGATCGACGAGCGCCGGCTGCGGTAGAGAACCACGTAGCCGCCAGGCTTGTCGCAGCGCGCCAGCCCGGCCGGGTCGGCGCCGTCGCGGCCGGCGACGGGCTTCTCGCCTTCCGGGCCGAGGATGACGAAACGCTCGATCTTCTCGTCGTTGCGCTTCACGGCCTCGCCGTCGAACTGCTCGCCGACGCGCAAGGCGATTCGTATCGCCTCGCCGCCGGCCGGCCTGAACGAGGAGGGTTCGATCCAGAAGTCGTGGGCGCGGGCGGCGCATGACAGCGACACCATCGCGGAAAAAAAGGCGGTTGTTCGAGCGGTGGTGCGTCTCGAGGTCATCTTGGGTTGCTCCTTGAAGTCAGCGGGCCGGCGGTGCGGGGTCGGTCATTTGCCCTCGAACAAATCGTCGAACGCGGCCGCGTCTTCGTCAATCCGGAATGTCGTCGCGTCCACGTCGACCGGCTCGGCGTCATCGCTGGTCATGTTGAGCAGTATCTTGACGAACGCATCGAGCTTGACTTGCGTCGTGCCGCCGGCATCCTTGTCGGTTCCGGTGTTGTCGTTGACGTTGCCATTGCCAGTGCTGCCGTCGGCAGTCGGATTGGTCAGCGGACAACCGCCAGCGCCGGCCAGTCCGGCGAGCGCCATCGCGGAAAGTACCCAGTGTCTCAGGTGTCGCATTGTCCAGATCCTCTGTTCTGTTTCTTGTAGAGGCTGTCCCGTAACCGTCGGTTCATTCCGAGCCGCGCGCGTAAGCATTTGGTGCTTGCGAAGTTCTCGGAACCGCTCCCTCACGGTCGCGGCTCGGATCGGATCATGCACGGCAATTACGGCGTCATGTTCGGCGAGCTGGACACGGGCGTCCGCAGGAAGGGGAAGCGTGTATCGAAAAAGCTCGCATCGACGATCGCGCCGTCGGTGAATGGAAGCTGACCGCTGGGCGCATCGGCCGCCGGCAGCAGGATGCCCATCGCCACACGCAGCTCGATGTCGACCACGTCGTCTCCCGGACGGCGGCCGTTGGGGAAGCCGGCGGTGTCGCCTCCGATGACGCCCAGGTTGTTCTGCATGCTGGCCGGCTGTGGCGCGATGCTCGTATTGAGCCGCAGCATCTCCGCCGTCGAGCCGTTGACGTTCAATCCGTCGACGCCGGTCAGAAACGCGGCGACCAGGTCGGTGCGCGGAAAAGCGGTCGGTGCGCGGACGCCGGCCGCACCGAACAGGATTTCGAGCAGCGCCGGCAGGGTCGGATGCGTTACGTAATCAGCGAACTGGCCGTCGTCCTTCGGCTCGCTGGCGTTGAAGCGATTCTTGTCCTTCAGGCCGATGACCACCTCGTTCACCAGCGGTGCGCTGAGCCGCGACACCTGCACCCACGCCCCGCCCTCGATCGCCGGGCGGTCGAAGTTCGGCGTGCGATCCAGCACGCGCGCCTGGCGCAGGCTGGCGGCGGTCCACGCGCCGATGGTCGGATTGCCGGCCGTCGTCAGGCACGCGATCGGCAGCTCCAGGATGATCGAGGTGATGTTGTCGTCGGCCAGGTCGTCCGCCTCCGCGTCCACCGCTCCGAGCGGGTTGGTGATGTTGACGAGGTCGAACGTCTCGCCCAGGTTCACGACGAAGGGGTCCTTGCGCTGGCCCACGAACACGCGGCCGGTCTGGTCGCAGCCGGGGATGCGGATGTTGTAGATGAAGCGGCGAGCGTAGTCCTCGTAGTTCGGGATCGACTTGGCGCCGATATTGTCGAACGGCTTGCTGAGGCGGCGGGCGCCGCTGGTCGTCTCGACCGGGCGGCGCTGTCCGCTGCGGCGGTCGCCGCGGACCAGCGTGACCTCGTAGCGTTCGAGCACATTCTGAACCGACATGTCGTCGGCGCTGATCTGGCCCGCGTTGACCAGTGGGATGCTGACCATCTTCGCAGCGCCGGGCGGGCCGATCGGCAGAGCGATGTCGCGCAGTTCGCTGTTGAAGCGGAACTGAAACGTGAGGTCTTCACGGGCGTCGCCGTTGTTGTCAATCAGGATTTCGTACAGCGCGTTCGGATCGAGCTGGAAATAGTTTGGCCCGCCATACTGCGTTTCGAACGGCACGTAGTTGGCGATCAGCACCACGTGGTCCTCGCGGCCAGGCTCGTAGCTGCGGAACATGTAGAAATCGGTTGCATCGACCTTGGGGTGCTCGGTGACGAAGGGGGCCTCGCGGTGGCTGGAGGCGCTGGCGGGGATGGCCGCGGCGGCGGTCCCCAGCACGAGTCCGGCCAGCCGGGACGGACGGTTAAATCGCATCGCATGCTCCTTGGCAATTTCAGGTTGTGTGCGCGCCTGCGGCGGCGCGCGGTCGCATGGGATACGCAGTCGCCGGCCGGTTGGATTTCGCGGCGATCACTTTCGGCGGTTCCGGCCGTGGAGATTTCCTGCCCGCATTCCGCAGGCCTATCATGTGCGCATGGCGAAGAAATCCGGCCGGAAGGTCCGCGTTGATTTCCGCAAGAACCGCCAGGCACGGGCTCGCGGCGAGAACCTGACGCGCCGTTTCAGGGTCGGAGACGATGCGGCGATGGACGCGAGCTCGCACGAGTCGATGGGGGCCAAGGGGGAGCTGTCGCGCCGGCGGACGATCATCGTCGATGATCAGAACGCGCCGCTCATCGACGAATCGCTCTGGAAGCGCGGCACGATCACCGAGGTGCATGGAGCGGTGTGCAGCGTCGACGACGGCGGCGGCGTCTGGATGTGCACGATCCGCCGCGTGCTGCGCACGATGCTGATCGAGGAGCGTGGGCCGGTGACGGTCGGGGATGGCGTGTGGTTCGCCGACCTGTCGGGCTGTCACGACGGGCAACACGTCGGCGTGATTGAGCGCGTCGAGCCGCGGCGGTCGCTGCTGTCGCGACGAGTGCGGGCCGGGCATGACACGGCACGCCTGGGGATCGCCGGAGGGCGGCAGCATGTCATCGCCGCGAATGCCGATCAGCTCGTGATCGTGGCCAGCGTGGCCCAGCCGCGGCTGAAGCCGCACCTGATCGATCGGTACGTGGTGGCGGCGCTGCGCGGCGGGCTGCGGCCGATCATCTGCTTCAACAAGGCGGACCTGCTGTCGGGCTTCGAGGAGGAGCTGCGGCGCGAGCGCGACCGCAACGTCGTACCCGCGATTACGGATGAGTTGCTGGACGAGGAGGGTGAATCGACGTACCTCGACCACGTCATCGAGATTGTCGCGGAGTTTCAGAGTCTCGGATATCAGTGCCTGGTCACGAGCGCGACGACCGGAACGGGAGTGGAGATGCTTCGCGAGGCGCTGCGCGGTCACATCAGCGCGCTCTCGGGGCAGAGCGGCGTCGGCAAGAGCTCGCTCGCCAACGCCGTGGAGCCGGGATTGGGGCTGGTCGTCGGCGACGTCTCCGATGGGAATGAGAAGGGGAAACACACGACCACGCGGGCGCGGCTGCTGCGGCTGGAGACGGGCGGGTTCATTGTGGACACGCCGGGCGTGCGCGGCTTTGACTTGTGGGATGTCGATCCGGGGCAGCTTGAGGCGTTCTTCGAGGAGTTTGTGCCCTATGTGCCGCGCTGCCGGTTCAACGACTGCCTGCATCGCGACGAGGATGGCTGTGCGGTTCGCGCGGCGGTGGACGAGGGGAACATCAGCCCGCGGCGCTACGTCAGTTACTTGAAGATGTTCGAAGAGGTTTAGAGCGTCCGACGTATTGGCTGGGACGGGCGTCTCGCCCGTCCCGGCCGCAACAGGGACGGGCGAGACGCCCGTCCCACCCGAATGCGCAGCGTCGGCCACGGGGGGCCGGCGCTACGTCATCCGCCGATCAGCGAGACCAGCGGGTTGATATCGAGAATGTCCACCGATCCGTCGTTGTTGACGTCGCCCGAGTTGATGTTGCAGTCGGGGAACTGCGCCGCGTAGCCGGCCGGGTCTTCGAGGGCCAGGATGAACGGGTTGACGTCGAGGATGTTCACGACGCCGTCGCAGTTCATGTCGCCGACCGTCGGCGGGCAGTTGTTGCAAAAGAGCGTGAGCTGAGCCACGCGCGTGCGGGCGACGCCGCCGGCGCCGGCCGGATCTTCGATCTGCCACTGCATGAACACGACGTTGTCGTTCAGTCCGCCGTCGGCCGGGATAGGCCAGTGGAACGTACCGTAGCCGTTGCCGGCGCCGCTGCCGTTCAGCACGATCGGCCCGATCGTCTGATTCGGAATCAGCACGTTGTTCACCGGCGGATTGGACGAAATCAGGACGAACGCATTCGCGCCGCCCAGCGCCCGATCCACGCCGATCTTGAAATCGCTGTTGCCGACGTTGGGCGGGACGACCGCGATCATCACCGGCACGATGCCGCCGCTGCCGGCGGAGCCGTTGGCGGTGAGCAGCGGATTGGCGGGAAGCTCCGTGTGCAGCGTCGGCCGGTCAAACGGAAATGTCTGGGCCGCGACGCGCGGATCGCGCAGGCCGTTCGAGAGGAAGTCGATCAGCGCCGGGCGCACCGGCGGCGGGACGCCGACCGGCATGATTGGATCGCGGTTATCGGGGAACTGGGCCGCGCCAGCGCCGTAGAAGTTGATCACGGCGTTCAGATCGGGGAGTTGGCCGGTGTGCATGAAGCGGTTCTTCAGGCCGACGTTGCGCAGCGTGGGCACCTTGAAGCGGCCGCGGTCGGCCGGGTTGTTGGTCACAGCCTGGCGGCCGTTGTCCTCGGCGATCGGGCGCAGGCCGATGTTGCGGAAGGTGTTGTTCGTGAACTGCGGCGGGGCGTGGCAGATCGAGCAGGGGGAGTTCTGGAAGAAGTTCCAGCCCTGCGTCTGGCCGGGCGTCAGGGCGCCCGGGTTGCCGGCGATGAAGCTGTCCCACGGGGTCTGGTTGGGCAGCAGCGTACGCTCGTAAGTCGCGATCGCGAAGCCGATGCGGGCCGCCGTGATGGCGCCGTCGCCGAACGCTGCCGCGAACAGCTCGGGATAGGTTGGATTGGCGGCGATGGCCGCGGCCATGTCGGCGGGGAGGTTGGTCGCCAGCGTCATCGGGCGGGCGGCGGCGAGCTTGTCCAGGATTTCAGTCCACGTGATCGCCTCGTGCGCTTTCTCAACGTCGCTGGCGATCGGGGCCAGCGCCTGCGCTTCGAGCGCGCCGCCGACGGGGATCAGCACCTGTCCGGTCTGCGGATCGGTGAAGGACGGGCCGGCCCGGCCGTCCCAGAAGGTCGATGGGGCGTACATCGCCATGATGGCGTCGGGCGTGACGCGCCGCGTGACCTGCGGCTGAAGGCCGAAAAGCACGTCCTTGTCGTAGTCGCCGTTCTCGTCCGAGCGAATGACGCCGAAAGAACCGAGCACGTCGTCGGCAGTGTTCAGGGCGGCGTCGAGGCCCGGGTGGCGTCCGATGCGCGGGTCGACGCCGGCGGTTCCGGGGCGGTGACAGGTTCCGCAGGAGACGGTGTTGTCGCTGGAGAGCTGTTCATCCCAGAAGAGGATTTTTCCCAGAACGCGTTTGGGTTCGGTGAGCGGGTTCTGGGGCGGGAAGGGGACGGGGGGCAGGCCCTGAGCCAGTGCGCTTGCGGCGCATCCGAGCGTCGCCGAGAGCAGGAAGAATCGCGCGAGTCGATCCATGTGGTGTCTCCGTCTCCGTGGACTTCAAAGTGCGAGCGGCCCGCGGGAGACGATCTCCCGCGGCGCCGATCGCGATCACAGCGCGCACTCTGATTCTGCGGCGGGCCGCGTAAGGCAACAAGGTCGGGGAAGAAAAGAAGCGCAAGGGACGGCTTTGCGCTTCTTTACAGTGCGCCTGCGGGCATCCGCGCGCGTTTGGCGCAAGAAAGCGCCTGCGGCCGAATGGGTCCGCACAGCGGACCCTACGAGCTGTGGCCGAATGGGGCCGCACAGCGGACCCTACGGGGTTTTCGTGCGTCGTCGGACACGGAGGTCCGACGCTACGGCCCTGGCTACGGGCAGGGGTTCGCGAGCAGCGCGACGAACGGGTTGATGTCCAGGATGTTGTCGGCGTTGTCGAGATTGATGTCCGCCACGTAGTCGTAGGACGCGTTGGCGATCAGGTCCGCGAAGGGGTTGATATCCAGGATGTCGATGGTGCCGTCGGCGTTGCAATCGCCGACGACCGGGCCGTTGGGGATCAGCTTGTAGATCTCGCCGCCCTGGTCGCAGATGTAGATTTCGCCCGCGGCGTCTTCGCCGTGCGAGGTGATGGCGTTAATCAGCAGCGATCCGGGCGGGTCGATCTCGAGGCTGATGTCCTCGAAGCTGGTGACGCCGTCGATGAGGTCGTAGCGCAGCGCGAACGTGTGGTTGGCGCAATAGTCGGAGTAGAAGTAGGTGCCGCGCAGGTCCCAGATGCGGCAGCCGCGATAGACGTAGCCGCCGGTGATCGAGCAGTAGCTGCCGACGTGCTGGTACTGCGTGAAGGGGCACCTGAGCACGTTGCTGCCGCAGCCGATCTCGCAGATGCAGCCGCTCAGTCCGGTGCAGTTATCGCCTTCCATGCAGCGCCAGCCGTAGTTCTCACCGCCGGCGCTGGCGGCGGGCTGGAAATTGACCTCTTCCCAGACATTCTGGCCGACGTCGGCGATGAAGAGGTCGCCAGTGAGCCGGTCGAAGCTGTTGCGCCACGGGTTGCGCAGGCCGTAGGCCCAGATTTCATCGGCGCCGGCGACACCGACGAAGGGGTTGTCGGGCGGGTTGGTGTAGGGCGGGTTGGTGACGCCGATGGCGCCGTCGTCGTCATCATTTCCGGGGACGCCGTCGGCGCCGTCGACGTCGATGCGGAGCATTTTTCCGAGCAGGACGTTGATGTTCTGGGCGTTTCCGTTGGGGTCGTTAGCGCTGCCGCCGTCGCCCATGCCAACGTAGAGATAGCCGTCGGGGCCGAACGCAATCCAGCCGCCGTTGTGATTGGTGAAGGGCTGGGCGATCGTGAGAACGGTAGTGGCGGAGGCGGGGTCGGCGGTGGCGGCGGTGGCGGGGTCGCCCATGGCGCGGTAGCGGGCGATGACGGTCGTGCCCACGTTGTTGGTGTAATTCACCCAGAAATAGCCGTTGCTCAGGAAGTCCGGGTGAAAGGCGAGGCCGAGCAGGCCCTGCTCGTTTCCGGTTGAGACGGGTGAAACCGACAGGTATGGAGTGGCGTTGAGCGTGTTGCCGGGGATGTTCAGAATCCGAATGCGGCCCGTGGTGCCGGAGAACTGCTCGACGATGAAGATGCGGCCAAAGTCGCCGGGCGGAGCGGTGACGAAGAGCGGGCGCGCCAGGCCGTTGATGATGCGCGTGGTTGTCAGCGGCGTGCCGGCGGCGGAGGCGCGCTCGGCGGCGAGCGCCAGACCGGCGAGACATAGCCCGGCGGCGGCGTAACGGCGAAGGCTGAATAGCGAATGAGACATCGTGCTTCTCCCTTCCAAGAGAACTTGCGGCAATAAGATCGGACGGGGTGACGCCATCCCAGCGGCAGCCCAGCCGACGCGATAAGGGCATTATAGCAACGCCGAGCCGGTCCGGCCGTCTGTTTGCTCCAGCGCGTCCGCGAATTCATGCCATGGAAGACGCGCATCGTGTGGTCGTCGGCGACGGTGCGGAATATTCCACCGGACGCTCGAACGATTCCCATACTCCTTATTACGGCGACGGAAGCGGGGCCGATGGTCGGGCGCTTCGGGCGTCGCCGCGTTGCTCGAAGAGGCGGACCGATGAGCACGTCGAACAAGGATCAGGGGCAGACTTCGTCCATTGACAGCGCGGCGTGCTCCGGCGACGGCGAGTCGCCCGCGCCGGCGAAGGCGACGTTTCGCGTCGAGACGCTCGAGCAGCGCATCTTGATGTCGGCCACGTGGGTGGACGCCGACGGCGTGGAACACACCGACGGCACGAGCGCGGCGGAGACGATTGACGGCAGCGACGCCGTGGATGTCATTGACGGCAACGGCGGCGACGACCTGATCCACGGCGGGGGCGAAAACGACACGCTCTTCGGCGACAGCGGCGACGACACCGTGAGCGGCGGCAACGGGCACGACACCGTTCGCGGCGGCAAGGGCGACGACCTGCTCGACGGCGATGACGGGCATGACCGGATCTACGGCGACAGCGGCGAGGACACGATCCGCGGCGGGGCCGGACGCGACGAAGTCCGCGGCGGCTCAAGCGACGATTCGATCTCCGGCGGTGCAGACGACGACACGCTTTACGGCGACAGCGGGAATGACGAGATCAGCGGCGACCAGGGAGACGATACGCTTCGCGGCGGCAAGGGCAACGACACGCTGCAGGGCGGCGATGGACAGGACACGCTTATTGGCGAAAGCGGGAACGATACGCTCCGCGGCGGCGGCGGCGACGACACCCTCGACGGCGGTTCCGGCAACGACGCGCTCGACGGCGGCGGGGGGCATGACACCCTCTATGGCAGCAAGGGGAAAGACACCTTCACGTTCTCTGGTGCGCAGGATGGCGACGTCTACGCCGTCTCAGGCGGCGCGGACACCGACACGCTGGACCTGTCGAGCTATGACAGCAGCCAGGTGACGCTCTCGCGTGGGCGCGTGGACGTGGCGCTCGACGACGGCGGGCAGTTCTCGATTCACCACAGCCAGATTGAGAAGATCAAGCTGGCGGATGACCCCAACGTCGCAGCCGACACGCACAGCGCTGACTCGAGCATGATCAGCGCGGCGGAGGCGCATCGAGCCGAGCTCGCGCACTCAGGCAGCGGCGACGCGCCGGTCGCCGATGACGCCGCCGATTCTGACATCGGCGACGAGGTCGTACTGAACGCGGCGCCGACCGCCGACGCGGGCGGCGACCTCACGGCGGAGGAGGGGGCCGTGGTGCAGTTGGATGGATCGCATTCATTCGATCACGACGCGGGCGACACGCTGACCTATCGCTGGGTGCAGACCTCCGGTCCGAACGTCGAGCTCAGCGACCCGCAGGCCGCGAGTCCGACGTTTGACGCGCCCGAGGGAGTCGCCAACACGGACGTGACGTTTGAGCTTCACGTGAGTGACGGGACGAACCTGGCGGTGGACACGGTCACGGTGCACGTGAACGCGGACGATGACGCGCCCAGCGCTGACGCGGGTCAGGACCAGAGCGTTGTTGAAGGCGCGACGGTTCAGCTCAACGCCTCGGCCGTGGACAGTGAAGGTCAGAGCCTCTCCTATGAATGGGTCCAGACCTCCGGGCCGGAAGTCGAGTTGAGCGACGCGCACGCGGCGAACCCGACGTTTGCCGCTCCGAACGTCGCGGGCCAGGCAGACGTGACGTTCGAGCTGCGCGTGAGCGACGGAACGAACGTGAGCGTCGACACGCTGGCGGTGCACGTCGCCGGCGTGAACGAAGGGCCGGTCGCCGACGCCGGGGCCGATCAGTATGTCCACGAGGGCTCGACGGTGGCGCTCAGTGCGGCCGGCAGCCACGACGCGGATGTCAATGATGCGATCGGTTATCAGTGGCGGCAGGTGGGCGGGCCGAGCGTGGCGCTCAGCGATGCCGGCGCCGCGTCGCCGACGTTTACGGCGCCGGGGACGACCGGGATTACGACGCTGACGTTTGAGGTGACCGTCACTGACGCCGCCGGTGCGACGTATACCGACACGGTGGAGATCGCGGTGGGCGATCCGCAGGTCGAGACGTCGGTCCACGCGATGAACTACACGCAGTTCCGCAATCTGAACGCCGACCAGGCCGACTACCTGACGCCGACGCAGATCGCGACGATTCCGAACTCGAATTGGTTTGCGACGATGTCGGCCGATGCGCGCGGGTCGCTGGACGAGTCGCAGGTTCAGGCGCTGAACACGGCCAGCGTGAGCATCGGCCACCTGACGGCGTCGCAGCGTGAGATGCTGCTGCCGACGCAGATTGATGATCTGCGCTACACAGATTTCCGTTACCTGTCCGCCAATGGCGTGGATCACCTGACGCCGGCGCAGATCGCTACGATTCCGAACAGCGACTGGTTTGCGACGATGTCGGCCGATGCGCGCGGGTCGCTCGACCAAGCGCAGGTTCAGGCGCTGAACACGGCCAGCGTGAGCATCGGCCACCTGACGGCGTCGCAGCGTGAGATGCTGCTGCCGACGCAGATTGATGATCTGCGCTACACGGATTTCCGCTACCTCTCGGCCAACGGCGTGGATCATCTGACGCCGGCGCAGATTGCGACGATCCCGAACAGCGATTGGTTCGCGACGATGTCGGCGGATGCGCGCGGGTCGCTGGACGAGTCGCAGGTTCAGGCGCTGAATACGGCCGGCGTGAGCATCGGGCACCTCACGCCGTCGCAGCGTGAGATGCTGTTGCCGACGCAGATTGATGATTTGCGCTACACGGATTTCCGCTACCTCTCGGCCAACGGCGTGGATCATCTGACGCCGGCGCAGATTGCGACGATCCCGAACAGCGATTGGTTCGCGACGATGTCGGCGGATGCGCGCGGGTCGCTGGACGAGTCGCAGGTTCAGGCGCTGAATACGGCCGGCGTGAGCATCGGGCACCTCACGCCGTCGCAGCGTGAGATGCTGTTGCCGACGCAGATTGATGATTTGCGCTACACGGATTTCCGCTACCTCTCGGCCAACGGCGTGGATCATCTGACGCCGGCGCAGATTGCGACGATCCCGAACAGCGATTGGTTCGCGACGATGTCGGCGGATGCGCGCGGGTCGCTGGACGAGTCGCAGGTTCAGGCGCTGAACACGGCCAGCGTCAGCATCGGCCACCTGACGCCGTCACAGCGTGAGATGCTGCTGCCGACGCAGATTGATGATCTGCGCTACACGGATTTCCGCTACCTCTCGGCCAACGGCGTGGATCATCTGACGCCGGCGCAGATTGCGACGATCCCGAACAGCGACTGGTTCGCGACGATGTCGGCGGATGCGCGCGCGTCGCTGGACGAGTCGCAGGTTCAGGCGCTGAATACGGCCAGCGTGAGCATCGGGCACCTCACGCCGTCGCAGCGCGAGATGCTGCTGCCGACGCAGATTGATGATTTGCGCTACACGGATTTCCGTTACCTGTCCGCCACTGGCGTAGATCATCTGACGCCGTCGCAGATCGCGACGATTCCGAACAGCGACTGGTTCGCGACGATGTCGGCCGATGCGCGCGCGTCGCTGGATGAGACGCAGGTTCAGGCGTTGAACACGGCCAATGTGAGCATCGGCCACCTGACGGCGTCGCAGCGCGAAATGCTCAGCACCAGCCAGATTCAGGCGCTCTCCTATTCAAACTTCCGGTATGTTCCGGCGGATCGAATAGCCGAGCTGACGCCGGCGCAGATCGCGTCGATTCCCAATGCCAACTGGTTCAATACGCTTTCCGCGGCCCAGAAGGACGGCCTCACGCACGACCAGATTCGCAATCTCGGCGCGGGCCTGGGTGGCGTGACGTTGACCGGAACCGCGAGCAGCGACACGCTCACCGGAAACGCGAATATCAACAACATTCGCGGCAGCGGCGGCAATGATGCGCTTGCCGGCGGCGGTGGTCGCGACGTGCTCGACGGCGGCATGGGCAGCGACACGCTGCGCGGCGGCGATGGCAGCGACCTGCTGATTGGCGGCGCGGGCGACGACATGCTCTACGGGGACGCCGGTGACGATACGCTCCGCATCGAATCGCCGCAGGCCGGCAACACCTACACGGTGGATGGCGGCGCCGACCGCGACACGCTCGATTTACGCTCGTTCCGTTCCAGCGATGCACAGATTTCGGCCGGCCGCATCGTGGTGACGCTGCCGGACGGCGGAGCGTTCACCGTCAACCACACGAATCTCGAGTCGGTGAGCTTTGCTGACGGCGAGATGGCGGCGCAGTACAACTCGGCCCCGGTCGCCTCCGCGGGCGAAGATCAGACCGCTGAAGAGGGAACCGAAGTCACGTTGAGTGGCGCGTCGACGAGTGACGCCGACAACGACGCCCTGACCTACCAGTGGATGCAGACGGCCGGGCCGGCGGTGCAGTTGAGCAACCCGAATGGTGCGACGCCGAGCTTCACGGCGCCCGAGGGCGTGGCGAATACGGATGTGACGTTCGAGCTGCGAGTCAGCGACGGGACGAACACGTCGGTCGATTCGGTCACGGTGCACGTGAACGCCGACGATGACGCGCCCTCGGCCGACGCCGGGCAGGATGTGAGCGTGGATGAAAACGCGCTGGTGCAGCTCAGCGCCGGCGGCAGCGATGTCGAAGGCCAGAACCTCAGCTACGAATGGGTGCAGACGGCCGGACCGGCGGTGCAGTTGAGCGATCCGAACGCGGCCACGCCGAGCTTCAGCGCGCCGGAGGGCGTGGCGAATACGGATGTGACGTTCGAGCTGCGAGTCAGCGACGGGACGAACACCAGCGTCGATTCGGTCACGGTGCACGTGAACGCCGACGATGACGCGCCCTCCGCCGACGCCGGGCAGGATGTGAGCGTGGATGAAAACGCGCTGGTGCAGCTCAGCGCCGGCGGCAGCGATGTCGAAGGCCAGAACCTCAGCTACGAATGGGTGCAGACGGCCGGACCGGCGGTGCAGTTGAGCGA